>JAFRWP010000003.1 GCA_017437945.1 Candidatus Saccharimonadota bacterium | reverse complement strand
TGTTTCCGATAGCCGCAAGAGACGCATCGTTTCCGGCATGACCGCCGAGCAAGTCTCTCACCTCACCTCCATTAACAGCAATGGCCGTCAAGTTGGCTCCCTCTCCGCCGTTGGTGGTGCCGCTATGGTCACGAGCGCGAATGCCGAAGCTATTACCACGCTCAAATCCGTCGCTGGCGATACTCTTAGAGGGGGTATGCAAAATGACGTTAGAACCGATCTTGGTGTTTAGTAAAACCCCTTATTAACTCGTAATGCTTATGCTATTATATATGTATGTACGAGGGTGATGAGATCAATTCTGATTCTTTTGATCGTCCGGCAGCAATCGTGAGCAGCTCGCCAGATGAGCAGCAGAATGCCGTACCGGTTAATTCGCCAAAACCTGCCCGAATTAGTAAAAAAGTCGATGTCCCGGCTCCAGTATTTTTTGAAACTCCGACGCCAGCCCCGACTGCCCAGTATCAAGAACCTAGATCACGAAATCTGAAACCAGTATTTATTGGCATTGGCGCTTTGGCGCTAGTGATTGTGATTGTGGTAGTTACAGTCTCACTTATCTCCGGTGGCGCTATCGGTCCATCCGCTAGTACTCCGATTGCTAGTCGCGTGAACCTCAGCGGTCTTTTTGACAAAACTGCGCCAATCCCATTCCGTAATAATGCTGAGCAGAAATATGGCTATGTCGATATCGAATCGTATAAATTCGTTATCGACCAGAAGTATGATGAAGCCGACCCATTTTATGGCGATTATGCCAAAGTGCATATGGGCGAAAGAGACCTTATTATTAATCGCAAAGGCGAAACTATCCTCGACGGAAATGCAGTGGGCGCAATCTCATACGATATCGAAGAAAATGTCTGGATCGCTGGCGAAAATGTCTATAATGGCAAAATGGAAAAGGCCAATGAAGATAGTTCCATGGCATCTTATATTGGTCAGGGATACGCCTTTGTTATTCCAAGACTCGAAGAGGCCGATAAAACCACCAAAATGTATACCGGCATCCCATACGTCGTAAAAGTTGAGGATCGCGAAAAAGTCTACGAGTGCCAGAATGCTGGTTGCGCATCATTGGCCACCCGCGGTCGTACTGATGGTAGCATGTACCTCATCATTACTGAAAAAGATAGCCCGGCAACTATTGTTTCTTTGGCTGATAAAAAAGTAATATATACGGCCGATACCGGGAATACTCTTTCGAAACTTTCGAATGGTGTCCTAATTGAACGAAACAAAAAAACTGGCAAGACCATCACTTACATAATTGTCACTAATGGCGAAGCGCAAAAAACCGATACTTTGCCAACCGGTGGTACATCGGCTACTAGCATATCGGGTTCGGACAGATACTATCAGAATATTTGTGACGGCGGCGCAGGATACCGTATCGTTGATAAAAATAATAAAGAGCTATTGGGCTGCAGTACGCAATCCCGTTGGTATCTATCCAAGAATGTCTACAAAAAATTTGAAACTGAAGGCAAAGAAATAATTGTTTTTCAAGAAAGCGATGGCGTTCATCTCTATGATCTTAAAGAAGGGAAGGACATTAAAGTTTATGAAAACGCCGGCGATGCTGTACTCTACGAGAATAGTCCATTCATCCGCCTATCATACAAATCCAACAAAAGACAAATGTGCAATTTGTTTGAATTAGATAAAAAATGCATCGACATCAAAGGTATCAATACGGTAGCTTTCCCGACCTACTTTATAGACAATAATGTCGTGTACTCATATAACCTACAAGAGGTCTTATATGCGTCTAAGTAGTAGAATAAAGTGCATTGTTCTAGCTACACTTATGGCGTTTGGCTCCGTTGCTTTTCTTCCGTACGGGAGCGCAAGTGCAATCGAGCCTATTCCGGGCACTGGCGAAGAAAAAGCTAAAAACTTTATTTATGCTGCTGTTTTGGAAATATGCTTCAAGAGCGTTCACGAGGATAAGTCCGAGAACGAAGTGTTAAAGAAAAATCCAAAAATTGGAGAATATTTTAAGCAAAATATTCTTTTAAACGCAGACACGCCGTTTATCAAAGATAACTGGATGGGCTCAATTAAGTGCAATGATGCCATAGAGGCATTACTCGGCAAAGACGCAAAAATTACTGAAGACATGATTGAAGAAGGCGGTATTCTTTACGGCGCTTACGCAAAAAGAGCACTCTCGAGCTATTCCGTAGAATGCGAATATAATATCTACAATAATGACATGTCTGGTCTACTAACGGACATTAACGGGAGTACAACTTTTAAATACTTCCAGAGTTATTCGCCAGCTAGCGATGGGGACGAAAAATACAACTATGATCCTAAGCACATGATTAATAGAACGGACTTAAAAAATGCCCTAAGGTTTAATTATGATGATGACGGAAACTTTAAATCGCTTTCATTTCCAAATATTTCTATGTCTTACACGTTTGATGATTACGACAATGTTTCTCGTATAGTTCAATATAGTCTAGATTATGGTAAAGCTCATGCGGCAGAATTGGGAAGCGGAAGCACCACGTTTTGTACGGAGATGATGCACGAAGCCAATAATACTCCGTATGGCGACCCTTATCCTGAGGATAGACTGGGCCTATTCTTGGCTCCAGTTACGGCGGGTATTGGTTACATGGTAACTGGCTTTTCGCTTGGTGAACACAACTTGGGCATAGTCGCTAATACTATTAAAGATATTCGTATTCAAAGCCCAGATAACACTCTGGAGAGACTCGACGGCGCCGCAAATAGAATTGCTTTAAATGTTAGAGAAATATATTTTGGCGGAGAGACCCCAATTAATTATTTAGATAACCATTCGGATATTGCCTACGTACTCTATGGCCGATATTTATATAATGGCGACGGAAACTTCCCGAAAGGATGCGGCGGCATAAGCATTAAAAATAGTGACCCACGATTAGGCGAGCTGAATAATAGTAGCCCATACTTTTGGAGTACGCAGTTACCGTATGTCTTTGATACTGAAGCGTACGAAAAAACTAACTTAGCCGTAAAAGACGGTTTCCGTACGAAAGTGGGCGCCAGTGACCCGAAGACTGAAGGTGAAGATAAAAGTCTTGTAGTTGTTGTCGGTAGCGGTTCCTCTCTAAAATGTTCCGTCATAGCTGAACGATTCAATAGCATCACTCTCGAAGGAACATCTAGTCCAGAGGCAAAAACTGTCGTATTTGATTACATTAATCCGATTTCCATTGACTTAATTTTGGGCCCATCTTCTGAGCCACCTGCCGAAGATCCACCTGCCGAAGATCCACCTGCCGAAGATCCTCCTACTGGTACGCCTATCGAACAGGATGACGAACGCAACTGCTATACGAACGCCGGTTCGCTTGGTTGGATTCTTTGTCCGATGATTATCAACATTCAGGATGCAATCCTCGGTACTTACGCGCGCTTCATTATCCCAGCACTTGAAGTAGACACGGATCTATACCACGCCGGAAACGAAGAAAACGACGGCACATATCAGGCTTGGAATATCTTCCGCAATATTGCCAATTATCTCTTCATTATTCTGTTTATTTACACAATCTTCTCGCAGATTACTGGCTTCAATATTGATAAAAACGGCGTTATTAAAGCTTTGCCAAAATTGCTAATCGTAGCAATTCTCATTAACCTTTCATTCTTAATTTGCCAAATCGCTATTGACCTCGGTAACATTGTTGGCCGCGGTGTTGGCGGTTTGTTCAATGGCATTACTAATGCCATTACTGTCCCGGATTCGATCGTGATTGAAGGTAACGAAGTATCAAATATGGCTTGGAGTAGCTTCATGTCTTCGGGTTGGAATACGGCATTGGTTATTATTGTTGCTGTACTTGGCGCTGCCGTCTATTTGTCTCAAGGTCTCGCATTCATCATCCCAACCTTGTTAGCTTTCATCGGCATCATTATTTCCGTCATCACCCTCGTCGCCATCCTTGGTATTCGCCAAGCCGCCATCGTCTTGCTCGTGGCCGCTTCACCGATCGCTTTCATCTGCTATGCCTTGCCAAACACTAAGTCTATCTTCAAGAAGTGGTTTGACGCCTTCAAGGCGCTCCTCCTTGCATTCCCAATTTGTAGCGCTCTCGTCTAT
>JAFRWP010000014.1 GCA_017437945.1 Candidatus Saccharimonadota bacterium | reverse complement strand
AATACTAACAATAACAATAATAATAACAACAATAGCAGCTACAGCAATGGTGCCGCTTCTGCTGCCCAAGATGGGTTTAATGAAGTTAATAAAACTGTGAACGCTAATGTTGATCTTCATGCCTCGATTGGCGTAATTTTGAATGTTGTATACGGAATTATCGGTATTGTGGCCGTCGTAATGGTGATTCTTGGTGGTATTAGCTATACGACTTCTCAGGGCGATCCTGGTAGGCTCAAAAAGGCTAAAGATACAATTCTTTACGGCATCATTGGTCTTGTGATTGTCTTGATGGCATTTGCGATTACTTCTTTCGTACTTAGCGCATTGCAATAATCATAAAGTTATTAACTGAGCGCTCTGGAAACAGGGCGCTTTTTTTGTGGTATAAAAAATACTCCCTTGCGGGAGTATTTCTTGGGTATCGATATTAGTTGATGGTGATGCGCTTTGGAGCTTCAACCTTTTCCTTCTCGAAGGAAATGGTAAGGACACCATCTTTGAGGACAGCCTCGACGCCATCTTCTTTGACCTGAATTGGTAAAGCGATGGTGCGGCTGAATTCGCCCCAGTAGCATTCCTGAATGTGCCACTGAGTAGCCTTGTCGTCTTCTCCGCCATTCAAAACGCCAGAGATCGTTAGGATATTATCAGAAATGGAGACATCAAGATCTTTGCGCTCAATGCCAGCAGTACGAGCCTTAATAATAAGTTTATCGGCAGTTTCATAAACATCTACAGCGAGCTGACCCGGGAGATTATCGGCATCATCATCCCAACCATCACCAGTATCTTCGGTATATTCTTCAGTTTCTTCTGCTTGAGTGTTGTCAGGAGTATCCACCGGTTCCTCTTCTGCAACTAACTCAGAATCACCGCCCTCTAAAAAGGCGGCAGTGAGCTCATCGTCTAAGCTCATTTCGTCTTGTTTACGAGCCATATTTATATTTCCTCCACTAAATTACACTCTTAAGCTTTATTATATTGGGGTTCTTCCCTAAAATCAAGAAAAATGGGAGTTATGTTGTGAAAAATACAATATTTATGCATTTCGGTGAATTATTTTGTCCGCATTACTGTATTTCTTGCGGTGAAGTTGGCCGAATTTTGTGTGAGCGTTGTAAAAAATACATTTTATGTTGGCATAAAAATGAGTGCTTAATATGTGGATTCGAGCTAAATAATGGGCGCTGCGGTTATTGCTCCCTGCCCTTTGAACGCCAATTTTGGGTGGCAGAGCGTAATGATGAATTGAAGAAATTAATAGAGATATATAAGTATAAATCAGTGAGAGCTTGCGGCTGAGTCTTGGCCGAGTTGTTATGCGACGTAATGACGGTAGAGCCAAATACGAAGATTGTTGCGTTACCGACGATACAGAAGCACATTAGGGAGCGCGGGTTTGATCATATGCAAAAACTGGCTAATTACGTAGCGAAGATGGCTGGAGTTGAGACTGTGCAGGCTTTGATACGTGGTAATAATGCAGTGCAAGTGGGTGCGAGCATGGAAAAACGTCAAGAACAAGCAAAAACGGCCTATATTGCGAGAACGAATATAGACCGGGATGCAAACTATTTGTTGGTTGACGATGTTTGGACGACAGGAAGCAGCATGATGTCGGCTTGTGAAACGCTACGGGCAGCGGGATGCAAAAAGATAGATATAGCGGTAATTGCAAAAAGTGAATAACTAGACTTGAGGTTGGCCACCAACAGCGCTGATGACGAAGTTGACGATCGCGTAGGAAAGAATGGCGATGATAAGGCCAATGATTGCGTACATGATGGTGTTTTTGGCATCGGTGACCTTTTTGCTGTCACCACCAGAAACGACATAGCGGATACCGCCGAGGATGAGCATAATTACAGAGATAATACCGACAGCATAAAGAATAGTGTTGGTGATTTTAGTAAATACACCATCTGCACCGATAAGATCAGCTGGCATGCCAGAAGCACGGGCGGCTTCAGCGCCAGCGAGGGCTGGGTTTTCAGAATTACCAATACTACTCGGATCAACACCGGTAGCCATAGCGCGACCAGCTAAAATAGTAGCTGCTGCAGCAGCACCAACCATAAACTGACCAATTTTCTTAAAAACTTTCTTCATATTATTTTTATTATACACCAAATTGCGAAAAAAATCAATACTCTCATGCTTTGGACGAGATTTTTGCGGTAAGGGAGGTTTTGTGCTAGAATTGGTTACATTGGAGGGTTACCCAAGTGGCTGAAGGGGACGGTTTGCTAAATCGTTAGACTGGCGAAAGCTGGTGCGAGAGTTCGAATCTCTCACCCTCCGCCAAAAGATGCTCTATTTTAGGGCATTTTTTGTTGTATTGTTGAAAAAATGATACAATATGCTTATGGCAAAGGATTCTATCATCAACTGGCAGGCCAAGGAGTTTATTGAACGTAAGAAGAGTGCCGGTTGGTATGTCGGATTGGCAATCGTGACGGCGGCATTGATAGCTCTAGCGGTACTGTTGCAATATTGGACATTTTTGGCAGTAATTGTAGTCGCGGTAATTACGCTGTTAATTTACACTTCCCGTCCACCGCGCATGCTGCATTATTCGTTAACGGAAGATGGAATCTCGGAAGGAAATAATCTTCAGCCGTTTGATAAATTTAAATCGTTTGGCATCTTGAACGAGGAAAATCACTATTCAATCGTACTGATTCCGAAACAGCGTTTCGGTATGAGAATGGTAGTATTCTTCCCCGAAACAGAGGGTGAACAGATTGTAGACTTCTTTGGTGAACGCTTACCAATGGAGGAAGTAAAGTTGGACTTACTAGATAAGTTGGTTCGCTGGTTGAGAATTTAACATAAGCGTGATATTATAGTAGTAACTAAGATTAGATAATTATCAAAAAGGTGGGCAAAAATGGACCAAGCAAATGGCGCAACTCAGGACGAGTTGCAAGCAGCAATCAATAGTATAACTAACGGCGGTGCCGCAGCAGCAGCTGATCCTGTTGCAGAAATTGCAAATAAAGTTGCAGGCGAAACAGCCGCTAATCCGCTTCCTCCAGCACCAGCTCCAGCTGTGCCGGCCGCTCCAGCTATGCCTTCCCAGATTGATGGTATTCCAGTAGAGCCACAGAAGGCTATGTATGGCGATCCAGATCTCGACAAAGTTAAGTCGATGGCACTTTCTGATCTTCGCCCACTTCTTGAGAAGGTTGATATTCCAGCCGACAAGAAGTTCATGATTTACAAAGACATTATTATGCTAACAGAAGATAAGGCTTGCATCGAGCCAGCTTACAATGCTGCACGCCAAATTATGGACGAAAAGGCTAAAGGCGAAGCATTGGTTTACATTGTTGAATGTATCGATAAGCTTGGCATCCAGATGAGCATCGGTGGTGACCAGCAGTAGATAAAATATCTAATCTAGGAAAATACCTCCACTCCTCCGGAGGTATTTTTGTAACTAGAATAATGATTAGGTATAATGAAATTAATTAAAGGAGGATTTATGGAGAAAAATAAAGGTTTAGCGATTGGCTTGGCCGGTGTTTTGGTGGTTATTGGCGTGGTGATCGCCATCGTCGCAGTAAATTCAAATAAGGGCGACGACGAAGGAAAGAAAGATGGCGGCAGCAGCCAACAGCAAGACAAAAACAATGATGAAAAAGAAGACAAAAAGGCGGCTACAATTACGGCTGATGATTTGAAAAATGTGGACGAGACGGTAGAGTTTGGCGATTACGATGCGCAGTTTACTCTTACGAAAGCGATTCAAAATGGCGAGAAAGTTGGCAGGGTCGTAAAGATTGAGGGTGAAGTCAGCCACTTTGGAGCGGGTATGTCTTATAGTGTTGGCCAAAGGAAAGAAGAAGGTAATCAGTTTGTCGGAACGACATTCACGATCGAAGATGGCGAAGAGGCGGATTACCCTGCCGATGGTACCCATGTAGTAATTACTGGTATCGTCGTAGCCGATGAGTCTGGACTGATGAATACGATACAAACATTGAAAGCGTTTGTGGAAGTAAAATAAACGTGATTCTTGAGTAAGAAAAAGCCCCCTGCTCTTCTTTGCAGGGGGTGTTCTTATATCTTGCCACGTAATCGGTAAAGGAAGAGGCAGATGGCCTCTTTTGTTACGCGTCCGCAACCGAGGGGCGTATCGCGCCAGGTGCTCAATTCGCAGGAAGCGAATGGTGCTGGCGCCCAGTACGGTTGAGTAATGCTTAGTCCCATAGGCGTTTTGCGCCGGATTTTGGTGATATCCTTCTCGAGTAACGATACGGTGCGTTTAAGATGAAAACCGCTCGTTATAACGATGGGATGCACAAATCCGTTGACGGATTGCTGAGAGCGTTTAACCAATATCTTGGTGGAAAAGGCCATGTTCTCTATCGTGTTAGTAGAACTGTTTTCGATCCAGATATGGTTGTCGGGGACGCCAGAATCGGCAAGCGTTTGGGCGTACTCTTCTGCCTCAGAATAGTCTTTATTGACGCTATAGCGACCAATGCCACCGCTAACCAGGAAATAGTCGATGACCCCGCATCTATATAGCTCAAGAGCTTTCTCGATGCGTCCGGTTGCTCCGCCGGGGATTATGGCGACATGTGCGCCGCCAGTGTGTCGGTCGGGGAGTTTAATTTGGGGATTGAGAAAGACAATTTTTTCCAACTTGTCTTTGATGAAGTTGGGGAGTCGGTAGACGATGCTACCGATTATATTAAGGATGCTCATCAAAAACACCTCGTTTCAGAATGGCAAGATTGTTAAAGAACTATGAAATTATATCATGTTTTTATAAAAAAGTCCAGAGGTAGAAGGGTGGTTATAATAGATTAAGTTTATGGTTGACATAGTACAAAACTGGTGGTAAAATACGGATACCCTTCGGTTTTGGGAGGGTAATACTTGGGTACCCCATGATGGTGCCCCGTACTTTACAAGAGGAGGAAAAGTGCAATGAAACGTATCCTGGCGATTATCGTGGCTGTTCTGTGTATCGGAATCCTGCCTGTCGCTGCTATGGCGGATGGTTGCGGTGGAGGCTATTCGGAGACCTGGATGGTTCTCTCGCCTCAGTGCACGGAAACGACGACGATTACTACTACCTATGGATGGTATGAGCTGACAACGGTGGAATATCAGCCTGGCTGTGTTCCTGATCCCTGTGCGCCGCCGCCCTGCCAGCCTGAACCTGATCCCTGCTGCAAGAAAAAGGCAATTGATAATGCCTGCAAGAGAATCGGCCAATTTTCACTGGACGCGCTGAAGCAGTTGGATCGTGAACTGAAATGTACCGGATGGATTCGGCTGAAGACCAGCAAGAGAGTATTGCTGAAAACTGGACGTTGTATCTATACTGTGACTGTCAAGAATGAAACTGGCGAGAAGAGATGCTGCTTCATGGTGGCGCGGACATCTGCACCACAGGTCGCATCGGCATGTGGTCGGTGCCAGAAGAAGCACAAGTGTTCGGAGTACAGCCTGATGTTTGTAACCAACTACAATACTGGATGCAATGCGGCTGTCTACGAAGATGAGTGGCTGCTGACCGATTACGGCGTGAGCGACGGCGAAGCGATTTGCCAGTTCGTTGACCTGCTGGAAAATGGTGAAGCCTGGTAAGTTTCAATGTTACTATTTCCCTGCCGTTTTGCCGCTAAAATGGTAGGGATTACATCTCCTTCGTGACTGCTTTCTTGGCTCGTGTACCCCAAGAAAGCGCACCCCCGTAATGTCTCGCGGGGGTGTTTTTATTGGCATGAGAAACCCCGTCTTGGAAAAGGCGGGGCTTTTTGATTATTGGAAGGGGTCAATTAGCGATTCGGGGTCAATTAGCGGTTTGGGGTCGTTGGTTGGGGCGCGAGTGACGACTTTATTGACGATTGAATACCCCATATCGCACGACTTCGGGATTTTTTTGCCGCCCTTGAGGGCTTTCATACAAATACCGACCGAGCCAACGGCTATAACGATGGTGCCAACGATAAAAAGGATTATATCCATATGCTGCTCCTTCCTATACATGAAAGATCATTGGGGCATTTGACTTCTGTGGCCCAATAGTATTATTATGCAATAACTATTGGGTAAAAGTCAAGCCACCCATGGAGGTGGCTTTGAATTAAAGTTCGAGAAGGAGTTGTTTGGCTTGATTCAGGTTTGCGCGAATGATCGATTCATCGTAGATAAACTGGGGATTATAGATCTTCCCTGGCGATGAGAGCCATTTTTGCATTTCGATTTGTTGGTTGAGCGGCGTAAATAGTCCCAAGATGTCAATATGCTCAGAAGTGACACTGAGAAAACCGGGGTCATCGGAGCCTTTGGGTGGAGACAAAATGATCACACTCCTTCTATAGTGTTAAGGTGCGTGCTGTTATTATAACGGATTAGCAACAGAGATAGAAAAACCCGCCCTGGGAGGGGCGGATTTGATGAGAAGGTGTTTAATTGGTAGGAACGAATCCAGTGCCATTGCAGACACTGCATGCACGATTTTGTTGGGTGTAATAGTTGTTGGGATGATCGATGTCGATGCGGGTACCCTTGCAATATGGGCACACTTTGCGATTATATAGCAGATCTTCTTGACGTTTTCTCTTTGTTTTAAGATACTCACGGATGGACGACGCAATTTTCATTCCCCAATCTCCTTTCCTCTCACAAAAGAACGCTCAATCAGTTGAGCTTTATTATTATAACATAAAAATGCCCCTTTTGGTAGGGGCATTTCAGTGTGTGAGATTTGATTAGGAGATGTTTTTAATACATTCCACCCATGCCAGCACCGGCGGCTGCGGCATTGTCTTTTTCTGGAAGGTCGACAATCAAAGCACCCATCGTAATAGTGGTGGCTGCAATGCTGACGGCATTCTGAACAGCTTCGCGAGTGACGCGGGCTGGATCGATGACGCCGGCTTTCTTGAGGTCGATAATTCCCTTCTCTGGTGCCATGACGTTTACGCCCTGGCCATCTTTGGCGGTTTCAACTTGGGCAAGGAGTGCTTGGCTGTTGAGGCCTGCATTCTCGGTGATTTGGATGAACGGAGCCTTAAGGGCATTCTTTAAGATGGTTGCGCCGGCATTATCATCTTTGAGCTTCTTGCTAAGATTTACGAGCGTGACGCCACCGCCAGGAACGATACCTTCATCGAGGGCGGCTTTAGTTGCGGCAACAGCATCATCGACGCGATATTTCTTCTCATCGATTTCGGTTTCGGTTGCACCACCGACTTTAATAACCGCGACGCGACCCTTGAGGGCGGCAGCACGTTTATTGAGTTCGCCTTTTTCGTATTCGGAATTGGATGCTTCGGCGTGGGCTTCGATTTGAGCAATACGAGCTTTAATATCGGCGGCTTTGCCGGCACCTTTGATGATGGTGGTTTCATCTTTAGTAGCGATAATCTTGTGGGCGGAACCGAGGACTTCAAGACCAGACGTCTCGAGGCTCATGCCTTTGTCGGCTGATACGACGGTAGCACCGGTGAGGGTGGCGATATCTTCCATAATTTCCTTGCGGCGATCACCAAAGGCTGGAGCTTTCAATACGAGAGTATTGAAGACGCCTTTAAGCTTGTTGAGGACGAGTACGCTAAGAGCTTCGCCTTCAACTTCCTCGGCGATAATGACGAGGTCTTTGCGGCCAGTTTGGGCCATCTTTTCAAGGAATGGCACGATATCGTTGACGGCAGTGATCTTTTTATCGGTAATCAAGATGTCAGGTTTATCAAAAGTAGCTTCTTGGCGGTTAGCATCGGTCACGAAGAAAGCGGAAGCGAAACCTTTATCATAAGTGAAGCCTTCGGTAATTTCGGATTGCATTTCGAGGCCCTGACCTTGTTCTACGGTAACAACGCCATCTTTGCCGATTTTTTCAATGACGTCAGCAATGAGCTTGCCGATTTCAGCATCGCCAGCAGAAATAGTGGCGACTTCGGCGATTTTTTGGCTATCACCGTCGATTTTTTCGGCCATCTTGTCGATGCCTTTGACGATTTCAGCGCCAGCGGCCTCGATGCCTTTACGAAGGTCCATAGGATTGTGACCAGCTGCGATGAGTTTGTTTGCCTCAGCGATAATGTTGTAGGTAAGGACTGTCACAGTAGTGGTGCCATCACCGGCGACTTTGTTAAGTTTTTGAGCAGCAGACTTGATGAGTTTGGCGCCGAGTTGGTAGCCAAGAGTTTCGTCGTCATTGTTGCCAAGATCAATTGCTTCGGCGACGGTTACGCCATCATGGGTGATAGTTGGGGCACCGTAGCTTTTTTCGATAACTACGTTGCGGCCTTTTGGACCAAAGGTGACCTTTACGGCGTCGTAGAGTGCTTTGGCGCCGCCAAGAATTTTCTCACGGGCTTCAGCATCATAAAATACTTTTTTTGCCATATTTCTCCTTTATGCTCACTTGTGAGCAGTTTTACATTCTTATTCAGAACACGCTGCGTGGCGCCTGTCGTCACAGGGCCACTTGCTTACTCGCCCGTGGGCTGCGTGCGTTCTTCATAAGAACATAAAACTGCTCGCGAGCGAGAATAGATGATTTAGTTTATAAAGTTGCTAAAATATCTTCTTCTTTGATAATGAGATAGTCTTTGCTATCTAACTTAACTTCGGTAGCTGAGTATTCACGGTAAAGGATGCGATCGCCTTTTTTGACGTTCTTCACATCTGGGCCGATGGATTCGACAACTGCGGTATTCTGCTTCTCTTTTGCTTCACCAAGTAAAATGCCGGATGCGGTTTGTTCGACGGCGGCGTCTTTCTTAGCGACGACACGATCAGCGAGAGGTTTAATTGCCATGTTTTCCTCCTAATATTTTGGTATATTTCTAGTTTAGTATGGTGTATTAGCACTGTCAAGCGTCGAGTGCTAAATACTAGTGGTTTATTAGAGATTATTAGGAAAAAATATACATATGCGGTATAATAATAGATAAAGAAAGGTAGGTGGTTTTTATGGATGACGGTGGTAATAAATCCGAATTCGAACTTGAAGTAAGCGAAAAAGATATGGAGCTCGTGAGCGCGGATATTGAAAGTCCGGGTGACGAGAGTACTGATTTGCCGACGGATGATACAGAGTTGATTGAGGGAGATTTACCAGCTCCTGAGGATGACCCCGCGGAAAAGGCCGAAAAGCCAAAACCTACCGAAGATGAAACCACCGAGAGTGAGCTTGATTCCGAGCTCGAAGCTTTAGAGGAAGAAGAAAAAGCCGAAGAAGCTGAAGAAACCACCGAAGAAACTACCGAAGAAGAAAAAGCTGCGGAAGCAGCCGATGCGGCGGAAGCTAGCGAAGAAACCACCCTAGCGGCTGACATTGAGGATGTTACCACCGAAGAAGAACCAGCTCAGGACGAAGAGTTTACCGACGGAGAAACTCCAGCTGAAGATGAGATGCCGGTTGAGGAAGAAAAACCGGTCGAAGAGGAAGAACCTACTAACGATGAGTTGGCTGAGGAAAAACCAGTTGAGGAAGAAACGACGGAAGACGAACGGGCTGAGGATGAACCGATCGAAGATGCTCCTGTCGAGGAAACACCTACCGAAGACGAAAAACCGGCTGAAGATGCACCAATTGTAGTAGAAGGCGTGAATGCACCAGTGGATAGTACGCAAGCTAACAGCACTTTCCCAGTCAAACCGGCGGAAGAAAAGAAAAAGAGTAATAAGACTGGATTATTTGTTGCGATTGCGATTGCATTACTGCTCTTGATTGGCGGTAGCATTTATTTTGCCCTGAGTGGCGCATTAAATGGTGGTAATTCAGGTGGTGGCGGCAACAATAATCGGGGCGATTTACCACCAAGCAAAGTTGATGGCCTATCGGATTTTGACGTAAAGCTCTTGAAGAACTTTAAGGGTGATAAGAATATTGTCTATAGCCCTATGTCGATTAAGATTGCGATGTCGATTTTGATGGATGCCACCGATGGCAGCACGATGCAGGAAATGGTCGACGTAATTGGCGACTATAAACCGAAGAATTACACAAATAGCGAGCACTTATCGGTTGCGAATGCATTCTTCGTAAGAGACGATTTCAAAGACCACATTAAGAAATCCTATACGGATGCAATTAAAGATAGATATAATACTGCAACGATTTATGATCCGTTTAATAACGCTGCAACAATTAATGACTGGGTTTATACTAATACGCTTAACTTGATTCCAAAGATTTTGTCGGATAGTGACCTGAATGGTGCGATGTTTGTAATTGGAAATACGGTCGCAATTGATATGGAGTGGGACAACATGATTCAATGCGCAGCCAACAAGTACAAGGATTGTAAGGATAATGGCAATTATAACGGTGGCTTTATCCACGAAAAGTTTGGTGCCCAGGTGGGTCTTTATGACAGCGAATGGCGCGACTCAATTGAATTTAACGGCAAAGAAACGCTCGCGATGGAGTTCGGGGCAGCAATTAACAATTACGATTTGATTAAGGTAATCGGTGAAGAAAAAGTACGCAGCACAGTGAGAGACGCCTATGATAAGTGCGTGGCGGAACGTCATTACGAATATGAATGTAGCTTAGCTGGTGCTGATGATATTGATGAATATATCGATAAATACGTCAGTGATATAAACAACAACTTCGGCAAATCAGATTCTTCGACAACCTTTAAGATGTATTTCGATGACACTGTAAAAGTATTTGCGAAAGATTTTAAGGAATATGATGGCACACAGCTACAGTATGTGGGGATTATGCCGACTCAGGAGTCGTTGAGTGAGTTTATAAGCGATATAAGCGCAAAAGAGATTTCGGAGTTGATTGAAAGCTTGAAAGACATCAAGAATGAGAACTTTGAAGAAGGTGAAGTTACGAAAGTAATTGGTAGCGTGCCAGAGTTTGATTTCGATGAAGATGTTGATCTTGTAGATGAGTTTAAGAAACTTGGTGTTGAAAAAGTATTCCGAGAAGATGCTGATCTTTCAAAGATGTTAAAGTCGGCCGACGATAATGTTTCGGTGGGTAGTATTAAGCATGCGGCAAAGATTCAGTTCACGAACTTTGGCGTAAAAGCAGCGGCCGCAACTACGATTATCGGTGTAGGCAGCGCAATGGATACTGGATTCGAGTATTCCTTCGATGTGCCAACAGTAGAGATTGATATGATATTTGATAAACCATTCTTGTATCTGATTCGTGATAAGGAAACAGGTGAAGTATGGTTCATGGGTACTGTCTACGAAGGCGTAGCGGCAACTAACTAATCTAGAATTTCGAGTTTAGTAACGAGGATGACTTCGCGGGAGTCTTCCCCTTCGTCGTCTCGCGTGAGGCTGGTATAAAGATTGTATTTTATGGCTGGCTCATTGGATTTGTGCGCCTCGGCGTCGACGAGGTAGCCTTGGATTTTGACGTAATCTCCAAGCTGAAGTCCCTGAGCTTTTTTGAGGAGCTCAGGATCGGTAAAGATTAGGTGGTTGTTGGAATATTGTTTGAATAGTTTTTCGTCGTCTTGGCGGATAAACATTCCCGAATATGCATTTATGGAGGCAGTGACATGGCGATAGCCACGGACCCATTTGATGAGATGGTTATTCTCGGCCATTTCGCCCCACGCTAGACCAATGTCTAGAGGAGACATTTTGTCATACAGAGAATCGCTATTGTAGCTGGTATTATTCATGACGAGGCCCCAAACGGTGTATTTGGCGCGGTAACGAACGAAGCCAGACCAGCCGTCGCCCTGAATAGGTTGACTGCCGATAGTTTCAATCTGAGTTGGTGTAAGGATGCCGGCTTTGGTGCGATAAGCGCGATCAAAATTAGGACGAATGAACGGATAGATTAAGATCCAGAGTAATACACCAAAAATTAGGAAAATACAGATAAGAATGATGATGGTATTGCGACGGCCAATTTTATCGACGGGCTGATTTGCGGGAGTTTTTGGTGTTTTTACCATAAGCTTATTATAGACGAAAAGTGCGCTTTTAGGTTGGTTGGGGTATCATTAAGGTATGGGTATAAAAGAGAAAATTCCATTTTATGATAGTTTAGTAATTCCTTACCACATTGGTAAGGCGGCGTTTTGGGGGGCGCGTTACGGCTTCCCTGCCAAGAAAATGACCGTGATTGGCATTACGGGCACAAATGGCAAGACGACAACTTCCTTTATGGTTTGGAAGATGTTGAATGAAGCCGGCCATAAAACTGGCGTAATGACGACGGTCGGTTGGGGCGTAGACGAGATTCATGAACAGATGGAGCATATGACAACGGTTGACTGTAAGCTCCTGAACGAACGCATTAAGAAGATTCGTGAAGCGGGCGCAGAATATTTGGTACTGGAATTAACCAGCCATGCATTGGCGCAGCATCGTGATTTAGGCGTGCCAATAGACATTGCAGTGCTGACAAACGTGACGCATGAGCATTTGGATTATCACAAAACGTTCGAGCGTTATCGCGATGCAAAACGCAAACTGTTCAAGCAGGCGAAATACGGCGTAATTAATGCGGATGATCCTTCGGCGAAGTATTTTGAATACGATATTAAAGAGTACACGACTTATGGCATTAAGAAAGGTCGTCTAAAGGCTGAAAATGTGAAGCTGAAGCCGGACGGTGTGGAATATGATATTCCAGCAGAAGGCTTGAAGATAAAAACGCAGATTGCGGGACAGTTCAATGTATCCAATTCCCTGGCCTGCGTGGCGGTAGGTAAACGTTTAGGTCTGACCGATAAAGAAATAGCAGATGGTATCTTTGCGCTGACCGAAGTAGAAGGCCGGATGGTGAAAATTGACGAAGGTCAGAGCTTCTCGGCGATCATGGACTATGCACATACACCGGATGCATTCGAGAAGTTGCTGCCAGACATGAAAAAGGCGACTTCAGGGCGTCTGATTGTATTATTTGGTTCTGCGGGCGGTCGTAGAGACCCATCTAAGCGTAAGCCGCAGGGTGAGATTGCGGGTAAATACGCAGATATCGTGATTTTGACAGAAGAAGATGATCGCGATACTCCAGGCGAAGAAATCCGTGAGCAGATTGCGGAGGGTGCACGCGAATACGGCAAGAAAGACGGCGAAAGCTTGTTTATGTATGCTAATCGTCCAGAGGCGATTTATGAGGCTTGCAAGATGGCGAAGCGCGGTGATACGGTGCTCTTCCTTGGTAAAGGCAATGAGAAAACGATTGAGCGTGCGGATGGTCCACATGATTATTACGAGCTAGACGAGATTAAAAAAGCGTTAAAGAAGTTGAAAAAGAAATGAGAATTCCGTACGGTAAAGGATTCTTGAGTTACGACGGTGATTTTGACGCAATATTGCAATCACTCGTGGACGAGATGCATGAGGATAAGAGTGCTGCCGAGATTGTAGTGGATGCGATGGCAAATCCGATCGGTTCGGATACTTTGCGGATGATAGCAATTGGCAAGCAGCGCTGCACGATTATTATTTCAGACCATACGCGACCGGTGCCGAGCAAAGCGATTTTGCCGAAGATGATTGAAGAACTGAAGACGGCGAATCCAGAAATGGAGATTACGTTTTTGGTGGCGACGGGTTTGCATCGAGCGACTTCCGTGGAAGAGCTGCGCGAGAAGCTTGGCGACGAGATTGTTGATAATTATAAGATTGAAATCCATGACGCATTTGATCCAGCTAAAAACGTAGAATTGGGCGTGTTGCCGTCTGGCGCGAAGATGATAGTAGACCGTTTGGCAGTCGAGACAGATTTACTGATTGCTGAAGGCTTTATTGAGCCGCATTTCTTTGCGGGTTATTCTGGGGGACGCAAGAGCGTACTGCCTGGAGTAGCAGCGAGAGAGTCAGTGCTCGCAAACCATTGCGGTGAGTTTATTGCGGCACCACAGGCACGAACGGGTGTGCTAGAAGATAATCCGATTCATGCGGATATGGTGGCGGGTGCGCGGATGGCACGCTTAGCATATATAGTGAATGTGGTGCTTGATGGCGAAAAGAACGTGGTGGCAGCTTTTGCGGGTAATTTTGAGAAGGCGCATGAAGCAGGGGTGAATTTCCTACGTGGTTTCTGCGAAGTCCCAGCTGCGCCGGCGGATATCGTGATTACGAGCAATAATGGCGCACCGCTTGATCAGAATGTTTACCAGTGTGTTAAAGGATTAACGGCGGCAGAGGCGACGGCAAAAGAGGGGGCTGTGTTGATTATGTGTGCAGAATTGGCCGATGGCATTGGCAGTGATGAGTTTTATAAAACGATGTGTGATTGCGAAGACTTCTCTGCTCTATTTGAGAAATTTGCGCATACGCCAATGACGGAAACGATTCCGGCGCAATGGGAGAGTCAGATTATGGCGCGGATTATAGCGAACTATAAAGTGATTTTTGTGACGCGTCCGGAGATGAAAGATGCGCTGCTAAAGATGCATGTAGGTTATGCGGAAAACTTAAATGATGCGATTGCGCAGGCGCGGGCACTGAAGGGCGAAGACGCTACGATAACGGTGGTGCCGAACGGCGTTTCGGTGGTAGTGAAACAGGTTTGAGATTGACTTTTTAGCCAAAGTGTGCTATAATATAAATATCTGCCCGTAGTTTTGGACTGCGGGTAAATTTTGAATGCGGGGGTGTTCTTTGTGAGTGAGGAGCTTTTGAAGATTTCGGACGTCGTCTATTCGTATACGGCAGGTGCGAAGAAAAACTATACACTGGAGGATTATCTGGAAAATGTCGCAAGACTAACGGACCATTGCGTTTGGAATCCGGCGCAGTATGCGAACATCGCTGTAATCGGCATGACCGAGGATGAGCACTATTATATCCTGAACGACCGGATGAATGAGTCGATTGGTGCCCTGATGATGGAGCACAGAGATAAGAAGCTGGAGCCCCGGTGTACGAACTACGCGATGCTGAAGGAAGTGTTTGTGCATAACATGGAGTTTACCGGTCACGAGTCGCTTCTTTTAAACGCAACAGTGGAATGGGACGAAACGGGCGAGCTTGATCGCTGCGTGCTGCACCCGAAGCGTGCTAGTCTGACGCTTCCGGAACTGTATCTGTTTATCTGTACGATGAGAAATCTGGGTATGTTGAAAACAGATGGCAATGGAGCAGGAAGGCTGCTGGAGAGATATGACGAGCTGTTCGCGAAAGAACGCGCGAAGACTGAAGCCGAGTAACAACTTCCTCACAAAAAATCCCCGCGCCGAGAGTGGTGCGGGGCTTTTTGTTGCTTTATGAAAGCCAAAGGCTAACGCAGCGAATGTAGCCGCCGCCTTTTTTGAGCTCAGTGACGTCTGGAGTAAGACAGATGAGGCCACGTTTTTCGAGCTCGGCTTGGAGCTGAGGGGCGTGGTTAGACATAATGACATGTTTACCAGTGCTGACGAGGTTGTTGGCGAAGCCTTTCGTGCATTCGTCGTAGTCGACGACGATTTTATCGATGTCTGTGAGGGCGTCGATTTTTTGTTGGGATGCTTCATCGAGCGCTTCCCTGCAATAGGCGATAGTATGTTCGTCAATAACAGAGATAGCAAGGTCGATATCGTACCAGAAACTGTCGGCATGGTTGGTAAACGGATTGATGTGCTCGGTGCCGTCGTCGTTAAGTTGTGGCTTGGCGTGAACCTGAATGAGTTCGAGGCCGAGCGTTTTGGCGGCGAATTGTTGAGATTCAGGATCAGAGCGGTAACCACGACCGGCAAAGAGGTATTTGCCGCAAATTAGTGAGTCGCCCTGACCGGAAAAGAGATGATTATCTGGAACTGCGATGGTTTTGATACCGAGTTGTTCGAGTTGAGCTTTAGCATATGGCTCCTCAGCTTTACGAGCTTCTGGTAAGCGAGACATAATGGCGACGCCGTCTTTAACGAGGGCCCAGTTGGCTGTATAGACACCGTCTTGGCAATCTTTTGGCGGGTCGACTTTGATGAGTTCAATGCCAGCTTCGCGGAAGCAATCCAAAATAGCAGCGTGTTCGGCTTTGGCTTTTTCGACGTCGATGCTTTTTTGGGTATAGTATGGGTTGATTTCATAAGTATCCGCAAAATAGTCGGCACCAGAAACTAGTAGTTTTTGATTAATCATATATTCCTTATTGTTTTGGTTCGTAATCAGCGATGCCGTCGACGATGGATTCTTTCGGGAAGTCGAGGGCGAGAGCGGCTAAGGCGGCAGCGGCCATGTAATGGGTGGCCTGTTCGCCAGTAACGTAGGTGGCAACATCAAATTTGGTGCCGCTGTAGGTAATGTTGGCTTCGGTGCCCTGCTTGTAGAGCTTGAAACGATTAATACAGAGATCACAGAAGGTATCGTGGCCATAAGTTAGAACGGCAGTCTTGGCAGGATACTGGGCAAACAAATCATAGTTTGGATCGTCGCGGTTAAGTACGCTAAAGGATGGCTGCGTGTTGAAAAGAATGGCTTGAGCTTCAGAAGTTGGGACGGTAATAACGCTAGCAATAGAGCGAGGCTCAGAAGTGTTCGTCATGACGGCAACATAAATTGGAAGACCGTAGAAAAGATGGTTAGCAAGACCGGCGCTATCGACGGAAATAACGGCATGATCGGCACCAGTGCGCCAGATTTTGTAGAGCTGCTTATAGAGCTCGGAAGTCGTTTTTGGGTCGATAATAAGACCAGTTTTATCGTCACGAGTCAGAAGGATATTATGGAGATAGTGCGCGGTTGCATCGCGACCATTGTCACCGGTAACGGCAATGATTTTGATGTCCTTTGCAGGATCACTATAATAAGTTGCGAAGAATTTCGCTTTGGCTTTTTGGATTTTTGGTTTGATGCCGGATTTCTTCTTAGGGTCTGCCATGATGAAAATAGTATACCATCTCTTGAAAAAATGTGCTATAATAGGTGCTATCGCGCCCCCAGGGGAAGGCGATGATCTTTTAATCTTTGACGGTGGACAAGTATTCACCCTAGTGAATACTATCCACATATGTGCCCGTAGCTCAGTTGGATAGAGCGTCAGCTTGCGGAGCTGAAGGTCGTACGTTCGAATCGTATCGGGCATACCATATTTCGTGATAAAATCGTCTATCTTGGCATTTTTCTCTTCTCGCTCGCCCATGAGGCGCGCTTCAAAGAGAGAAAATACCAACCTAGGCGATTTTTTCTACGAAATATTTTTGTTTTGATTGCCCGATAGGCGCGCGAGGCAACAAGAAAATATCTTATGAAAACGGTTATGGTATGATGGGGGTATGGAAGAACAACAGCAACCAAACGATGGGTTGACGATTCCAAAGCCGGAAAAAGGTACAACATCGGCGTATGTCGGGTCGTTTTTGATGATACTGCTGGCGCCGGGGGCATTGATTTCATTTGTTGTAGCCATAACGTCGCTTTTTAAGTGCACGAGTAATTATAGTCTTGGGTGTACATACGGGTTAATGTTTGAATGGATTATTTATGGGGTTGAGCTTGCGATCTCGGTCATACTCTTGATATTATCCCTGATAAATCGGAAAAGACCGATCCACCGAGTGCTGTGGATAGTAGAGTTAAGTGTAGTGATACTCTTAGTATTGTCGCTCGGTTTTTCGATTTATCCAGAGGTTGTTTTTGCGCTGAGGTAGTGGCTAACAGGGGTAATAATTGACTTTTTGAGCTTTTTGTGATGTAATTATAAATGCGAGTTAGTCATTCGTGGTAACTTAAAATATATTTTTGTCCTTTTGAAAGGGGGATAACAATGGCGGGAGCCAAAGTCAAGGTAAGACTCGACTATTCTGTGAACGAGGTTGACTTGCACATCACGAAACAGTGCAGTGGCCGTTGTGCCTACTGCTACGTCGATACGTGTGGAGGCAGCAACCAATTGTTCAGAGAACTTCCCCGCTTTGGCGATACGGAAGTTCTGAAGAAAATAATTCGGAATATCAGAGTGGCGGCAAAGGCAAAGAACCTGGTGTTTGTGGGCGGCGATCCGTGTGAGCATCCTGATTTGGTAGAGCTGTTGCGCTATGCCAAAGAACTGAGAGGCATGGATATTGCCGTGCTGTCGAACACGCACGATTATCGTCAGAACGGCGAGATTATGCCGATTGAGAGCATTGTTCCCTACGTCAGTGAGCTGGACTTTACTCTGCACGGGATAGGCGATACTCATGATGCCTTCAATGGGAATCAGGGTGCTTACCGGCATGGTATGGAGCAGCTGCGGAGATTTATGGCCGCGCGTCGCGAAGACCAGCCGGTGGCAATTGTACTGAACTTTGTGCCAGGTACGCTTGAGCATCTCGAAGAAATGATGCGGGGCGTGATTGACGAGCTGCATATGGATCCGAATCTGGACTATTTTATGGTGCAGCGGATTGCTCCAACCGGTCGAGCGCATGAGAATTATGAACGCTGGAAGGTATCGAAAGATCTGCTGGTGAATGCGCTGAGGATAATTGAACGCATCAATGAAGAACTGGGTTTTGAAACCAAGCTGGACACCGTGGATGCATTTCCCTGGTGTGCAGTACCGGAAGAATACCGCTACATGCTGCATAAAGGTGGCTGTCAGTGGGGTCGTCCGGGCGGAGTGTTATCTGTGGTGCAGGACGGCGGTATTCAGAGATGCGCGCTGAGCGAACGGATACTTGGCAATATGCTCAATATCAAGACGCCGGCACAGTTTGGCGATTTCATGCAGAACCCGACGCTGACAGCGTTCCGGAACTATCTTCATCTGGACGAAAAATGCATAAACTGCTGGATGCTGAAATATTGCGGTGGTGGCTGCGTAATTGCGGCCGGAAATGGTGATCCCTACAAAACCGACGACAACATTCGTGTCGGACACGACTATCTCGCAGATTAACAAAAAGGCCACGCCCTTTCGGGGACGTGGTTTTTTCATGTTAAGATAAAAATATGGAAAAGACATTTGATTTTTTGAAAAACCGCACACATTTTAATTTTGTATCAACCATTAGCGGTGATAAACCGAGCTGCCGACCGTTTGGTGACCCGGTACTATTTAATGGAAAGATCTACGTATTGACAAATGCGCAGAAAAACGTTGCAAAACAGATCGCTGAGAATAATCACGTATGCATTGTTGCCTACGATGGGACGGATTGGATTCGAATCAACTGTGAATTAGTCGATGATAGCGAAAATATTGAGGCCAAAAAGGCGATTATTGCGGAGTTTGACTGGGCAGAAGAAGCCGGCTATACGCTCGATGCGCCAGATTTTAAGACATATTTTTTAGCAAACGCCGATGCTACCATCTATAACGAAGATGGCGAAGTATTAGCGACAGAAAACTTCTAGTTATTGTATTGGTAGAAATACCAACCGTTAGTGTTGTAGTGGAGGCGCCAGATGCGCTTGCCGGAGGTGCTGGTGGTGCCTAGGGTTGCACCCCACGGGTCGACGTACTGGAATTTAATTTCTTTACCGTTGAGAGTAATAACTGGCTGATCATATGGTTCATGGTGGCCTTTCCCGCCGTTGAGACAGTTGCCGCTTTCGAATTCGATTTGGACGCTGTCGACGTTTGAAGAGTTGATTTCTTTTGGATAGGCCACAAGCGTAACAAAGTGACGACTGTAATTAGTGCTATTGTTACTAGACCAAGTGCCACGGTTTTTTGCGCCGACTGCGATACCAAGGAGGTGGCCAGATTCGAGGCGTTCGATGATATATTTAACGGCGCGCTTCATAGCGATACGGTTAATAGCGCGTGCTCCAGGCTTAGTGGTCGGTCGACTGAGGCTGCCGTTACAGAGGAGCATACTGACATTGTCTTCACCTTCTGGTGCGTCGATAGTTTTAGTACTGAACCTAGCGCCGGTACTAGTAATAGATTCGTGGACTTTGCGGTTACCGGTGATCATTTCGCCAGCATTCATGTTGGAAATCATGGCGCATGAACTGCCCCACTCTTTTGATTTGTGAGACTGGCAAGTATGATATTTTTTGCAGGCATCTTTGACATAGTCGTAGGCCATGATTTGGGTCTTGACCCAGCAGTAGCCATCGCGCTCGACGGTGTTGCCGGAGCAGCCATTAGCGCTAGGTGCACCAGGTGTGGTTGGGGTACCAGGAGTGGTAGGATCGCCACCGACAGGGTCTAATGGGGCTGGTGGGAGGTCGGCCACCTCTGGACAGGTTTCGCTACTACTGAGAGCTTCACTATCGAGAGTGACGCCGCCTGGGATAACGAAGTTGAGGATGACATACATGAAGGAAAAGGCAACGAGGCCGATGACGATATCGATGAGGCGTTGTTTGGCTTTGGTTAACTGACCGGCGTTGTCGCGGGCGGTGATGATTTGAATGCCACTAACAATGATACCGATAGTGCCGGCCAGGACAATACCACCTAAAAGGAAGTTAGCGATAATAATAACCATCTTGAGCATGATGGTGCCATGGCAGTCATCTTCAAGGGTGCCGAAAAGAAGCGTGTCAATTTGAACTTTATCGGCGCCGAGGAATGATAGTGCATTAAAGAATAAGTTTTCCATCCGTTATTCCTCCCGGGAGTTCTTAGTTGGATCGATCCAAACGTAGTATTGCTTGTCATGAGTGAGATTATTGAAGATATCACTGCCGCTAAAGATCACAGGGTTGATGGCGGCATCGGCTGAATAAGGGCAAACAAGATTAATGGTTTGATAGCGTGAATTTTGGAATGAACCGCTGTAAACGAGAACTCTGTTGCCATCGCGTGTAAATGGAGCACTTCCCCGGCCTTGAAGGACGACGACATAGCCGTAGTCAAGGTAGATGTTTAAGAGTTCGAGATTCATTTTTGGAACTTCTTCGAGTTCATCACAGGAGAAATTAATCGGCGGGTAATAGTATGCAGGCTCTTTGGAGATATATTCTGGCTGATAATCTGGATCATCGACGAGTTGACTGAAGTAGGCGTTTAAGTCGGTAGCATCAGTGGCCGTATCTTCTACTTCTCTGCCGTATTCTTCGTGCGGCTGATCTTCTATAGGTTGAGTTGGTTGCTGAGTGGTAACGGCGATGACGATAAGAACAATGACAAGAACCATGAGACCAAAGACAACAGGAAGAATCCAGCGGCGTGGCTTCTTTGGCTGCTGTTGATTTTGCCAGGCCTGACTAAGATATGGGCTAGATGGCTGGACCATTGAGCCGGTCGGTTGGCGATAATATGAATTGTTATACATTACTTTTAGTTTAGCATAAACAGTAATATTTTTAGAGTGTGGTAAGATATAAGTAAGATGAAAAAGACGACTGGCGAAGGAAATAGATACCTACCACATACTAAACCAACGTGGAATTTGGAGCTCCCTGACGGATATAGCAATTCATTGGTTGCTAAAGACGGAACAAATCACGACGACGGCTATAATTTTGACGAACGTGACGATGAACTAGAAGCGGATATTGAACAGCCAACCGGCTGGGACGAGATAGCCAAAAACTCATGAGAAAACCCCGCACGGTTAGGAGCGGGGGTTCTTTTTTTGCTGAATTTCAGTTTTCACTCAACGCGAGGCGACGAGTGAAATAATAGGTCACTTCATGGCCGAAGAAATAGCAGAATGTGGCCATGATGGAGAAGATTAAGAAATTGGTATGGGCTTTGAGGTATAGCATCATGAAGCAGGCGCTGAAGAAGAGTGACCGAAACATCAGGTTGAGTGCCAGTGCTTTTCCGGTCTTAATTCTTTTGCATTCATTCATCTTGTTGCAGAGGATGTCCGCAAGGTCGTAATAGAGGAAAAACATGGCAAAACCGACGATGAGGCCGATTTCGCCATTTTTGCCACTGAGCCAGAGTTCGATGGATATATTGCCAATAACGGCGAATACGAAAGTCAGGACACCGAGGAGAATAATAGTTCCATACTTTTTCATTAGACTTGCTTCCTTTCGTTTTTTGAATGTGGTCTATATGAAACTGAGTTCAGCTATAAATGTACGTCAGACGCCCTTATAGGTAGCTGATGATTATATTATAGCATAAGCGTGTTAAAAAGTCAAGATGAATAAGAGAAAACCCCGCACGGGGCGGGGTTTGATCGCTTGGGGGATTATTTCTGCTCCGTCGCAGTGACATACAGCTGATTCAGCTTAAGCTGAGCGACGGAGTAGACACAAAACCAGGTGAAATATGAACCAAATTCGACTAAAAAGGTTGGTGCATGCTTGATGACTACATCCTTAGCACTGAAAGTACTACTGACGTTGAGCATCACGATCAACACAGCGAATTTGATCAACCATTCCACGACGGTTTTTACCTTGAATTTCGGCTGATTGGGCTTAGCCAGGAAGTATTCCTCGAAGTATTTGATTACGTCGAATCCTACCGCCATGGTCAAGATTCCCAGAATCAGGCAGAAATTGGAACCGTTGCAGAATCCAATGAAAAAGAAGTGCCACAGTCCGGTGACGATCGCTACGAGAGCGATTACGAACGTGGCCAGGCGTACTCTGTTGGCGGTTGAGATAGGCATTTTAGTCCTCCTTTAAAAGTATCGAATGGTTAAAAACGACATATGATAAAGAAGGATTTGAAATCCCTCAAACTTTCTAGGTGCTTCAGATGCTATAATAAGCGACTGACTCTGTCATTATAGCATAAGCGTGTTAAAAAGTCAAGATAGTAAGGCAAGAAAAAGCCCCGTTCCGATAAAGTGGAGCGGGGCGGGGTTGGGTTTACGTGCATTAAATCGCTTCCCTTTTAGTTGTATCCCTCCGCTTGGAGTTCAACACTTTTTGAAGGCCGCGCGGGCGACAATGCATCGGAGAGACCGATTCGTCCGCAAGCGATTAAGGATGAGGATAGCTGTCCTCATGCACGTACCTTTTCAGCACTGACTTACATGCGCCCCATAATAGCATCGAGGGCGGGTCAACGTCGGTGTTAAGGCTTGATTTTTTAAAAAGGTGCAGCGTCGCTAAGTGAAGCCGCTAGTGAACATTTAACACTAGCCTCCTTTCGCGAAGATTTAGTCATCGGGCCTTAGGGAAAAATTTGCTCCCAGGGCGACTGACCATGAGTGCATTATAGCACATACGATATTATTTGTCAATACTTTATGGGGGCGAAATAGGATTTTGATCGGGTTTTTATGGTAAAATGGTACGTGGAAGCGTGGCCGAGTGGTTGAAGGCGCACGACTCGAAATCGTGTGGGCCGAAAGGTCTCGGAGGTTCGAATCCTCTCGCTTCCGCCAGATTGAGATTTAAAAAATAGGCCGTGAGGCCTGTTTTTCGTTAGATGTTAGACGCCGTTCTTCTCTTCGCAGGTCATGAGAAGTTCGTTTTCAAAATAGCTTTTGACGGTATCGAAAGAACTGTCGCCGAGGAATTCGCCCAGTTTGTCGATTTTGTAAGTAGAGTTGGCGACGATTTTATAAGACCAATAATCTTCGATGGTATTGCTGTCGTAGAGCTCATTGCTTTCGATTTCTTGCTTGAATTGATCTTGGAGCTCGGTGGTGATTTTTTCGGTGGTGTTAAGGACGTGTCGGGTTTGAGCCTTGATAAGCCGGTCGTAACTCCACTTGAAGTTGATGTTTGCTTCGCTAGTGATGCCCTCTTCGGTTTCAACTGAGCTTTCGCAGTGGAGCATCTTGGTGTTGGAGATATCAATGATGATTTTGACGATTAACAAAGAAACGATGATACAGCCGATAATGTAGAGTGTAAGGCGGAATGATTCTTTGGATTTATCCATAATTTGATTTTAGCATAAGAATAAAAAAGACCCCCTTTGCGGGGGGGTCTTTTGAAGCGCGATTAGATTATTCGGAGCACGTATAACTATTATCTTCGAAATACTCTTTGGCCGAGTCGTAGTCATTAACGTCTTCTGTCTGATCTTTATTGTCAATATCTAATTCGGCTTCGCCAATGGCGGTATTATCATCCTTGCGATAGATCTTGAAGGACTTGTAGCCTGCGTCTTTGATTTCTTCGTCGGTCTTTTCGGCGTTTTTAAGCATTTCATCGGTAATCGGTTCTTTGCTCCAGCTCTCTTCGATCATCTTGGCGGAACTGAGGCTGCCGAATCTATAAACTACTTCAATGGTATCGGTTAGCTTATAGCTGTCAGTCTTGAACTCTTTTGTACATTTGAGGGTTTTGGTGCCAGCGATGAAGACGATAGCGACGATGATGCCAGCGAGAACAAGTACGCCACCGACGGAACAGCCGATAATAAGTGGCATTTTGCTTTTCTTTGCGCTGCCATTTGCCGGAGCCGCAGCGGCAGCTGGTTGTGCAAATAGTGGTTGCCCTTCAGCTGGTGCCGGTGCTGGTTGTGCCGGTGTTGGTGCTGGGGCTGGGTTTGGATTGTTTTCCATATATAATCTCGCTTAGTTATTCTATTGCCTTAATTTTAGCATAAAAATAATAAAAAAGACTCCTCGTTACGAGGAGTCTTCCCTATTAGCGATGGTTATTCGCAATCGTAACCGTTTGAACCAAATTGAGCCTTTGCCTTTTCGTAAGAATCAATATTGGCAATGTTTTCTGCGCTGAGCTTAAGCTCGGCTTCGAGGATAACGGTCTTGGCATCTTTGCGGCGAACATTCCAGCTGGTGTACCTATCGGCGCTATAGTAGGTGTTGGTTTCCTTTTGAGCAGCCTGGATTTCAGCATCGGTGAAGCCGGATTCTTTCCAGTCTTCCTCGATGACTAAGACCTTGGTAAGAGTGCCGCTTTCATCGAAGGAGAATTCGGCGCTGACGGAAGTGCGGGTGCCGGTACCAGTTTGAGTCTGGCTACAAACGAGGGTTTTGCCTCTAGAAATTGGGGTTGGGGTCGGAGTTGGTTCCGGTTCCGGTTCTGGTTCTGGTTCTGGTTCAGGTTCAGGATCCTTCTGTTGGGAGGTGCCGCTGTCTTTTTTGCCCTTGTCTTCTTCCTTGTTCATGTTTGGAAGGATGACGGCGAAGAGGACGACTAAGACCGTGGCAATTACGATGATGCCAAGAATAATACCAACGATGAGGCCGGTGTGGCTCTTTTTTGGTGCGCCACCGCCGTTATTGGCGAAGAGTGGCTGTTCTGCTGCCGGGGCTGGCGCCGGTGCTACTGGCGCCGGTGCTGGTGTTGGTGCTGGTGCTGGGTTTGGATTGTTTTCCATATAAAATCTCGCTTAATTAATCTATTTACCTTAATTTTACCATAAACATGATAAAAAAGTTGCCCACCTTTAGTTAGTGGGCAAATTATTTGGATACCATTCGGAAATTTTGTGCTCAATCGTGTAGTGATGAGCACCTTCGGCCTGGTTTTCGTTCCAGGCAAAATCGAATTGACCGAAAATTTGGTTGTATGGGTCGTCTTCGAGTTTGCCCGGGAACGGCGGCGCGGTGAAGGCAACGTCGAAACCGTCGCAAACGAAATAATAGGGTTCTTCAAGCGGATAGCCAGCTTTGAAGATGTCTTCGAGGGCGAAGAGGACGTCAAAAGCGATATGCTGGTTGACGATCATTTCTCCCTCCTGCTCTTCCCCTTCAAAGTCCAGGTATTTGAAGTGGATGAGGTTGAGCTCGGCTCGGGAATAGTCGGTTTCGATCATGGCGTATTCCTCGCGGGTAACAGCGGCTGCGCAGAAAGAAAAGTCGATAAACTCCTCTTCTACTATATCATCGGATGCATAAATGTCTTCGGCACTGGCGATGAACGCTAAGCTGAGACAGAGCGCGATGATAAGAATGGTAATCTTCTTCATTAAGGTGCACCCCCAGTCAAAAATCTAACCCACTCGCTGTGAGTTGTTATAATTATAGCATATTTTTGGTTATAAGTCAATGATGCGATAGCCGGAGACGTATTCGATGCGGGTGGAGCCGTGCTGGCGGACAAGATTGTTTTCGTCTGGGTAGGTGTGGCCGTGCAAGAGGATTTTTGGCGGTTTTCTGTCGATGTAATCAAGGAGTGCGTCGAAGCCTTGATGGGAGATTTCATCTTCGTCGTTAATGCCGCGTGGTGGGCAATGAGTGATGAAAATGTCGACCTGGGGATAGTTTTCGAGGATTTGCCAGGCTTCTTCTTGGGTGAACATGATGGCATCGGGATAGGATTTGTAGCGGACGCAGCCTTGGAGGCCGGCGAAGGTTTTGCCCTGGAATTGCCAGGTGGCGGAGTGGAGGTTCATGATGCCGATTTCGGGCATATAATTGCCGCTGCAGTGGTTGCCGTAGACGCCGATTTTAGGAATATGCGTGACTTCGGCGAGCGGAAGCAGATCTTCCCTGGCGAAATCGCCGAGGGAGATAACAATTTCGATATTTTCGTCTTTAATTGTTTGAACGAGATCGATTCGGGGGCGACGGTCGGCGAGAACTAAAGCTTTCATGCTTTTAATTTAGCATAGGTTGGGGGTTATAATTAAGAGAAAGGAGTTTTATGGCGAGTATTTTTACAAAAATAGTGAATCACGAGATCCCATCCTATAAGATTTATGAAGATGATAAAACTTATGCGTTTCTTGATATAAATCCGGAGACTAAGGGGCATACCTTGGTGGTGCCGAAAGTCGAGGTGGATAAGATTTATGATCTTTCGGATGAGGATTGGAATGCTTTGTGGGCGACAGTGAAGAAAGTTTCGAAGCATATGGAAGAGGTGACCGGCCGCAGGATTGTCTATAAAGTGGTGGGGACGGATGTGGCGCACGCGCATGTGCATCTGATGCCGCTAGATGAAAACTGGGAATATGGTAAGACTTTGCATTTGCGCGAAGATGAATTCCAGAGTATTTGCGAAAAGTTGGCGTTTCAAGATTGATAGCTATTGACTATTTAGCTGAAGTATGATATAATCTCGATTGTTGTCGATCCTGTTCTGATTGGAGGGGGGTAATGAAGATGGATAGGGTTGTTTTTGACCGCAACGACTTAAAGATGAGGGCTTTTACCCTGGTTTCTGGCGACAATTATGTCGTGCTGGATAAGGGAAAGCTCGGCGATGAGGTCGAGATTGCGGTCAGTGATGATCTGGGCAACGTATCTAGCATTGCGTTTCGGGTGATCCGGAACGTGCTCCTTGGTCAGCGGCAGCACTGGGTTTATGGCGCGGTTATCTCTGGTGACGGCCTGTATCGCCAGATTGAAATCAAGCTGTATGACGACCACGCCTTAGACAGCGTGGAAGTCTTTCCGCAGGCTCCGCCTATTATTGAAAAACTCCGTTAGATGTTTTGTTTACTAACGGAGTTATTTTTTTAGTTTTTTAGAATGAGTGAGGAGGGACAGGTTCGCGTGAGGCGATTTCTTCGCGTACGTAGTTGAGGGAGTTTTTTGGATATTTTGGAGCCATTCTTCCTGGTGCGGGGCGTTCCTGTCTAAGAATAGGCATATGTAGGTCATCTGTAATGTGTTTTCGCCACTTTTCTTGATCATAATGCATTGGCATTCGCATTAAGATATGATCTTCTTCCCACTCTTTGTGCATAGTGCGAATTTCACGAGCCAGTTCACGTGAACGGTTGCCCGGTTCTTCGCCAAGGTCGATGAATTGGCCGAGTACGATTGCGCCGAATTTTTGGGCACGAGTTTTTGGCGTATTGAAGTGTTCGTGGCGTTCGGCGAAGAAGGATTCGTTAACGTCACCAATGCCGCGACCGTAGTGGGTTTTAGGGTCGTACCAAACTGGTACGCCTCGCATTTGTCTTTCGCTGCCATCTGAAGATATCTGAGCACCGGCGTCCCAGAATGTATAGCCATTGACGCTGGCGGCTTCAGGAATGGCTCGGGAAAGGAGATATTTGGAGATGGCCAAAGTGGAGCCGCTACGGGAAACCTCATCAACAATGGTGATATTCTTCCCCTCTAAGCCAGTTGGCGTTTGCATAATTTCGGCTGGATCTTCGGTTTCGATACCGCCTGGAATAAAGAGGGATCGAATGCGGGCAATATCTTCGTCAGTGACGTTTTCGGTGCGGAAATCGCTAAAACGAGCTAGGCGAGCACTGCCGTCCTCGTTGCGAATATATTCGTTAGCCTCAATTGGAGTATTCGTACGTGCAAACCACTCGCGGCGATCAATGGCAAGGAAGGAGTGCTTTGGGCGTGGCTTATCAGTAAAGTCTTTCCAGAAGGTGTTCACTAACCAACAAACCGGACGGGCGGACTTGTCGAGATAGACGATATGGTCAGCGGCTGGGATGTCTTCGTCTTTAAATTCGTCACAATCTTCGCCGGCGAGAACTGCGATAGTATCGGCGGTCGATTGGACGAAACGTCCCAAAGTATAATCAAGCGGCAGAGTTTCGGATGGATCGCCCCAGCGAGGACCTTTTTCGGCTTGTTGGGAGAAAAAGGGGAAATCGGCGGGATTGACATGGAAACGTTTGGAAGGATCGGCTTTTAGCTCTTCTTCGGTGTATTGATCAGGGTCATCTGGGAATTCTGGCTCTTTTGGGATGCGTTCTGACTTCTTCTGGCTTTCTGACTCTGCGGGAAGTTCTGGCTCCTGAATGTCCCATTTGGATTGCTCAGAAGGATTTTCTTGTTGCTGATCTATTAGTTTTTCCATGTTTGTTTTTGCTTGATTACTATAAGATGAGTATAGCATAAACGGGTTAAAAAGTCAAGAGGGTGAAAAAAAGACCCCCTTAGGGGGTCGCGATGGAGCAGCTGCGGATTAAATCAGCGATTTTGGTGGCGGATTCCCAAGGGACACTGGGGAGAACTGTGCAGTCGAAGTAGCCTCTGATCAGGCCGAAACCGGCCGTGCTGAAGTCCCAATTAAGTGAGCTGCCTTTTGTGCGCTGTTTGATGAGTTCAGGATCGACCCTGTAACGGGTACCGTCGAAGCTGATTTGAACTTCGTCGATGCTTTGGGTGGTCATGATTCCGTCGTGAGTGTATTGCTCCATAAGGTGCACCTCCATTTTTAAAATTTTTTAGCGCGAAAAAACGTGCAAAACGCGCGTGTTAGTAGTATTTTATAATAATCAATCAAAAAAGTCAATAGGTTTATGAACCGATTGACTTTTTCGTGGTTGCTAGATGAGCTCAAGCTCGGCTTTGGCTTTCTCGAGGAGAGCTTTTTTGTCGGCGAGGGTGCGGCGGGTTTCTTCGACGAGTTCCTTTGGCGCCTTCGTGACGTAGTTAGGGCTCTCGAGACGTTTTTCGAGAGTGATGATCTCTTGGCCCATCTTGAGGATGTGATCCTCGAGGTTGGCTTTATACTTGTCGTGAATATTCTTCGGGATCTGGATATAGATGTTATGATTGTGGATAGCCAGATGGAGACCAGCAGCATCTTCTGCGTTGATTTTTGGTACGCAAGGTGACTTTGTGAGGTGCTGAATGAGGAGCTGGTTGTCGTACATCAGAGGATCGTCGTGGAAGGCGATTGGGTAGTTGTTAGCGCCTGGAATATTCTGGTAATGGCTGCGAATATTGGTGATGATTTCGGTGAGCTCGGTGTATTGATCGGCTTTATCTTGATCATATTCGTATAGTTCTGGCCAAGATTCCTTAATGAGCATGCCGTCAGTCCAACTGAGGGTTTGCCAGATAGTTTCGGTGACAAATGGAGCAAATGGATGAAGCATCTTGAGGAGTTGCTCGAGCGTGCTCTTGAGAAGATTGGTGTTTTTCCAGAGCTTTTCGGTCTCGACGAACCAGTCGGCGTATTTGTTCCAGATAAGGTCATAGATAAGATCGCCGGCTTCGGCGAAGCGATAATTTTCCATGAGCTTACCAAGCTGTTTGTTAGTTTGATTGATCTGTTCGCAAATCCAATCTTCGCCTAGGTTTCTGATTTCAACTTCGTCATTATCGGTTGGATTGTTGTCGACGATATCTTGTACGAGGCGGGAGATATTCCAGACTTTGTTACAGAGGTTGCGGCTAGCCATGACTTTGCTTGTGCTAAAGGCTTGATTGACACCGGCGGAACGGCTGGCGATGAGGCCTAACCTGAGGGCATCAGAACCATATTTGCTGACGATTTCAATTGGGTTGATGACGTTGCCTTTGGACTTGGACATCTTTTGGCCTTTTTCATCGAGAACCATGCCGTGCATGTAGACATCTTTGAATGGGATGTCGTCGGTAATGTAGAGACTGAGCATAATCATGCGGCCGACCCATTGGAAGAGGAGGTCGGCGCCGGTCTCCATAACTGAGGTCGGGAAATGATTAGGATGTTCGCTAGTGGTGATGTATGGCCATTGACCGGAGCTGAACCAAGTGTCAAAGGTGTCATTATCGCGTTTGTAGGTTTTGCCATTGACGGTAATCTCGGTTTCCTTGACGCGGGTGTCGAAAATCCAATCGGTTGGGTCGTCGACGTTCTGGAAGGCTGGGATTGGGATGCCCCATGGGATTTGGCGGGAGATGTTCCAGTCTTTGATGTTCTCGAGGTAATGGATGAGAACTTGTTTCTTGTTGGCTGGGTGGAATTTGATCTTCCCTGCTTTCAGAACTTCAATAGCGCGCTTAGCGAGAGGTTCGACGTTAACGAACCACTGTTCCTTGAGGAGAGGCTCAATCGTCGTGCCGCATTTGTAGCAGTGACCGACAGAATGTGTGATGTTCTCTTCCCCTCTGAGGAGACCCTGAGTCTTAAGAGCTTCAAGAGCTTTGGTGCGAGCTTGTTCAACGGTGAGACCTTCATAATTGAAGCCAGTTTCTTTGGTCATTTTGCCATCGTTGCCGATAACGGTGATTTTCTCGAGGTTATGGCGCTGGCCAACCTCAAAATCGTCATAGTCGTGAGCTGGTGTAATTTTTACAACACCTGTACCGAATTCCATATCGGCGTGTTCATCGGCGATGATTGGGATTTGACGATCTGTTAGAGGTAATTCTACAAGAGAGCCTACGAGTGCTTCATAGCGTTTGTCGTTTGGGTTGACGGCGACGGCCGTATCGCCAAAGAGAGTTTCTGGACGGGTGGTAGAAACTACGACTTCCGTAATGTCGTTTACTGGGTTTACGAGTGGGTAAGCGATTTGCCAGAGCTTGCCCTGCTCTTCTTTATGAGTAACTTCAATGTCGGCGAAAGCGGTTTGGTGCTTCGTGCAGTAATTTACGAGCTTTTCGCCTCTGTAAATGAGTTTATCTTTCCAGAGTTTTTGGAAAGTGGAATAGACGGTATCGATGACTTTAGGGTCGAGCGTGAAAGTGAGGCTATCCCAGTCGCAGGAAGCGCCAAGGGCGCGAAGTTGGAGCTCCATGTTGCCGCGTTGCTCGTGGACGAAGCTCCAGACCTGGTTGTAGAGGTCATCGCGAGAATAATCGAAGCGGGTTTTGCCTTCGGCCTCGAGTTTGCGTTCGTAAACTACCCAAGTTTCAAAACCGGCATGGTCGGCACCTGGTACGTACCAAGCATCTTTGCCTTTTAATCTGTAATAACGCGTAAGAATGTCTTCGAGAGCGATGGTGAGACCGTGCCCAATATGTAGATTGCCATTTGCGTTAGGTGGTGGCATTACGATAGTGTATGGATCTTTTTTTGGATCATCACTTGGTTTAAAAGCGCCGGATTTTTCCCAAAGGGCGTATACGTCTGGCTCGTATTGATTCGGCTCGTAGGTTTTACTAAATTTCATGTAGTTATTATAGCATGGCTTGAATGATTTTTCCCCTGTTTGTCAAGCATTTTCGCTTCTTGTTTGTTCCCTGCTCTTTTCGTCAAAAAATCACGTGAATTCCACGTGAAAAACCAAAAAACGTCAAAATATTTCACATGAAACTTGACGTTTTGCGACAATTGTTTCCTAATTGTGATTCTACCCTTACGTACCTTGTCCCAAACGCAATTACTTCGTTTGCTAATTCTATTTTAGCGTGGGCGGGATGCTAAGTCAACTGGTTTCTAAGCATAAGAGGTAATAATAATTGGTTAATTGTGGGGAAGTGGTGCAAAAATTAGTTTTACGGGTTAAAATATGGGTAATTATGGCCTTTATTCGGAAGTTCAAAACTGGAAGTGGCGCGACGGGTGTCCAAGTCTGCTGGAAACAGAATGGGGAAGTTGTAAAAACTGTTCATATTGGTTCTGCGAATTCCGAAATTGGGTTGCAAAAATTGCTGAAAAAGGCGCAAAAAGTGATGGATGAGGGAAAACGTCCACTTTTTGATCTTTCGGCGTTTGATTCCGATAAAAAATCATAAATTTTGTGCAAAAAATACGGTTTTTCAAAAAAATTTTCGATTTCGCTGCGCGAAATATATTATTTTTACAGATTCTGTCAATGCTTGACAAAAATAGCCCCAGAGGTGGGGCTTTTTGGGGAGTTTTCCACAGGCTGCTAAAAGTTTTGCACAGTATTTTGCACAGGTTGCAGAATCGTGATGATTTTTTTGGTTTGTGCGGTCGTCAAATTTGTTGGTAGGCAAAGGACGCGGGGATGCATTGCTTCCGAAACTGGAGCCATTTTCGGGTTGTACTCGTATTTACGATTATCGTTTGGTCCAGGGTAGAGAAGAGGAGAATACCAGCGGCGGATAAAGAATCCGGAGGATGCTAAGGCTAAATATGCATCGGTAGCTCGGCGAGTGTCTTCAAAAACAATAGGGAAGGCGAGCATTGGATCGTCGGAGGTCGAAACGATATGGAAATCTTTGGCGTTTTTGAGGTATTTTTGGTAAATTTTGACGTTTTCCGTGCGGCGACGATAATTTTCTGACAGCGTGCCAATGTGTTTAAGCGCAACATCGGCGGCAAATTCGGTGATTGCGTAGGAGGGAAGTTGGCTTGCGTTTTGCTCCATTGGGGTGACGGCCGGCTCGTAAGTTTTCGTTTTTAAGAGGAAATTACGGAAACCGTTTTGCATGCGGTTCGGGATGCGCTGGAGCACGGCGTTTTCGCCACGATAAGCCCTGATTTTTAGATCGAGCGATTTTGGTGCCTCTTTGAGATTTAAGAGGTGGTCGACGATTTTTTCGTAGAGTTTTGGATCTTTCTTCTTGAGGGCAGGGTTGACATAGATGGCACCGCCAAATTTGGTATTTTGGAGTACTTTTTCGACACCGAAGGAATGAATGGAGATGTCGGCAATAGGGGATTGTTTCGAAGTTAAGGCCATACGGCCAAGGCAATGAGCGGAATCTTCTACGAGAAGGATATTTTTTTCTTTGCAGAGCTTGGCGATGGTTTTGATTTCGGGATTGATGATACCGAGAGTGTGCTGAACGACGATGGCGCGAGTGCGCTTCGTTAAGTGTTTTTCGGCATCGGTTATCGATAAGGTAGTGGGGGCGATGTCGGCGTAGATTGGTTTTAGATAAGAGACAAGGATAGGATTTACGGACGTAATGCAGGTGTATGGGGTGGTCATGACATCACTTGAGCCATAGATATCAAAAACAGCTTTATAGACAGCGGCCATGCCATAACGGGCCTTGAGACAGAGATACCAATCGCTGGCATCGGTATTAGAAAATTTGGCGATTTTACGACGTAGCGCCAAATTGCTCGTACTTGTAATCATTAGAATAATTATACAACGTTGAACTAGTTTTTTGCGATTACTGAATAACTTAATAGATAGTGGAACGAGGGGAAATATCTAGTTGATAGGGGTCAGAATAGGGGTCACCGGCTTGGATAGAGTAGTAGGCCGCTGAGGCGACCATAGCGCCATTATCGGTGCTGAATTGCGGGGCAGGGTAGAAGACTTGGTAATCTTTGGCGAAGCGTTTTTGGAGCTCATCTCTGAGGGCTTGGTTTGCAGAAACACCACCGGCAAGCAAGATAGACTTTACTTTACGCGTTTCGGTGGCGGTTTGGAGCTTCTTTAAGAGGATGTCGACGGCCGTTTTTTGGAAACTGGCAGCAAAATCGGCAATTTGCTCGGCTGAAAGATGATCTTTGAGCTCGTGTGATGGGGTAGTAATAGGGAGGTTGAGCTCTTTTTGGACGGCGCGGAGAACGGCGGTTTTGATGCCACTAAATGAGAAGTCTAGTCCGTCTACGTGAGGGATTGGGAGGTGGTATTTATCTGGATTGCCGTTTTTGGCGACATTTGCAACTGATGGGCCGCCAGGGTAGGGAAGGCCAAGGATTTTGGCGACTTTATCAAAACATTCGCCAATAGCATCATCTCTTGTGGTGCCAATGATTTCAAAGTGATCGTGGCGTTCCATATAGATAATCTGGGTGTGGCCACCGCTGATGACGGCTGCTAAAAGTGGAAATTCTGGTTGATAACCACTGAGCCAATTGGCGTAGATGTGAGATTTGAGGTGGTGCGTAGGGTAGAATGGTTTGTTATGAACGACGGCAAGAGTGCGTGCGGCGAGGGTGCCGACTAGAAGGGAGCCAACGAGACCTGGGGTATGGGTGACGGCTATGGCGTCGATATCATCGATGGCGAGATTGGCGTCTTTAAAGGCCTTGTTGATAACTGGCTGAATAGCTTCGATATGAGAGCGGGCGGCGATTTCGGGAATGACGCCTCCGTATTCGGAATGAATATCTATTTGAGAGACAACGACGTTCGACAAAATATTGGCGCCATCTTCAACGATGGCGGCAGCGGTTTCATCGCAGGATGATTCTATGCCCAAAATTTTCATTGCTTTTGATTATACCATTTTTCTCTCTGTTAGGCCATTTTGAGAGCATGAGCGGTATGTGATATGATTAACATAAGGATAAATATATTCAAGAGAGGTCAAATAATAATGGATAATGTTGAGCAGTTCATCGATCAGCTGATTGATGAAAAAGATTTAAATCTGGAAGACGATGTGCGCCAGGAATTAAAGGTGGATATGATTAATCGTCTGCTCGACCAGATCGACAAGGCGTCAATTAACGCTTTGCCGGAGGATAAAGCGATTGAACTAGCCGATAAGCTGGATGATCCTGATTTCACGGATGAGCAAGTCGCAGAGTTTATTAGAGAGAGCGGCGTTGATTTAGAACGCGTTGCGCTGGAAACAATGTTGCAATTTAGGTTGCTTTATCTTGGTGGAAATCCAAATGTTGACACAGAATCGCTCGAGAATGCTGATGAAGAACAATCGGTGAACGATGAGCCGATAAAGATGGACGTGATTGAGGCTGAACCAAACGAAGAAGAATCATCCGAAGAAGAGCCTGCCGAAGAGGAAACCGAGGAACAGGCTGAATAAGGGGGTTGACCAATGAGTGATAATGAACAGATAAAGACTGGAGAAGAAAACGCTGGCGGATCAGAGTGGTCTGACCAGGAATGGCCTCCATTTAAGGCTGAAAACGGTGAAGGTGATTCAAAAGATGCCGACTATTACCGAGAGCATCCTGAAGAGATAGGTGATTTTGTTTCCGGCTTAATTCAGCTTCGTGGTGGAGAAGAAAAGATAAAAGAGGGGGCAACCTGGGATAAAGAGCTCAAAGCACACGTTGATTCAAATGGAGTGCCGCGCGATTGGATGCACTTAACGGGTTATTTGAAGAAAAATCCAGACCAAATTGACCGCTTTGTAGAAGAATATAAGAATCTTGAATATTTTAAAAATCATCCTGAAGACCTCAGTAAATTTGTTGCTGAATTAGTGCGTTTGCGTGGTGGAGAGGATGCAATAAAAGAAGGAACTTGGGATAGCGAACAAGTTACGCACGTCGATGAAGACGGGGCGCCACGCGATTGGATGCATTTAACTGGTTATTTAAAGAAAAATCCAGATAAATTGGGCCGTTTCGTCAATGAATATATGGACTTGAAAGTCATTGAAGACGGTAACAATCCAGACGATCGGATGGAAAGTGCTGCGATGGACGGCGATCCAAACGATGAGTTTGCCGAACGTTTGCGTAATGACCCTGAAGAATTAGCGCGAATTTGCGAAATAACAAATCACGGCCTTGATCCAGAGGAATTGCAGTATTACAAGGATAATCCAGATAAGATTCCGCAACTGATCGAAAAATACAATAAGATGATGGCCGAAGAAGAACCAGTGGCGGCCGAGGGCGGCGAAGAAAACGATAAGTCTAATGATGATGGTGAGACGCCGGCAGATAAAGAGGAGCCTATTGAAGAAAAACCTAAAGATGAAGACGGCACTCAGGACGAAGAAAGCCCTCAGGAGAATGACGATTCCGAGGAGAAAAACGGCGCCCCAGAAGACGAGAATAAGGGAGAAGAGGATACTCTGGATGATAGCGAAGAGTCTAATGATGATAATACTGAAGCTGAAAAGAATGATGGAAAACCAGAAAACTACAACAGCGATTATTATCCAAGATTAAAGGGCGAGTCGGATGAAATATATGAAAAGCGTTTACTTTGGGAGCAACAAGTACGCGAGAAGAGCTTAGATTTTCCGCGTTTTCGTCCAGTTGATAAATCCCAAGGTTATCCAGAAGGCGTTAACCAAGCTGATTATGATGAATATTTAAAGAATCATCCAGATGGATCCATAGAGACGGATGAAGAATGGCTAAAACGCGTCGGAATTCCGCCACTAGCAGAATTCTTGTCTACGGATTGGTCAAAGATGTCCGATCATCAAAAGAAGGAATTAATAAAGAAGAATCCACGTCTTCCAGGCGAAAAGACAAGTGAATGGGCTAGACGTATAGGTATCAGTGGCGAGTCTCTAACTGATAATTCCGAGAAAGAGAAGAGCCGCGAAGAGATAATGGCGGCTTTGGCTAATAGAGAAGCTCAGAAGTGGATAGCTGATAAATATGGCCTAAATCTTGAAGGCATAGACGCTTTGTCTGACGACGATTTGCGAAAGCTTTATGACGAGTACATGAAGTCGACTAGTAAGGCAGAAGGTGGCAAAGAGAAAGAGAAGAGCCGCGAAGAGATAATGGCGGCTTTGGCTAATAGAGAAGCTCAGAAGTGGCTCTCAAAGAAAGGTCTAACTCTAGAAGGCCTAGAAGGGCTGTCTGATGACGAGTTACGTAAGCTGTACGAAGAGTTTAAGAACAGAAAAGAGAGTAACGAGAACGACGAAGATAAAGAGCGTGAACGTTTGCTCAATTTGATGAAGGGACGAGAATTCCAGAAATGGCTAGCTGACTCGCATAAAGAGAATCTTGAATGGCTAGAATCTCTCAGTGCAAAAGAGCTGCAGGATCTATATGATGAATATTTGAATCGCAACAAAAAGGTTGAGCAAGACGTTGATGACCCACTCGTTATGGCAAGAATTGACCGTGAAAGAGATGCACGAGCCGCTGCGCATGATATTGCGGAACATATACTGTCCGAGAGACTGCAGAATGGGCGTGGCCTAAGAGGTATAGCTCAGAGGGTATTAATCGGTAGTTTATTCCGCGAAGGTGCTATTATTCGCTATGAACATCGTGCATATGACATGATTAGAGCGCGTCAGAGAGGCGAAAAGGTTGAAGGTTTGTCTGATGCTGATTGGTCGGCAAAGAGTGGCCTAGAACGCTTCGTGACGGCCTACGTTGAGGGTTACGAAGATGAGATGATCCATAGTAACGCCGGCGAGAAGATTGAATCTTATCGCGTAGAAAAAGACGAAAATGGCAGAGAAGTTGTAGTCCATTATTACACCAATGAAAGAGGTGAGCGTGTAAGTCAGAGTCTCGAGAGCGGTCCAATGTTTGATGCAACCATGCGGATGCGAGAGGCTGTTAGTGTTTATGCTCAGGGCGGTTCGCGTAGAGAGTTTGAACAAGCGATGGCAGATATTCAGCAAGAACTCCGTGGTCGCGGCGAAGATTCTGATAAGTTGATGGCTGATAACTATATCGCGGTAGCCGAAGCGGCGCGCGCTCGTTATGAACATGGAAAAGGTATTGACGATGTAATGGCAGGCTTTGCATTTGTTAATGGCGAAGCGCGCAGCAACGTTCGTACGGAAGCGCATCGTGATGCCTTGGATAAGATCACTAATAGAATTGCGAATAGTGCAATCGGACGTCTTGTACCGCCAGAAGTTACCGGTACGGCGGTCAGCTTGGCTGTTAAATTTGGTAAAAGTCCTGTACGCAATGCCTTAATCGTAGGCGGCTCGGCAATTGTTGGCGCAACGATGGCGCCAGCCGTAGTGCCAGTGGCAGTAGGTGCACTGACGGCAGGAGCGTTTGCGGGCATTAAAGAGCGCAACCGTGTAACGGGCGATCGTTCAACGCAGGCTCGTAGATTGGCTCAAAGCGAAACGGCAGGCTCAAGAAGATACGATGAGCGCATGGAAGCTACTCAGTATGATCAGTACGAAGCCGAAAAGGTGACAGATGCTTTGAATAAGGCGCTTGAGTCTGGTGATGCTAACCAGATTAGGGATGCATTAGCTATTGCCGATACTACAGTCGAGATGAGCGATAGAAGGAAGATTGACCTTCTGAGATACAAGAGCGGTGACACTGAAGTTATTGAACGTCAACGTATGGATATGGATGTGGCGCGTGCTAAGGCGAAAGCAGAGCTTAGACGCCAAGGCATGGCCCCAGCTGAGCTTGCAAATGCAGTACGTGAAGCAACTGATATGCTTGAAAGAGATATTAGTGCAAAGGATAGGGCGTTCCGTCAGCTTCGTAGACGACGCGTGGCATCAATGGCTACAAGGTCAGCGGTTACGGCTGGTGTTATGTCTGTTGCATCGCAAGAAATTGTTTCGTTATTCCGTCCGGATCAAGTTGGTGTTCTTGAATCCTTGGGTGTTCAGTTGCGAGAGAATAATGCCGACGCGACGAATACATTTATTGCAGGCGCGCTTGGTCTTCAGGGTGCTCAGCGTATTCCTGGTGAAATTACTCAGAATGTTCCGCTTACACAAGAAGAAATTACAGAGCTGCAAGGTAAAGGCTATTCGGTCACTAGAGGTGAGCCTAGAATTCATGAGAGCACGCGCGAAGTCTCAGTTTCTGAATATATGGAAGCTAATGAAGACGCGCATTGTGCCGGCTACTTAGGAAATGGCACAAAAGGCTCCGATGGTAATGAGCTTCACGGCTATTATAAGAGCGGTGGAGATGATAAAGGCCCATGGACGAGGATTACTGGTAGGTCTTGGGGTAGTGGCCAGTCTATTGAGGCTAAGGATGTAACAGTCGATAACTCGATGTTTGTGGCAACAATTGGTGGCAAGCGTATCTTTATTCCGGCTGTGGCGGGTGAAAAACCTGGCCAGTTCTTCCCAGATTACGATAAGCTCGACCCAACAATCGCAGATATTATCAGAAATCGACAGTTCAGCAGGATTCAGTTCGGCTATCTACCCGGTACAGAGACGGACGGTAAGGCCGATTACTATTCCTTCTGGTCATTTAGCGGAAATGGCAAGGCGTCTGGTACGATTACGTCTACCGTGCGTGAAGTTACTGACACTTGGAACGTGGCTGCGCCTGATACGGTTGGATCAATTACACGCGATGTGGATAGCTTTGCGACGTTTGGCGTTGTGACTCGCCAGAACTTGACGTTGGGAAGACGAGCGCGTGTAGATAGACCAAATTCGACCGGTGGCGCTCCTGGTACACATAGAAGATTTGTAGATAATAATCCAGGAGAGAATCCGCCTTCATCAGGAGGTAATAATGAGTCCGGTGATGGAGTGCCTCCAAGCGGGGGAGATAATGGTGGAGGGGGAGATAATGGTGGAGGGGGCGATGATGGCAGCGGTGGAGGAGCAGTCACTCCAGAGTCGACTCCTACTGCCAGTAACGATTCGCCGGAGAATAGAAATAACTCCACGGAGACACAGACTCAAGTTAATGAGACTCCTTCAAATAACTCCGAAACCAGAACGGATCAGACCCAGGCTCCGGCTAAAGAAACAACATCAAACTCGCAAGAGAATAACGCTACACAAACTCCTGGACAAGCTCCAACGGGAGCCCCAGAGACGACAAATACTAATGCGGCACAATCCGAATTTAAGGAGCCAGTAAAGGCTAATTCCGGTAATTTGGCGGTTAATGTAGCCAGTGATCCTGATTCTATCCGAGCGGCCGTCAGTAATGTTTCAGGCGAAAAGGATTTGAGTGATTCGGAAGTGAATAAGATTCGCTATGCATTGAATAGATGGAACAGAATGACGCCGGAGCGACGAGATACCTTGATGTCTACTGAATATGGCGCAACGGGCTTTATGCTAACTAAAGATCCAAAGGAAATCGAACGTGGATTAGGTGATATTCAAGCTTTAATTACACTTCATGATAGTGGCTTAGTCGTATGTACTCATATAGATGAATTACGCTTTAATAGAAGTGCTTGGCGCGAGGCGCTAGAGGCGGCAAAGCATCCACGAGTTCCATTTAAGGAAACGATTCGTCATGATTCGCAAAACTTAGATATTCCGAGCATGCCCTACATCTCTGAAATACAAGAAGTAGGCAAGAATAAAGGCATTACTACGGTTAGCGAAAGTGATATGCTCGAGATTTCTAGAGCAATAGATAGATGGAATAAGATTGATCCAAAATTCCGTCGCAATATGATGGATGGGAAGGATTTAGTAGAAGGCCGCGGCTATTTCGCGCATGGTGATGATGCTAAAAGTATTTTCTTAAACGAGCAAGCTCGCGACACTTTGGCTAAGTTCGGAATTATCGAAGTGTTGCCGACTGAGCCGAAAAGAGAGGATAACCATGACGACGCTATGGCGAATGAATTGACTCCAGATGCTAGAGGGCGACAATCTGCCAATGAGGCAGCTCAAGAAGCTGCGAACGACTTAGCGTGGGGACTATAGCTCGGAAAAAGGCGTAAAAATATCTCCCGTTGAGGGAGATATTTTTTTGACTATTTTATCGATAGAATTTGAGGGAAGTAATCGGATCTTTGCAGGCGGCTTTAATAGCTGGGTAAAGGCCGAATATGACGCCTACAACGATAGAGACTGCGCCAGTTATGCCAAGAATTTCCCAGGAAATATGTGGCGCGAATGGTGTAACAAGGGAAATAAGGAAGGCAAATAAGTATCCTAGCAAGAAACCCATAAGCGATCCAAGAATACTGAGGATAATTGATTCAAAGAGGAATTGAAGCATAATGTTGGAGCCAGATGCGCCAACGGCTTTTCGGATACCGATTTCACGCGTGCGTTCCGATACGGATACTAACATAATGTTCATAATGCCTACTCCGCCTACAATGAGCGAGATGGAGGCTACAAGCGTAAGCATGCTTGAGACGATAGATAGAAGGGAGCCGGCAGGATGAATATTGCTCTCGCCAGTGATGATTTCGAAACTTTCGTCGCCATTTTTAGTGGAGGCTAGTTTGGTTTTGATTTCTTCGGAAACTGAGTTTACGACATCAGTGGTGTTAGTGCGAACATCAATTTGCTGAATTTGAATAGATGATTCAAAAGTGCTGGCATATTTGAGGCTGATGAAGATAGAGTTATCGATATCAATGCCATTAAAGTTGATTGGATCCTGAACTTCGTCGACTACGCCGACCACCATGAATTGTTTACCATTGTAGTTGAATGTTTTAGTGATAGCTTCGGTGCCGCCAAATAGCTGAACAGCAGTGTTGTAGCCAAGTACGGCAATGTTTTCGCGAAGGCCATAGTCTAAGAATTGGCCAGTTTTCAGCTTGAGTGACATGATTTTTTCGAAATCAGCGGAAGTGGCTACGATACTGGTGTTTTGATGGATGCGATCAGCAATTCTGATAGGAGCATTAGAAATAGCTAGAGGAGCAACAGTGGAAACACCGTCGATTTTCGCAATTGTTTCTGCGTCTTCTATGGTGAGGTTGGATTTGGTGTACTGGTTGTTCGCGGTGAGTTCGTCGATGATGTTGTCAGCGACGGATTTGCCGGAATTAGGCCTTATTAGGACTAAATTGGCATTTTCTTTGGATGTATTAGTGCTAATAAGGCGATTGATACCGCCAGTCAGCGAAAGAATTAATACAATTGAAGCGACGCCGATGGCGATACCGAGAGCAGAAAGGAAAGTGCGGCCACGATTACGGCGAAGGCTATCGATGGCGAGATGGAGATGCGTATTAACTAGTAGTGCCATGATTAGTCTTCCTTTCCTTTTTTAGTTGTTTTTGATTTTGTCTTGGAAGCCTTACGGCCTTTCTTGGTTTTTTGCTTAGTTTTCTCAACTGTAGCCTTAGCTTTTTCAATGATTTTAGTGACGCGACTGCGCTTGGCGTGAGTTTCTTTCTTGGCTTTTTCGCGTTTTTCTTCGCGTTTTGCCACGTTCTCTTCTTTGAAAGCGGCTGGTTTTTCGAGTTCTTCGGATACCTCAGGTTCATTAATGGCGACATTTTTGCCAGTGACGACGACTTTGGATTCAGATTCTACCTCGAGTTTTACTGGGTCAGTCGAATGCTTCTTGGAGAGAACGCGGACAGAAATCTTCTCTGGGTCGCCTGGTTTTGGCAAATCTTGGTCAGCTACGGTCTTAATATCAGTATCAATTTCGCCGTCGAGCATATTAATGACGCGAGTAGCATAAGTAGTTAGTGCTGGGTTATGGGTTACCATGATGATGGTGTTGCCAAGCGAATGGATTTCTTGAAGTTCTTCCATAATGATGTGGCTGGCGCGGCTATCGAGGTTGCCGGTTGGCTCGTCGGCTAAGATAATGCTCGGATTTGCTACTAAGCTACGAGCGATAGCAACGCGCTGTTGCTGACCACCGGATAATTGATATGGCATATAGTATTCGCGCTCACGAAGATGGAAGTGTTCAAGGATGTTGTCGGCCATTTTTAAGCGACGAGTTTTGTGATAACCGGAGTAAATCAGTGGCAGAGAAACGTTTTCAATGACACTTAGATGTGGAATCAGGTTAAAGCTTTGGAAGATAAAACCGATTTCTTTTGCGCGAAAACGTGCTTTTTTACGAGCAGAAATGCGATCAACGGGTTTGCCGCCGAGCTTGTATTCGCCAGAAGTTGCCTTATCAAGAAGGCCAATAATGTTTAGAAGAGTAGTTTTGCCGCACCCAGATGGTCCCATAACCATGATAAATTCACCGCGTTTTACGGTAAGATCGAAATTATGTAAAGCGTAGGATTCGGCATCACCAAGCCCGTACCGTTTAGAAACGGATTTGAGCTCAATAATCGTTTCGTTGTCCTGATTCACCATAACTACATGTAATTATACTCTGTTACGGAGGTTTTTAAAATTGGTAGAGCTTTTATTTTTTTAAGCTAATGACAGGAGTGAGTAATTGTGGTAGAATATAGGGAGCTGGAGAGGTGTCCGAGTGGTTGAAGGAGCACGCTTGGAAAGCGTGTAGCGTCGCAAGGCGCTCGCAGGTTCGAATCCTGTTCTCTCCGCCAAACCAAGACGCCATTTCGGCGTTTTTTGTTTATTTAAATTGGAAGCATAAGAGTGATACTCTTGATTTTTTCGTGTTTTTATGAGATACTATATACTGTTTTCGGCTTAGGGGGCTGAATTTAGAAATACCTTTTTGTCGAACCGCACATTAAAAATGGATAGGAGGAGATTGTATGAAGAAGATCTCGAAGAGTGTGCGCAAATTCCTGACCCTGCTGTTGGCGATTACTCTGGTGATTACTCTGTGCCCCGTGAGTTCGCTGACTGTTTTTGCGGAAGGAGGAAATGTTCCTGCTACGCAGAGCGATCTCGACGGCGAACCGCAGGGCGAGCCTGAACCGGAATCGAAAGATGCGCCAGACGGAAATACAACCGATGGCGGAAACGATTCAGGCGGCAACAACGAACCGGAAGGAGAAAAACCGAATAACGATGATCCTGACGGAAATACTCCAGGTGGAAATGGCAACCCAGATAGCGGCGACACCCCCGATGGTGACGCCGCGTCGGGAGAAAGCGGAAACTCCGGCAATAATGATGGCCAAAGTGGCAATGATTTAGACGGAGGCACTGATTCCGACGGCAACAGTAACTCTGATGGCAACAATGATACTGATGGAAATGGCAATTCTGACGGTAACAATGATATTGACGGGAATGGTACTTCCGACGGCAACGGCAATTCTGACGGAAACGACAATCCTGACGGAGGAAACCCTGATGGGAATAATCCTAACGATGATGGCAATTCTGACAGTAATGACGGAACCGGCGACGATGAGACTGAAACTGCTACCATTACTTGGGTATCGAAAAAGCAGAACGCAGACGGTAGTCTTTCTGATGTAACCACGTCGAAAGAATTGCCGATTGGTTCGAATCCTTTGAGCTATTTCCCTGAAACCCCGGATTTCTATACGAATACGACGGTTTACAACTTTGTCCAGTGGAGTCCTGAGATAATCAATGTCGATGGTAACCGTACCTATACGGCGATCTACGACAGCTATACGAGAATGTATACGATTATCTGGAAGGTTCTGTGGCAAGAAAACGAAGGTGACGATGTAGAGGAATTGACTGTTTCGCGTGATTTTGAATACGGCAGTTCATTAGCTGATTATTTGCCGGTTCCAAAAACGAAACTCGTTACTGCGGACAATACATACACATATACGGGATGGTCTCCGGCAATACATGATGTTGACGGCGATCAAACCTATGAGGCGCAGTATACGATTACGCCGAACCAGGAAGAACTCTTCACGATTACCTGGATTACGACCGAGCAGGACTCTGACGGCATGCTGGTAGACGTTAAAACTTCGAAACAGTATCCGTTGGGCGCGAGCCTGGATGGAGAATTCCCTGATGTCATTGAGACATTCTTGACCGTTAGTGAGGTTTTTACTTTTACTAATTGGTCCCCTGAACCTCATGACGTGACGGGCGATCAGACTTATCGAGCAGAATATCGGTCCGAACCGCGGCCATATGACATTACATGGAAATGGCAGATACTGGATGCGGAAGGCTCAGTCGTTGAAACCTCAAAGACGGAATCGCTGGAGTATGGCATGGATGCGGCGGAATATTCCCCTGAAGTAACATCTCCGTTGATGACGGCTAGTGAGATTTTAACGTTTACTGGTTGGACTCCTGAAATGGGTGGTGTTTTCGGAGAAAAAACTTACTCGGCTGTCTATAAGTCGGAACCCAGAAAGTATCCCATTTCTTGGGAATGGCTCGATCTTGATCCCGAAGGGGAACTGGACACCATCAACTTCACTGAGTCTCTGGCGTATGGTACAGACGTGTCTGATCATATACCGGAGGCGCCAGATGAGATTGTGTACGATGGTACTATTTACACCCGGAAGGGTTGGACGCCCGAGTTCGAAGCGGTTGCTGGTGAAAAAACGTACAAAGCTGAGTATGAAACCGAACAGATTACTTACCTAATTACTTGGTTCGATGACGAAGGAGAGCTCATCGATATTACGGAAGTTCCGTATGGTGAGGTCCCGACACATGCCGATCCGACTAAAGACCCGACCGAAGATACAGAATATGTATTTACGGGATGGAATCCGACGCCGGTCGAGGCAGAAGGTGATGCCTCTTATATGGCTACATTCGAAGAAAAATCGAAAGGGTGCGTCATTTCTTGGGTAACAACAGTCCAGAATGAAGATGGAACTCTTTCAACAGAAACGACGTCTAAGACTTATAACTACGGAGCGACACTCGATGGCGAGTTCCCGGCAGTTATAGAGACGTTTGAAACCGTTGATTCTGTTTACACTTTCGTCGAATGGTCTCCTGAACCACACGCAGTCGATGGTGACGAAACCTATACGGCTGTCTATAAGTCGGAACCCAGGAAGTATCCTATTTCTTGGGAATGGTTGGATCTGGATCCTGAAGGTGTATTAGATACTATCTACTACACAGAATCTTTGCCGTATGGTACAGACGTGTCTGATCATATACCGGCGGCGCCAGATGAAATTGTGTACGATGGTACTATTTACACCCGGAAGGGTTGGACGCCCGAGTTCGAGCCAGTTACTGGCGAGAAGACGTATAAGGCTGAGTATGAAACCGAACAGATTACTTACTTGATCACTTGGCTCGATGACGAAGGAGAGCTCATCGATATTACGGAAGTTCCGTACGGTGAGGTCCCAACACACGCTGATCCGACTAAGGACCCGACAGAGAATACAGTATTTATTTTCATTGGTTGGGATCCGGAACCGGTGAAGGCAGATGGTGACGCTTCATATATGGCCATGTTTGCGGCTACTGAAAGAGAGTATTCCGTAACATGGAAGAATTATGATGGGTCTGTGCTTGAAACCGATAAGGCGAAGTATGGCGAGACGCCTTCTTATGATGGTGAAACGCCGAAAAAACCCGAAGATGCTCAGTACTCGTATTCGTTCATTGGCTGGACGCCCGAATTAGCTCCGGTAACAAAGGATGTTGTTTATACGGCTGAGTTTGATGTTACGGTGAAGTCTTATACGATAGCGTGGTACGGGGAGGATGAAGAGAAGCCTCTTGAAGTGCAGTCGCTGCCGTATGGAGCTACGCCGGAATATTTGGGTGAAACTCCAACAAAGGCTGCTACTAAGGACTATACCTATACCTTCGCTGGATGGGAGCCTGAAGTGGTACCGGTTGTTGCTGATGCGAATTACAAAGCAAAGTTCACAGCCAAATCCACATATGTTGCGCCGCCAATGACTCCGGAAGAGAGGTCCGCTAAGATGAACCGAAAGTTTAAGGTTTACTTTGGCGAAACGCCCAATCCGGTAGAGAAGGAACCTGCATTGGTTGTTGAATGGGGCCAGACATCTGGAGTTAACACCTACGAAGTATACGCGTGGTATATGAATGAAGATGAACCGACGACGCCAATAATGAAAGTTAGCTATAGTGCGTTTGCGGTATATCTGACCGATCTCGATGAAGAAAAGATTGATTTCGGTGGATGCTGTGCAGTATACGTAGTGGCGAAGAACAGAAGGGGAGAGGAAGTTGGAAGAACTGTGGTCGCCTATGTGGCTGGCCCGGACAATCCTGACTATACTAACCCGGTTTCGCTTACGGTGGATTCCGGAAACACTGTTGGGCTGAAGAGGGAGCAGAGCTTTAATATTCAGGCAACTGTCGTATTCGAGGATCCGACTAAGAAACCGATTCCTGGTGTTCCTGAGCTGCGCTATGTAAGTAGCAAAGACGGTGTTGCGACGGTTTCTGAAGACGGCGAGATAATCGCAGTCGGAAGAGGAAGTTGCATCGTCCAGGTATTCACAGCGAATGCTCTGGTCGAAGAAATCAAAGTAACGGTTAAATAATTCCCAAACTATCCATGAGGCCCTGCCAATGCGGCGGGGCCTTTTTTATTGTTAATTTTTTATCCTCTTAAGATATGTTCGATTTTTCGACGTAAATCTTGGGTTGCTTCATCCATTCTTTTCATTTTTTCAAGTCTGTCGTTTACGTCTCTTTCGGCATTTTTATTTGTTTTCATACTCTTTTCTAAGTCTTGCTGGTCTATGGAGTCCTTATAGTGATTGAGCGCGTCGGCGTAATCGAAGATGGCCGATTTATATAATCTGCCTGCCTTCCAAGCATCCTCTACAACGTGTTGAAAATCCCTAATGGCATATAAGAGTTCTTCATAATCTACGTTATTTTGTTCTGCCCATTCGATGCCTTTAAGTTTTTGCTCAAAATCCTGATAGTATTCGTCAAAATCTAGATGCTTTTTTTCGCAAGTTTGTTTTAGATTTTCGATTTCAGTCTTGATGAGTTCGGCGTTCGGATTAATGTTGTTCGTTTCATTGTAGCGGTCTCTAAGGAAATCTAATTGCTCACTGTGCATGTGATCGAAATACTGGGAAATTATACGCTTATCGTCAGCGCTGGAACTGGCATTATCTAATCTTCCACGAAGTCGTGCGTAGTCTGTAAGTAGAATGGTGCGTTCTTCTGTAGAGCCATGATTCCAACAATCGCCCTTGGTGAGGTCAATAATCGCCAAATCGGCGGAGACGCCGCCCATGGCCGAATATAGCTCGGGGTCTTTTTTAATATCTTCATGTTGTTTCCTGAATTGTGAGGCCATCTCTATGAAATCGCTTTCGATTTCTTGACCTTCCGAACCATCAGACATTTCAAGTTGATAAAAAGTAGAACGTTCTCCGGTAGCTATAATGTGACGTTGTAGAACTTTAGACTCGTTTTGCTCTTGAGCCTGTTGTTCTTCGGCTTCGCGTATTTTTTTGTACTCATCAAAGGATGGCATTCTCTCAAGAGGATTGCCGGTTGTGTTTTCGCCACTAAGGCCACCAGGATTAGCGCGTTCTGCTACTATTGTCATGCTTTGATTATACTTCGAATGCATTATTTAAGATAGTTATGGTAAAATATATACATAAGAAATTTCCGACTAGGAGGAAAATGAACCCGCAAAATACAAACGCACCGGGGGGAATGCAGAGTTTTGACGGCTTTGGTGGGCCTAATATTTCTTATGAGAGCTTTTCGGAAGCTCCAGCAGCGCCCGCACCGCAGCCAATTCCGCAACAGATTAATGTAGTGAACGCTAATGGCGTAATTAGTGGTCGTAGGATGGTCGACTATATGTGGCAGAGATTAGCTTATTGTGGTCTGATTTTTTCGGTAGTATTTTTGATTGGCCTAATTGTTGCTGTTGTATTTGTGGGTATTATGAACACTGACAAAGCTAAACTTGAAACAGAGAAATCGTCCATTACACGCAATTTAAACGGTTTATATGAAGTGATTGGCGCATCTAGCCAGGAAGAGGCCGTTCAGGCGTTGGATAAAGAATCAGAATATCTTAACGGTGGCGATTTGGCAAAGATTGATAAGCTTTTGACCGATAAATACGGTGAGTATGTGATTGATTTTGCGGATTCGAATATAAACTTTGTACGTATAAATAATATGTTCAAGATTACGAGCGTAGGTATAGTACGCCCGAATGGCACGGCAAGAGTGATTCTTTATACTCGGATAGCAGATGGTAATTGGAAGTTGGGCGGTTTTGACAGCTCGAATACCCAAGATCCGTGCATGAATTCTTCAGCAGAAGAGAAGAAAGCATTGAAAGGCATAGTAGCATGTTCGGATGGTAATAATGAAAAACCAGACGAAGAAGAACCGGAAGAGCCAGAAGAACCAGAACCGGTAGAAGAAAATCCTGAAGAAAAGCCGGCAGAAGGCGAAGAAGCCGAGAAAGATAAAACGAAGGCTGATTAATGCTCGAAAGTGTTTTGAGTCTGCTGTTATTGGCAGAAATTGAAAAAACACAAGTTGCAGTTCAGCAAAAAGTAGATTCGTACTATGCGGCGAATCCGCCGGCGCAGTCATACAAATATAATATTACGTATGATGTTTCTTCGAGGGGAACTATAAAAGGTAGTTTAGATGAATTTTCCAGAGTTGTTGATGCAACGCTGCAGGATCCGCGTGGTTGGATTAGGGCTGGCGTAAAGTTTACGCGTGTTCAGAGCGGAGGGCGTTTGCATGTAATTTTGGCAAGCGGCGAGCAGGTTCGGGCAGCAGCACCTGGAGGATGCTCGGCGGAACTGAGTTGTACGGTCTTTCCATTAGTATTATTCAATGACGATCGTTGGTTGTATGGGACAGATAGCTATACTCAGGCGGGATTAAGCCTAGCCGATTACCGGACGATGGTGATTAATCATGAAGTCGGTCATTTTTTGGGACACGATCATTTATCTTCGTGCGTGAATGGTATTGCGCCGGTAATGTTGCAGCAATCAACTGGCCTGCGTGGATGTAAGGCAAATTCATGGCCGCTTAATAGTGAGTTATGGGTGGCGAGGCATTAATGAAAATAGAGCAGCAGGAGAGAAAGATTCCAATTTGGGCAACCGTTGTAGTATTAGTGGTATTAGGTTTGATTATTGCCGGAATAGTATGTTTTATCCTTGTAAAGAATGGTGAAGCGGAAGATTTGAAAAAGGCTCGCGGATTATCTAGAGATATTTTTGAGACGAAGGTAGTGGTCGAAAATTATATTAATGCTAAGACTGAAACATTGGAATTAACCGAAGAAGACAAGGAATTATTTGAAGATTTTGAAAACTCAATAGCAAAGGCTAGTGATTTAATGAAAGAACTAGGAGATTGCCGAGCTATTAAGGACGAAGAAGCAAAAAAGAAATACGATGAAGCGTCTAGTATTTTTGAAAAGATGCTCGATTATGCGGAAACTGAACAGCAATTGATGAATACGCTAAGTGATGGTGAGCTGAACGGCGAAGAGCTAGATGAACTAAAAAATGGGCGCAATGAGTATCTAAAGAAGATAGCGGAGGAATTAAAAGGTTACGAGGCTAAGATCCTAGAATTTAATGATAAATATGCAGATTTGAAGGGAAAGAATAAAGTCGAATTAGATAACGATGCGGCCGACATTAAGCAATTAGGGGATGAATTAAAAAATAAATACGGTTCCATTAAGTTGGATGATGTTTATGGAATGTCAAGAGATGACATTTTGCATTTCTATGAAACAATAGAAGAGTTGAATAAATATTTGACTGAAAAGAATTAGATTGATATGAAACGCTTGATTATAGTTTTTAATCCTCGAAGTTCGCATTTCGCAAAAGTGGAACAAGAAGTTTTGTCGAAAGCGCGGGGATTGAGCGGTTGGGCGGTCGGCAAGTTTGAAGTTGCCGATACGAATGTTGACGAGAATGCACATCGGTTGGCAAAAGTATTCCGAGATGATGATTTGGTTATTGCGGCCGGTGGAGATGGTACGGCAACGATAGCCGTGAATGGAATTATGCTGTCTTCCGCCAAAAATGTACGTTTGGGCGTGCAAGGTTTTGGCAATTTTAACGATACTGCGCGCAGCTTCGGCTTTATGAAGTTTGATGAAATCATAAAAGGTGATGCGCGTGAGGTGTGGCCACTTGAGTGCAAGGTAAATAAAGAGCATTGGCGTTACGGGATGTGCTACTTTACGATTGGTATGTTTGCTGAAGCGTGCGCGGCTTTTGATCATCCAAAGACCAGAAAAGCTTTGCAGGGTGGCAAAAAACGTACGTCTTATAGTCTGTGGGTATTAGTAAAATGGTGGTTAAAACAACGCAAAAAGCATCAGCTACCGAATTTTGCGCTCGGCGGAGTCTCGGGAGAATATATTGAATGCAAACATAAGTCGGATTATATGGCGGTAAATAGTAAGACGGTTGCCAAAATGATGAAGGGCGGGAAATATTATCTATCTAAGGATGGTTTCTTGAGTTACAACGGTCAAATGACGAAATTCTTTAGATTATGCTTGATGATGTCCAAAAGTATACTGCGGAAGATCCCGGGGACGGAAAGTGATTATGATTGCTTGGTTTTCCCTCGACCAGCTAAAATGATGATACAGGCAGAAGGTGAGTACAATAAATTTACAGACGTAGAAATAATTGAGATTTCTAAATCCGAAAAGCCACTGCTTGCAATAATGAAATAATTATGGAAGTTGTAGGAAGAGCTGAGCATAAACTGGCGGGTGCGCTAGAGGCGTTCAGGTTGGATCTGCGCAATAAAGTAGTGATAGATATCGGCTCCTCGACGGGCGGATTTACGGAATTAGCACTTCGTTTAGGCGCAAAGAAAGTAATAGCAATCGAGAAGGGCACAAACCAGATGAAGGCGCCTTTACGTTTTGATGAGCGAATCGAATTGCACGAAAAAACTGACATATTTGATTTTAAATGTGAGACGGCACCAGATGTGGTCGTGGCGGATGTAAGTTTCGTGAGTTTAACAGAGGTTTTACGTTACGTGCGAGATAATATCGCCGATGAACATACGGAGTTTGCCGTAATGTTGAAGCCGCAATTTGAGGCAAAGCAGTGGCAACTTCGTCGAGGCGTGATAAAGAATAATAAGATGCGTCGCGAGATAATTGCGGATTTTGAGGCAACTATCAAGCGTGATGGCTTTGTAATTATAAATAAACGCGATAATGAATTGGCGGGGCGATTCGGAAACGTTGAACGTTTTTATCATCTGAGGAAGGCCAAAGATGGTAGATAGCCATTTTTCGATAATAATGGCGTTTTTAACGAGAAAATAGGTAAAATAGAGATATGGCGGAGGAGATTAAACTAAAACCAAGTGACTTTGTGCATTTGCATAATCACACGCACTATTCGTTGCTTGATGGCTTGACGAAGATTGATGATCTCGTAAAGTTTGTGAAGGAAACCGGAATGGAAGCGGTGGCTGTAACTGATCACGGCACGATGTCTGGTTTGATCGATCTCTATAAGACTTGTAAGGATGCCGGGATAAAGCCGATTTTAGGACTTGAGGCTTATGTGGCGGCTCGACGCATGGAAGACCGTGACCCAGCGTATGATAAGGAGCGTTTCCATGTAACTTTGCTGGCGATGAATAATCAAGGTTTTGAAAACCTTTGTCGATTAATGACCGAAGCGGAAGTGCGGGGTAAATATTATAAGCCGCGTATCGATCATGAGATTATGGAGAAATACAACGAGGGCATTATTTGTTTGTCCGGTTGTATGGGTTCTGAGATTTCGCAAGCAATTCGCGCAGACGATATGAAGCGCGTACATGAGTTGATTGATTGGTATTCAAAGATTTATGAAGGTCGTTTTTATCTCGAGATGCAGGATCATGGACATCCAGATTCGACTACGCACAATCCAGAACAGATGAAAATCAATAATAAATTGATGGAACTTTCGAAAGAAACCGGTTTGGATTTGGTGGTGACTTGCGATGCGCACTATTTGAAGAAAGAAGACCAAGATGCGCATGAAGTATTGCTCTGTGTTGGTACGGGTAGCAATATTTCCGACGAGAAACGCATGACGCTGAAAGATTTTGATTTACATGTAATTCCACCGGAAGAGATTATTTCGCACTGGGAAAAGACCTGTCCTGAAGCCGTATTAAATACGAAAAAGATAGCCGATCGCTGCAATGTAGAAATAGAGCTGGGTAGAATTTTGATTCCGAAGTACCCAATTCCGACCGAAGATACGGAGAAGGAGTATTTAGACAAGCTTGTTTTTCGAGGTTTGGCGGAACGGTATGGAATCTTAACTCGAGAAGAAGCCGATAAGAAAACGGTCGAGGAACTAAGGAAGCTTTTACCGAAAGAAGTGCTGGAGCGCATAGATTATGAGCTGAAAATTGTGGACCAAATGGGCTATAACGGTTATTTCTTAATCGTACAAGACTTCATTAACTGGGGAAAAGGACAGGGGATTGTTTATGGTCCAGGGCGCGGTTCAGCTGCTGGCGCATTACTCGCATATGCGTTGCATATTACAGATTTGAACCCATTGGATTACGATTTGCTCTTTGAGCGTTTCTTGAATCCTGATCGTATTTCGATGCCAGATATTGATACCGATATTCAGGATACGCGACGGGATGAGGTGATTGAATATTGTACCGAGAAATATGGTAAAGGTCGCGTGAGTAATATCGTGACGTTCGGTAAGATGATGGCGAAAAACGCTGTGCGTGACGTGGCGCGTGTTTTGGAAGTTCCATATGCAGAAGCAGATAGAATCGCGAAACTTGTACCTGACCCGGTGATGGGGCATCACGTGAAGTTGAAAGACGCAATCGTGAACGAACCCGACTTGAAGAAAGAGTATGAGACCAACCCGACGGCAAAGGAAGTAATTGATTTCGCGATGAAATTGGAGGGAACAATTCGTTCGCACGGTGTACATGCCTGCGGTGTCGTAATTGCTCCAGATGATTTGGTTAAATTCATGCCGTTAGAAGTTTCAGCTAAGGGTCCGCTAGCGACGCAGTATCCTGGTCCGCTAGTTGAGGAGCTTGGCCTTCTCAAGATGGACTTCTTGGGTCTATCAAACTTGTCGGTGATTCAGCAGGCACTGCGTATTATCAAGAAGGTGTATGGCAAAAAGATAGTAATGGGCGATTTGCCGCTTGATGACGACAATGTATATCAGTTGTTTAGAGACGGAAATACGACAGGAGTATTTCAGTTTGAATCTGCGGGTATGAAACGGTATTTGCGCGAATTGCAGCCAACGCATTTCGATGATCTTATCGCTATGAACGCTTTATATCGTCCGGGGCCGATGCAGTTTATTGAGAGCTTTATTAAACGTAAACACGGCGAAGAGCCGATTACGTATTTGCATCCTGGACTAGAAAACTCATTAAAGAATACTTACGGCATTCTGATTTATCAGGAACAGTTCATGCAGGCGTCTAAGGAATGGTGCGGCTTTACCGGTGGCCAAGCAGATACATTACGTAAAGCGGTCGGTAAGAAGAAAGTTGACCTAATGAATAAGATGAAGCCGCTATTCATAGAAGGTGCAGTTAAAGTTGGTGGTGCGACGGAAGAGATTGCGAATACTTTCTGGGATCAGTTGTTGGATTTTGCGAACTATTGTTTCAATAAGAGTCACGCAGCGTGTTATGCGATGGTGGCGTATTGGACGGCTTATTTGAAGACATATTATCCGGATGCTTTCATGGCAGCTTTAATGACGGCAGATATGCGTTGGACCGAGCGTCTTGCTATTGAGATGACGGAGTGCAAACGCATGGGAATGAAGGTACTGGGCCCAGATATTAATGAGTCGTATTCGGATTTTGGTATTGTGGGCAAGACTAGGACGATTCGTTTTGGTATTGCGGCAATTAAGGGTATGGGTAAGGCGCTTGCCGAGGAAGTTATTGAAGAGCGCGACAAGAATGGTCCGTTTAAATCAATTTGCGATTTCGCGAAACGTGTTAATGCGACAAAGTTCAATAAAAAGAGCTGGGAATCAGCAATTAAGACTGGCTGTTTTGATAGATTCGGCGATCGTTCAGATTTGCTATACAACTTGGATAAGATTCAGGCGTATGGCAACAAAATGCAGAAAGACATGGCGAGTGGTCAAACGGATCTATTTGGGGCGATGGGGGCGGCAGCCGAGGTTCCGGAAGTTGAGATAGTTCCTGCGCCAACGAAGTATTCAGATAAAGAACAGTTGATGTGGGAGCGTGATTTGATGGGTCTTTATATTTCTGCGCACCCACTAGATAAATATGATGTTTATTTCGAAGAGCAGACGATGCCGATTAATGAAATTACACCAAAGATTGATGGGGCAAGCGTAATTGTGGGCGGTATTATTACAAATGTACGTACGCTCGTAACAAAGAGCGGTTCGAAGATGGCGTTTGTAAAGATCGAAGATAAAGTTTCTGAGATAGAAGTGGTAGTTTTTCCGAAGACATTCGAAGTAGTCGGAGCGAAATTAGTACAAGATGCGGTTGTCAAGGTAACTGGTCGTGTAAATGCAACTGATCGAGATGGTAATAAGATTGATGAGGCAAAGATTAATGCTGAAGAAATCAGCATTATTACTGATGATGAACTGGAAAACTATCAATCTACTGGCGCGAAGATGGTGACGCCAACGAAAGGAGTTTCTCAAAAACCACGCGGAAAAGTTGCTGCAACCGGAGTGAGTGAGGGTGGTTTCCGTAAAGGGGCGGGAGCGTCTGAGAAACCGGTAACGCATTTTAGAACCACCGAGAGCGGAAGTAATGCTGAACCGATTAAACCAAAGAAGCTATATGTTAGAGTGTTAAAACCGTCTGATACGGAATCGCTAGTGAAGCTAAAGCAAAGTTGCAGCGTTTATCCTGGTCTGTCGGAAATAATATTAGTAATCGGCGAGGATAAAAAGAAGGCGATGCGATTGCCATTCAGATGTGAGCCAACTCAGGAGTTGACCGATGAATTGTCGGCTGTGTTTGGCGCAGAGAATGTAATAGTGAAATAAAAAAATCTCCCCTTAAAGGGAGATTTTTGTTGGTTAGATTAGTTTAAAGTCTGATTCGCGATCATTGTAGATGTTGTCGTAAATGCTGCGGTGGCCAATCTTGTTTGCGGCCTTAACGACTTCATCGATATCGTCGGTGATACGATAAATTTTTCGATCGCTGTTTTTGATGGTCTTTAGCGGTACCATTTTGCTGGCGAAATAACGATCAAGTGGTTTCCAGAATGATTTGCCAATGAGGAACATCGGCATTTTCGGCATTTTGCCTTCTTGCATGAGAATGAGAATTTCGGAAAATTCATCTAGTGTACCGAAGCCACCAGGGAAGAAGACGTAAACCTTTGAGCTCATTGTGAGCATGACCTTGCGGGCGAAGAAATAGTGAAATTCCATTTCGTCGGTGACATATTGATTAATATGCTGCTCATGGGCTAGCTGAATATTTAGGCCAATACTGCGACCGCCGGCTTCGTAAGCACCTTTGTTCGCAGCCTCCATAATACTTGGACCTCCGCCGGTAATTACTGGGTGACCGTTCTGAGCAAGCTTGTAACCGAGCTGCTCGGCGAGCTTGCACCATTTTCCATCCATTGGAAGGCGAGCAGAGCCAAAGATTGAAACGCCCTGAGAATAGGTGCGTATCTTGGCAAGTCCCTGTTCGAGGTCTTTAGCGTAACGCAAAGAACGTTCGACGTCTTCAGGATTAAGTTTGTTTTGGGCTATTTCGTCTAGCCAGTTTGCGATTGATTCGTCCATTAGCGGATCTCCTGTATTGGCATATCGTGAAGTTTTGTATTTTGATTAATGATACCGGCTTTGCTGCCGATTTTCTGAACTACTGATGTCGAGTTAGCGGAGGCGAAAATGAGGGAATCTTTGAAGGATTTCCCGCCAGCAAAGGCGGCAAGGAAACCGGAGCCAAAGGCGTCGCCGGCGCCAGTGGAGTCTTTTACTTTGACGTCTTCATAAAGACCGATGCGATAAATTTCTTCTTGGTTAGTCGCAATGGCTCCCTGATGACTGTCGGTTATAATTGCGGTCGGAACATAATTTTTGATGCGATTGATGAGCTCAAGAAGGGTCGAACCGTCGACGATTTTTTTAGCTTCTTGTTTATTGACAAGAAGGACATCGACATCCGAGAGGAGGCCGAGGAGCTTGCGTTTGTGATCCAACTCGAGGTTGCCAGGATTAAACATGATTTTGGAACCGAGCGACTTGGCTTTAGTGAAGAATTGGTCGAGCATGTCCATGTTGCCGCGGAAAGTGGTGACATACAACCAATCAGGATTGATGGTTTCGAGATCGTCGGGGTTAAGTAATTCAAATTTAGCGGAGGCGCCACGGCAGGTAAGAATAGTGCGTTCGCCAGATGGGGCGAGTAATAGAACAGAATAACCCGTGTGGGCGCGAGTAGTGTATGTCACGTAGCTAGCGTCGATACCTTCATCGTCAAGGCTACCAATAATAGCATCGCCGGCTGGATCGTTGGCGATACAGCCCATAAAAATCGATTCGTGATTATTGCGAGCAAAAGTAGTGGCTGCATTAGTGGCTCCACCGCCAGTGCTGAATTGAATAGTATCGATGTCAACTTTGGTACCGAGCTCGAGCTGATTAAAATATCCACGCGAGTTGGTGCCAAAATCGTCGTGATCAATAAGATAGACGTCCTGCAGGGCAGCGCCGATACTGACGATGCGAGCCATTAGACGATTTCCTCCTTTTCCGTCTCTGCGTTTAGTTTTTCAAAAGTCTCTTGTGGGTTTGGTGAGTTATGAAGTGCGCTACCTACGTTAATAACATTGACGCCGGTATGGTTAATGATGTGGGTATTTTCGAGATTTGCGCCACCATCCCAACCGATTTCAATACCACGATGAATTTCATTAATCATGGCAACTTTTTCGCCGAGTAATAAGTCGGCGGTGCCACCCATTTGACCAAGTGTGCCAGAGAAGATTAAAGCATGGTCGGCCGCTTTTAGGAGAGCTTTAATGGAACCGGGATAAACGCCTTTTACGATAGCGACACCAACACGCATACCGTTTTGCTTGATTGTATCGAAAATAGGGAGGAGATCTTCGCGCGCCTCAGCATGAAAAATGACGAGATTCGGATGAAGTTTGAGTAAATCTCCCATATGTTTGGATGGCTCGGCGGTCATCATATGAATGTCGACGACCCAGCCTTTTGGCCACCAAACGGCGGATTCGTGAAGCGTGGTTTTATCAGTGAGGGTGCCATCGGAAATGTCGATATGAACACGCTTAGCGAATGGATAGTATTTCTTGATAATTTCTTTATATTCAGTTGGGTTTGAACTGAGAATTGTTGGTGCTATTGTGGTGATTGCCATATTAGTCCTCGTCTAACTTTCTACAGCGGCGTTGATATTTTTCATCTGGAAGTGGTTTTGTATCCATAAAGGCATTAATAATGTCGAAGACATTGCTTTTGTCGACTACGTCAGCAGGTATGCAAATAATGTTCGAATTGTTGTGACCACGAGTTTCCATTGCTTCGGCTGGGTTAATGCAAATTGCTGCACGAATGCCTTTGAAGCGATTGGCTTGCATGGCCATACCTTGGCCGGAGCCGCAGAGTAAAATGCCAAAATCATCTGGTCCAGGATTAGTAAGAAGCGCCTGTGCGACTTTTTTGGCATAATCATTGAAATCATCCTCGGCGTCGTAGGCCATTGCGCCAAAATCAGTAAAGGAGATTTGACGACCTCTTAGCCAGGTCATAATCTCATCTTTGAGTTGATAGCCGCGGTGGTCGGCGCCGAGGTAGATATGCATATTACTGTTGATCTCCTTGGACCATCTTACCAAGATCAACGGTGAGTTCTACTAGACGATTGCTGTAGCCCCATTCATTGTCGTACCAAGCGACGACCTTGATGAGGTTGCCACCAATGACATCGGTAAGCTTAAGATCGACGATAGAAGAGTTGGAATTGCCACGATAATCAATAGATACGAGCTCTTCTTCGGTTGCAGCGAGAATACCCTGATAATATGGATCAGCTGCAGCTTTCTTGAAGAGATCATTGATTTCTTCTTTAGTGGTTTCACGCTTAGTGACAGCAGTGATGTCGGAAAGGGAAACTACTGGAGTTGGAACGCGGACAGATAGCCCGTTGAATTTGCCTTGGAGGGTAGGGATGGTAAGAGCGGCAGCTTTGCTGGCACCGGTAGTAGTCGGAACGATGTTTTCGGCAGCAGCACGAGCTTCACGGATATCCTTAGCAGGAGCATCCTGAAGTTTCTGGCTAGCGGTGTAGCTGTGGACGGTGGTCATCATAGCTTTTTCAATGCCGATATTGTCTTCGAGGACTTTCATAACTGGTGCAATACAGTTAGTAGTGCAGGAAGCGTTCGAAATGATTTCGTCTTCGTAAGTGATTTGATCTTCATTGACGCCAAGGACAATGGTCTTAGCACCTTCGCCTTTAGCTGGAGCAGAGATGACGACTCTTTTAGCGCCAGCGTTGATGTGTGCGCGAGCGGCAGCTGGATCGGTGAAGAAGCCGGTTGACTCGATTACTACATCAATATTAAGGTCACGCCACGGTAAGTTTGCTGGATCCTTTTCGGCGAAAACACGGATATGCTTGCCGTCAACGATAATGCCTTGTTCGTCGGCAGAAACGTTATGGGCATAAGTGCCGTAGTTGGAATCATATTTGAGAAGATGCGCAAGAGTTTTGGCATCAGTGAGATCGTTGATGGCGACAATCTCGGCATCGTTGCGATCGAAAGCGATTTTGAAAGCATTGCGACCAATGCGTCCAAAGCCATTAATAGCTATTCTTACCATTTATTAGTTTCTCCTAATCATTTATTAGATGGTACTTATGCTTATTATATCATAAGGGCTGTGATATGATAATGGAAAGCCCTTGAATGTGGCGCCAAAAATCGAAAGGAGAAAAATGGCAGATTTTAACCAAGTTTTGGAACCTGGTGACTACAAGAATGGTAGCATCAATGTGGTAATTGAAATTCCTACCGGCAGCAATCATAAGATTGAGTGGGATCGCAAGCGCGCTTGTTTCATGCTTGATCGTATTGAACCGATGGCATTCGCAAAGCCTTGCAATTACGGTTTCATTCCTCAGACGCTTGATGAGGATGGTGATGAGCTCGATGTGCTCGTAATTACCGATCAGCCCCTTACGACTGGCATCTATGTAAAGGCTCGCATCCTTGGCGTAATGAAGTTTGTCGATGATGGTGAAGTTGACGATAAGATTATTGCCGTTGTAGACGATGATCGTAACAATGGTGATGCAATTAAGACTTTGGAAGATTTGCCAAAGCGCACCATTGAGCAGCTCGAGTTCCACTTCAACCATTACAAGGATTTGAAGAAGCCTGGTTCGACACAGGTGAAAGGTTTCTTTGGTCTCGAAGAAGCACAAAAAGTTATCGAAGACGCAATTGCGCGTTACTAATTTGATAATAAAAAGCCCGTCGAGATAACCCGGCGGGTTTTTGATGAATAGTTTATGAGCGTTTGATGGAATAATTTTTCAGGTCGTCATATTCGGAACATTTTCCAGTAATGTCGCCGGCTGAAAGACGCTGCCAGATGCTCTGGTTATAGTAAGCATTTTCGTGGAGTTGAACTTCCCCCATGATTTCTGCGCCGCGACCAGAGATTGTGGCATAGTCGTAGATTTTTACGTTGCCATGTATTCTCACATCGGTCAGAATACGAGCATTGCCGAATATTTCGCATTTTCCGTAAATCCAGGCCGCAATGTCGTGATGGATACTTATGATGACTTTGCCGTAGATTTGGGCGCTGCCGTAGATTTCAACAAGTCCATCAATGGTAGCATTGTTGAAGATGCGCGCGTAGCCGGATACCGCCACTTCTCCGCGAATAATTGCTGTATTGGAAACAATGGCATGCTGGGCGATCAAGGCATGGCCTTGGACGAGGGCATCATCTGTAACTAATGCGTCGTCTTTGACCATAGCTTCATCTTTGACCCAAGCATCGCCTTCGTGCGATAGATTCCAGTCGCCTTCAATCCAGCCTCCGAGGTCGCCGGCTTTGACGCCGTAACGGGGAATATCGCGCAGGGCTTTAATTCGGTAGACGTACTTAAAGTTTCCACCAAAGGACAGGATCTTTTTTTCTACGAATTCGTATTTGATGCTGATTGTAATTGGCGGTTCACGATCGCAGAGTTCACCGCTCGCTATCTCGGTGTTGCCACATACGCGCGAGCAATAGTAGACGTTGGCGTTTCCGAAGATTTCGGCGTTGTCGTAGATTTGGGCGGCGTTGTGAATGATGGCGCTGCCATGCACCTTGGCGTTTCCGAAGATTTGAGCGTAATCTCTGACGCGGGCGTTCTCGTAAACTTCGGAGTTGCCGTAGATTCTGACCCTGCCGACGATTTCGGCATTGCCATATACTTTGGCATTGCCAAAAATCAGGGAATACCAGTAAACCTCAGCATTGTCTTTGACGATGGCGTTACCGAAGACGATAGCATTTTCGAAAACTTTCGCTTCGTCGGCAACCCATGCATCGTCGAATTGAGATAGGTTCGATTCGTCCAGAATCCAGCCTCCGAGGTCGCCGGCTTTGACGCCATGACGTGGAATGTCGCGGAGAGCTCTGATGCGATAGAGGGTATAATACCTGGATTCGTCGAATCGGAACAGGGCGCATTCGCCTGTAAACTCATATTTCTTCATCTAAAAGAACTCCCTTGTATAAGATTTTCTAGCCACGAGGGCAAGAGAAACAGCTAGATATTTCTATTATAGCACAAAATGTCTAAAAAGTCAAGGTATGAGCAAAAAATTTATGCTTAAAGTGCGCATTGGTCGGTCGGATATGTTAAAATAAAATCAGAAAACTTAAGGAGGATTCCAAATGGGCTTTATTAGAGCTTTTACGGGCGCACTTGGTGGTAGCTTTGCTAACCAGTGGCTCGAATACATGGCACCACCTGAGGATATGCGTGATCACGTACTTTTAGCACGTGCAGTCGCAGTCAAAGGCGGCCGTAGTGAAAATAACGATGGGGAAGAGAACCCAAATGTTATTTCAAATGGCAGTAAATTCTTAGTTCCAGAAGGTACTTGTTTAATTACAGTTGAAAACGGCGCTATCACTGGTGTTATTGCCGAAGCCGGTGGTTATACTTACACGAGTGAGAATAATCCTGAAGCTAAAAGCATGTTTGCCGGTGACGGCTTCTTCGCCTCGACCTTTGGTCAAAGCTGGGATCAGTTCAAGTTTGGTGGTCAGCCAGGTAACCAACAGTTTGCTTTCTATGTAAACTTGAAGGATATCGCTGGTCTCCGCTATGGTACTCAGAATCCAATTCGCTATAAGGATGCAAACTATGCAAATACCATGCTTGCTGTAACTAGCAACGGTACTTATACGATTAAAGTTGTTGATCCAATTCTTTTGTTCAAGAATTTGATTCCTGTTGATATTGTTTCCGGCCAGGGTCGTGGTAAGTTTGAGCTTGGCGGCGAAGGTGATGAAGGCGGTGTTGAGGACTCTCTCTTCGCTGGCTTCGTAGGTTCCTTAGCCTCAGCTCTTTCTGCATTCACCAAGGGTGGTAAATCCATTGATGATATTCAGGGCGGTACGACTGAGTTCGCTAAGAATATGAATGAAGCTGTTGAAGCTAACTATCAGTGGGCTACTAAGTACGGTCTTGAAATCGTAAACGTACAGCCAATGGGTCTCGACTGGGACGAACCATCCGTCGAACTCATCAACAAATTCAATACTGGCAACCTTATGCAAGGTGGTGTCGGTGCTGCTTACGCTCAGACTCAGATTGCCGAAGGCTTCAACGCTGCTGGTAACAACGGTGGCGGTATGACCGGTATGGCTATGGGCGTTGGTATGATGGGCGGCATGGGTGCCGTTACTCAGCCAATGGGTACCAATCCAGTAACTGCTCAGAATGCACAGCCAGCTGCACCGGCTGCACCAGCTGCTCCAGCTCCAGCCCCTGAAGCTCCAGCTGCTCCAGCCGCTCCGGCCGCTGGCACTCCAGCAACTCCAGAAACCCCAGCCGCATAATAGGTAGACGGAATTCTCTTTAAATGGGTGAAGCACTTAAAAATGGCGTACATCGCTGCCCGCATTGCGGGTCAAGCGATGTATCGCTAAGTGCTAAAGATGGAGAACTCAAGTGTAATTATTGCCGGACTGTGTTCAAAGGAAAGTTGGCCAATCCGGCGGGTGGCGTAGAAGACCTGAAGGGGGAAGTACGCGGTGATGGTGCCGGGGATATAATTCCTGGTGAAGATATCGTAATTACATATAAGTGCTCATCTTGTGGCGCGGAGGTAGTAGTTAATACAGAAGAGAGTTTAGATGCATCATGTCACTGGTGCAAGCATATTTTTACGGTCAACGAAAAATTAAAGAACGGTGCAGTGCCGGATTTGGTTTTGCCTTTTAAAATCACAAAGGCTAAAGCGCAAGAAAAAGTCCGAGAGTGCATGGATAATTTAGGCTATGTCGATGCCGATTTTCGTGACACATTCAAGAAAGAGGGGGTACGAGGGGTTTATTTCCCGTATTTTATCGTCGATGTAAATGCAAGGATGGAGCTCAATGGTAAAGCTGAGAAGACAGTTTCATTACCAGGTAGATCTTATCCGGAAGCGAGTTTATATAAGGTATCGCGTGAGTTTAGCATTTACATTGATGACTTGACGGTAGAATCATCATCGGCTCGTCTGAATCAAGATACGATGGTGAATTCGAATAATATAATTAATGCGATTTTGCCATTTGACACCGAGAATGCCGTAGCATGGGATGCAAATTATTTGCGCGGTTTTGCCAGTGAGAGAAGAACAGTTGATGTTAATAGCCTGAAGGAAGTGGTGGCGCTTCAGAGCGGTGATATCGCTCGTATTCGCGCAAGATCTTTGATTGGCGATTACGATCGTGGTGCAAGGTGGGAAAGAGAACATCTTGGCATTAAGGGGACGCGTTGGAAAACGGCGTATTTGCCGGTTTGGCTGTATAGTTATCGTCGTCCGAGTGGCAGTGATGCCAGAATTTATTACATAGCCGTGAATGCTCGTACGGGTGAGACTGTTGGTTGTGCGCCAGGCAGAACCAAGCGAAGCGAAATGCGTTGGGGTTCGGATCCGGATATAGCGTTAGATAGGCATCATCATGAAATGGAAACGTCGGCAAGGATTGGCGACAAAAATCTGATTAAAGTTGACGAATGCCTATTCGATTCATTCCCGGCACACGGCGATTCGATTCCTGGTCGAAATGATACGCGCGTGATTGGTGCGTTATCAAATGGACGTGATGCAATGTCATCGGCCGAAAAGGCTCGTTTTGCAATGGGTAGCAATTACACGAACGCGCATAGAGAGTCGGCTCGGCCACAATATAGCGTGCATAAGGCGGCTGAATTTTTCAAAGGACTGTTTATTTGGCTGATTATAATCTTGATTTTTGTGCTGATTCTTTCGACCAGTGATGGCGGCGGTTCTAGTAGTTCAAGCTCGTCGAGTTCGTCCAGTTATGATTATAGCTATGACTATGACTCGAGCTGGGATTCGGGATCAAGTTGGGATTCTGGTGGCTCAAGCTATGATTTTGGCGGTTCAAGCTATGACTCGGGCGGCGGATTTGATTATAGTTATGATTATTAAAGGTAAGGCAACGGAGGAATAAAATGGCAGTTAAAAAAGAAAAGAATGGTGTAAATCGTTGCCCTAAGTGCGGTGCAACTGACGTTGCGCTAAATATGAAGACGGGGAAATTAAAATGTAATTTCTGCCGTACGGAATTTAGTGATAATGGCGCAAATGATTACGGCGGCGTTGAAGAATTGAAAGGTGAGATTGTTGGTGAAGGCGCTAATAATATTATTCCGGATGAGAAAATAATCTTAACTCTAAAATGTCCCGCTTGTGGTGCCGAGGTCGTGATTGATACTAACGAAGTGACGAGTGCGCGTTGTCACTGGTGTCGGCATATTTTGTCGGTTAACGAAAAATTGCCAAATGGTGCTGTTCCGGACTTGGTTTTGCCGTTCAAACTCGAGAAGGGTAAGGCAGAGGCGAATATTCGTGCGTTTGTGGAAAAGAGACAGTTCTTTGCACATCCAAAGTTTAAGGCTGAATTCTCGACTGAGAACGTTATGGGCGTATATTTACCATATATGATTGTGGATGCAAATGCGCACGCGGTAATGTCCGGTGAGGCGGAGCATTTAACTCGCAGATATACTGTTAGCGTAGGGAAGAGCCGCGAGACGCGTTACGATGCGGACGCATATGACGTGATGCGTGAATTTGATTTATTGGTAGATGATTTGACGGTTGAAGCTTCGAAAGATAAGTTGAACCAAGATTTGCGTGCGAATACGAACAACGTTATTAACGCAATTATGCCGTTTGATACAGATAAATGTGTGGATTGGAATCCATCATATTTGCGCGGATTTACGAGTGAAAAACGTGATACGAATATAGATACGCTAAGGCCAGTAATGGCAACGCAGGTCGGCGACGTAGCGCGTTTTAAAGTTAAGGAAACAATGACTTTTTATGATCGTGGTGCAAAATGGACTCAGCAAGACATCACGATTAAGGGCACGAAGTGGAAATCTGCCTATCTACCGGTTTGGTTATATAGCTATTTGCAGGATGACAACAAGGGTAAGATGCTGCATTATGTAGCAGTTAACGCACGTACGGGCGAAACGATGGGGAGCGTACCGATTAATAAGACAAAGCTCCGGATTGTTTCGGCTATTATTGAGGTTATTGGTATATTCTTAGGCTTCTGGTGGTTGAAATTCTGGTTAGGTATCGATTCTGACGTTGAGGACAATCCAGCACTGTTGGGTTTGGTTGGTTTGACGCCTGGATTCATCTTCTACTGGGTAAAATTGAGTAAATATCGCAACATGAATGCTTTCCATCACCATGAAGCGGAAACTGTTTCAACGATGAAGAATTTGAAGAAGGCCGATAATCTGCATGAGCATCGTAGAGGTTTGAGATCATCTAGAATTGTTGGTCAGAACGACAGCGTAATAAAAGGTGTGATTGCCAGAAATGGTAAAGAGATGATGGGTGAGAAGATGGCCAATTATCTCGGCATCGACAGGATGTTTGGCTCGAAGCCAGAAGATACGCCGGTGGGACAAGATAATGGCGAGAAAAAGTAGTGTTTTACGCTGCTCGAACTGTGGCGGTTCGGATATAAGATTTGACGAAAAAAGCGGCAAGCTGAGATGTGAACAGTGTCGTTCTTTAATTGATGGCGTAATGGCGAATGGGGCCGACGACATCAGTATGTTGAAGGGCAAGATAATTAGCGGTGGCGCAAAGAAAATCATCGATTCTAAGACGATGATAACGATGAAGTGCTCGGCTTGTGGTGCCGAAGTAACTGTGAATACGGATGAAGCAACAAGTGCGCGTTGCCCTTGGTGTCGACATGTTCTGTCAATTTCGGATAAATTGCCGAATGGTGCAATTCCGGATTTGATTTTGCCATTTAAAGTTACGCATGAAGCGGCCGTTGAAGAAGTTAAAGCATATATTCGCAGGAATCGCTCGCTAGCTAAGCGAAAATTCGTTGAAGATTTTAATGACGATGCCGTTGTGGGCATTTATTTGCCGTATATGGTCGTAGATATGAATGTGCATGCAAAAATGTCTGGCGACGGTGAAATTGAAACTCGACATTATGTGGTCCGCCATGGTCGGAGCGAATACACTAGATATGATGCGAATTTATATCACGTCTCTCGTGAGTTTGATTTAGAGATTGATGATCTAACGGTCGAAGCTTCTTCGGACCGCTTAAACCAGAATGTGCTGACAAATACCAATAATGTCGTTAATGCAATCATGCCATTTGATACTGAAAATGCCGTAGAGTGGGATCCGAGGTATGTGCGTGGATATTCTTGCGAACGTCGCGATGTTGATATAGAAGACGTAGATAAGCGTGTGAGATTACAAGTTGAAGATATTATGAAGTATCGAATGCGAAATGTGATCGATCAGTATAATCGTGGCGTGCGATGGGATAAGATGAGTCTTGATCGAAATGGCGCAAAGTGGAAGACCGCATACTTGCCGGTATGGCTGTACAGCTATTTAGATGAAAAACCAAACGGAAAATCAACTTTACATTACGTAGCAGTAAATGGTCGGACGAGAGAAACAGTTGGAAGTACGCCAATTGAATGGAGTAGGGTTATTTTTAGGGCTATATCGGTTCCATTGGTGATGTTTATTATTAATATGGCTATGGGGACGCTAGCGAGGAATGGCGTTGGCAATAAAATTCTGACAGAAATAGTGGTTATACTAAGCTTAATAGGCCTATTTTGGTTACCTATATCCATATTCAATTATGTATTTTCAACAAGGGGAGCGAGAAATAAGATTGCGCGGCATGTCCATGAAAAAGACACGCGAGCAGTTATCAAGAACGTGAAATGTGAAGACGTTATCTTCACGGAGCTAAGAGAATTGGAATTTAACGTTATGATTGGCAGAAACGACAACACGATAAAAGGCGTGTTACAGATGGAAGACAAATTCCCGAAGCAATTAGCAAAGACGATGACACTTATAATGTTGGCTATATTTGGGATGTTTGCGCTAGCCTGTGCTATGTCCTATAATGCCGCCTCATACAGTGACAAAAAAGGCGATACATTGTTTGAAGAATTTATTGAGGGCATGAAGGGCAATCGAAGCATCAGGTTGCGTTAAGATTATCGTCTGACGGTAACAGATGATATACTAGTTTCATGAAACTATACAATACTCTAACTCGTAAAACTGAAGAATTTAAACCAATTGATCCAAAGCGGGTTAAAGTATATACTTGTGGCCCGACGGTTTATAGTTATGCTCACATAGGTAATTTTACTTGCTATATTTATTGGGACTTGTTAGTTAGAACACTTCGTGCGAACGGTTATAATGTTGATCGCGTTTTGAATATTACGGATGTTGGCCATCTTGCTTCCGATGCGGATGACGGTGAAGACAAAATGGAGAAGGGCGCAAAACGTGAAGGGAAGACGGTCTGGGAAATTGCCGAGATGTATATGGCGGATTATTTGAAAAACTTCCGCGAACTGAACATGGTTGAGCCGACGCATATTTGCCGCGCAACAGATTACATCAAAGAAGATATGGAATTAGTCGATGTGCTCGATAGGAAGGGTTATCTATACGACACGACGGATGGTCTGTATTATGATACTTCGAAGTTTGCGACCTATGCCGATTTCGCAAGATTGGATTTGGATAATCTAAAAGCGGGTGCGCGAGTTGAATTTAGTAGCGAAAAGCGCAATCCGGCAGATTTCGCTGTCTGGAAATGGATTCGTAAAGGTGAAGACCATGCGATGCAATGGGAATATAAAGGGAGGATGGGCTATCCTGGTTGGCACCTTGAATGCGCCACGATTATTCATAATATCCTTGGCGAAACTATTGATATTCATTGCGGCGGCATTGATCATATTCCGGTTCATCATACGAACGAGATAGCAGAAATTGAGGCCGCTTACGGCAATAGAATGTCAAATTATTGGCTGCACAACAATTTTGCCATGATAGAGGGCGAAAAAATTTCAAAATCCCTTGGTAATGTCTATATGTTTAGCGATTTGATTGAAAAAGGTTACACTCATATGGATTATAAGATGTGGGTGCTTCAAGGACATTTCCAAAGTGAACGGAACTTCACCTTCGAAGATTTAGCGGCAGCAAAGCAGAGACTATTAAATTATCGTAATTTTGCAGCCTTGCGTTGGCAGAGTGAAGAACAAAACGACTTTGAAGAAACTAAAAACAAGATTCTTGAACAGTTGAATAATAATTTAAATTCTGCCGGCGCGTTTGCGGAACTGGACGCGATTGTAAATAACGGTGCGCCAAGCAAGAAGTTCATCGAATTTATCGATGATGCATTTGGGCTTGGAATCGAAGAGTCAACGCCGGATATTTCGGATGAACTGAAAGAGAAAATAAAAGAGCGCTTTGAGGCTAAAAAGAATAAGGATTACGCTAAAGCCGACGCGCTACGCGATGAAATTCTACAAGATAAGATAGTATTACTCGACGGATCAGAAAAAACAATCTGGCAGTACAAATAAAAAATCCCCCCGTTTCGGGGGATTATTTATTTCTTCGGGATGATATTTTCTTCTTTGGCGAAGTCGGCGATGCGCTTAGATTCGGCTTTTTCTTCTGCTGTTGGCTTGAAGTTGCTGGCATTGATTTTACCATCGTCCATGAGGTCGGATCCATATTCTTCAATTAATACTTTGATACAGCCAGCAATAGGAATAGAGATGATGGCGCCGGCGAGACCGAAGGTGTACACGCCGATCGTGACGGCAGATAAGACGATGAGCGCTGGTAGATTCATGCCTTTGCCCTGAATCTTTGGTGAAATAATGTTAGCTTCAATTTGGAGGTAAACGATTGTGTAGATAATGAAGGCGATGCCGGCCCACATAGCATTGAAACCTAAGAGTAGAGCAACGATGGCACCACCGATAAAGCTACCAAACATTGGGATAAGGCTGAATACGCCAGTAATAAGGCCGAATGGGATAGCGAGTTCTGGCGAAATGTGGAAAATGAGACAAATAATGAACGCAGCGATGGAAGTGGCGCAAGCATTAATTAGGCCAACGGTAATTGCGCTAGATACGTATTTCGAGACGGTAGTTGCTAGACGGCCGATGACATGCTGAGTGCGACGGGCATTTTTGCCGTTACCAAAGTATCCATAAATACGGTCAAGGATTTTTGGTCCTTCAGTGAGCATGAAGAATGCAAGTACTAGAGCGAGAATTACTACGGCAAAGAAGCTAGCGATGGAATTGATTGACGAGGTAAGGATATCGCCAAAGTTGTTCACCATACCATCTGAGAATTTAGTGACAATTTGTGTGAGTTCGCCCTGAAGATTTTCGATGCCAAGGCTATTACCAAGATCGTCTATGAATCCAGCATGTTCAGTTGCGGTTGTAATCATGGTAGGAAGATTGCGGAAGAATTTAATCGATTCGTTTGCAACGGTAGGGATAACGATGGAGCAGAAGGTAATAATAAAACCGACAACAATAATATATGATATGGCAATTGGAAGCCCGCGGCCTTTACTCTTAAAAATGCTGCCTAGCCTGCGAATGAGCGGGGAAATAGCAAGTGCAAAGAAAAGCGCTGCGAATATGATGGACAAACCGAAGCTAGCTTTATAAAGAAAGTAACCAACTGCAATAAAGCCAATAATGACCAACCAGAAACGAACAAAAGTTTTGGTGTCAATTTGGACTTTAGTAGTTGTGCTCATGCTTTTATTTTAGCATAAGTTAGCTATTGTAGTATTTGGCCATAAAATCGGCCATATATTCATCAAAAGTGTCATTAAGTATGCTCTCGCGAATGCGGTCGCAAATGCGCACCACGAAGCGCTCATTGTGGATGCTAGCGAGAGTTTTGCCAGTGATTTCGTCAACTTTATAAAGATGATGCAAGTAAGCTGCGTTGTAATTTTTACAACAGTAGCAATCACAATCGGGATCAAGCGGCGCAAACATTTCGCGGTACTTTGCATTACGGATATTGATGCGCCCATATGGAGTATAGAGAGCACCATTGCGGGCTTGGCGGGTTGGGGCAACGCAGTCGAATGTATCACAGCCGTATTTGGCGCCAATAAATAGGTCGCGTGGCTCTGAGCCCATACCAAGTAAGTGGCGTGGCTTATCATTCGGTAAGATTTCGTTAGTGAGTTTAATTATATTTGCGGTCTCGGGAGTTTTAGTAGTGTAGAGGGAACCTATGCCGTAGCCGTCGACTGGTTGAGTTGCCATGAGTTCGGCGGATTCGCGGCGAAGATCTTCGAAAAGACCGCCCTGGACAACAGCGTAGAGGTATTGTTGTGGTTTGCCGGCTTTTTGAGCTTCTTTTGATAGGCGCTGATGTTCGGCAATATTGCGCGGGAGCCAGTTATGGGTGCGGATCATGGCGGCGCGAACAAGTTCTTTGTCAGTGGAATCGATTGCCTGGTCGAAGGCCATATGGATATCTGCGCCAATTTTCCATTGTGCTTGCATGGAGATTTCTGGATTCATGCGAATTTTGGAGCCATCAATGTGCGAGCGGAAAGTGACGCCATCATGATCAATTTTGGCGTCTGTTAGAGATAGCATTTGGAAGCCGCCGGAGTCGGTAAAAGTTGGGCCATGCCAGCCGGTAAACTCCGCTAATCCGCCTCCTTGTGCGATGAGATCTGGACCTGGGGCAAGAATGAGATGATAAGTGTTAGCGAGAATGCCTTGGCTGCCAAGTTCGCGCATTTGGGCATGCGTAATAGCTTTAACGGCTGCGCGAGTGGCAGCACCAATAAAAGCTGGAGTTTTGATGTCGCCGTGTGGGGTATGAATAACTCCGGCGCGCATGAGGCCGGTCTGCTTTTCGATATCGAACTTCAAATCTGACATATTATTTATATCTTACCAATTAATATATGAACATTGAATCGCCATAGCTAAGGAGCTTATAGCCGCTTGCGGTGGCATGATCGTAGGCGGGTTTAAGATTTTTCCAATCCGCAAAAGCAGCAGTGAGCATGAGGACCGTGGATTTTGGGGCGTGAAAATTTGTGACTAACGCGTCGATAGCTTGAAATTTAAAGCCTGGATAAATAAATATATTATCTTCACCGGTGGTTTTACCAGTTTTGGCCCAGTATTCGAGAGTACGAGTAACGGTGGTGCCAATAGCTATGACGCGATGACCGGATTGTTTTGTTTTTTCGATTGCCTGGATGGTGTCATCTGGAATGTGGAACCACTCCGAATGCATATGATGTTCTTCAACATTATCAGTTCGAATCGGCAAGAAAGTACCTAGGCCAACATGTAGGGTTAGATATTTTATTTGTACGCCTTTTTCCTCAAGTTTTTTCATGAGAGTTTTGGTCATATTCAAGCTAGCAGTTGGGGCAGCGGCGGAGCCGAGTTGTTTGGCCCATACAGTCTGATAGCGCTTGATGTCATTTTCGTCGGCATCGCGGTGCAGATAAGGGGGAAGTGGAACGTTGCCGTAATCGGCGACAATATCAGTGAGTTCGCGCGAAGAAGTAACAGTTGCAGTGCCGTTTCCGAGGATTTCTTTGACGGTGATAATGTCGGTGGTTTTTGTGTCGTCTTTGGTGTTTTTGACAGTTAACTGGTCGCCGGAATGTAATTTGCCGCGGTACATGACATGGTCAATATCGCCGTCGTGTTTTTCAAGGACGACAAGTTCGCGTGGTCGTCCATCCGGAAGTTCGGTAAACACGCGAGAGCGCATAACGCGAGTATCATTCAGAATTATGAGATCACCTGGCTGAAGGAAAGAATCCAAGTCGGCGTAGTGAGAGTCGGTAATTTCACCAGTTTTGCGGTTGAGCGCAAGTAGGCGCGTGGTACCGCGTACTTTTGGTGGGCGAATGGCAATGCATTCTTCAGGTAGATTGTAGCTATAATCAGAGACTAACATTCTGCATATTATATAATATTTTTACCGATAAGAAAAGTGAAGGACTTTTTAAGGTTTGTTAAGCTTTGCTGAGTAGACTGATATTATATAGATAGGAGAATTCAATGAGAATTTTATACGTTGAAGATGAAAAATTCCTGGCTGATGCCGTAAAACACAATTTGGAGAAATCGGGTTTTGATGTAGATTTAGCCTACGACGGCGAGGAAGGTCTAAACGCCGCCATAAAAGATATTTATGATTGCGTGGTGCTTGATATTATGCTGCCGAAGCTTTCCGGAATTGATATTCTGGAACGAATGCGTGAAAAGAAGATATCGACGCCGGTAATTATGCTTTCGGCATTGTCTGAAGTAGAAGACAAGGTGCGCGGTTTGAATTCTGGCGCCGACGATTATCTAGCCAAGCCATTTAAGACCGTCGAGTTGGTAGCGCGAATTAATGCATTAGCACGTCGTCCGGCTGCGGTACAGGATAGGAAGATTAGCTATGCTGGACTTGAATATAATATCGACGAACGCGCGCTAAACGGTGTAAGTATGACTACTAAAGAAGCGGATATTATACATGAATTATTGAAGACGCCGGAAAAAGTAGTGAAAAAAGAATATTTGTTGAGCAAAGTTTGGGGTGGGGAAGCATACGGAGAAGACAATTATATTGAAGTTTATATTTCGAGATTAAGGAAACTACTCAAAGAATTACATTCTGATGTAAAAATTACAACAGTCAGAGGATTCGGCTATAAAATAATTAAAGGATGAAAATGTTTTCGAAGCTACGCAATAAATTCATTATTACGAACATGGTGATTACGACCATAATTATCGTATTTGCTTTTTCGGCAATTTACGTAGCGACATCAATATCGCATTCGCCGAAAAGACCAATGCCGCGCGAATTCGAAAGGTCATCAGAAATGTCTTCGGCCTTTGAAGAAGAAATGAGGGAAGTGCGTAAGGATAATATGGCCAAACTTGCGGTCACATTAATTGTGACTGGTGTCCTTACGGAGATATTGGTGTTTGTGGCGAGCTATTTTTATGCAGAGAGAGCAATTAAACCGGTAAAAGAGGCTTATGAAAAACAGAGAGAGTTTATTGCTAATGCATCGCATGAACTGAAGACACCAATTGCGGCCGCACGAGCAAATTTTGAGGCGTTGGGGACCGATGAGCAACCGTGGACTGATAATGTTGATATGGAACTAGAACGTGCAAGTAACCTCGTGAATGATTTATTGACTTTGGCGCGGACAGATGGACGATCGGCAACGTCGACAAAAAAGAATGTTGATTTGGCGAAGATAGTACGCAAACGCGCACAATTAATAAAAGCGCGACTAGGAGATAAGAAATTATTGATTGATGCTCCGGCGAAGTTGCCAGCGACTATTGCTGAGGCAGATTTTACGCAGGTGCTGGATATTTTGTTGGACAATGCGGCGAAGTATTCTAAGACTGTGGTCAGTATTGGGCTTGATGAGAAGAAATTGATAATTACGAATGACGGTAAAACGATTCCGCCAGAGAAGTTAGAGAAAGTGTTCGAAAGGTTTTATCAGACCGATAAAAGTTCCGAAGGTTCAGGATTGGGCCTTGCGATTGCTGCGGCGGTTACGAAACAGAATAACTGGAAGATTGAGGCGCAATCCGATAAGAAGACGACGAGTTTTATATTAAGTTTCTAATAAGCTATAATAAAGCTATAGCTTATTTAGTATATGGAAGAATATCAAGAAAGTCCTCTTATTGATTCATCCGCCGAGGCGGAGCCGGAAAAACGAGAGTCCGGATCTCAGAAGAATTTTGTAGCTTGGATTATTATTGGCGGTGCATTGCTACTCGGCTGTGTTTTTGGCGCAATAATGCTCCTAAGGGGAATTGATGGCTTTGGGAGTCGAGTCGAAGTTAGTGAAGCCGAGGAACCTAAGCCTCGGGAAAAGAAAGATTCCGTAACGGTTCCGACAGATGAAGTCGTAGTGGACGATGCGGTACATTACCTGGGTGATGAAAGAAACGGTTATGTGAAGGTAATTGGCGGGGAATGGAAAAAACTGGACCGTGAATGGTCAAAGGGTGTTCAGTATTATGCTGGTCTATACGTGCTGCTTATATCGACTTTGGAATCTGAAACGGGTAGCGTGAAAGATTATGCGCAATCTTTATATGATATCGCCGTGCCGACATTTAATGTTGAGAATGTTGAGCTTGAAAAGACGACTTTCGGTGATTATGAAGATGCCTATAAACTTGTGATGAAGGACGAACGTACTTCTAGCTGGAATGTGGAATGGATTTTTAGAGCAGAGGATGACAAAATTCATTACATTTTGATACAAGGAACAGATTTAGATGACGAAAAGTTTAAGATTCCGGAAACATTTATTTTGAAGCTGCCGGAAGAAGAGTAATCGCTGAGCGTGATATAATGTTATCTGTATTAACAGATAGACAGGATTTATGAGTTTACAAATTGGAATTGTTGGTTTAGCTAATGTAGGGAAAAGTACGCTATTTAACGCCCTGACAAATGCGGGCGCGTTGGCGGCGAATTACCCATTCGCAACAATTGAGCCAAATACGGGTATTGTTGGTGTTCCAGATAAGCGTCTGGACGTACTTGCGAAAATGTATGAGTCGGACAAAAAAGTCCCGGCCACAGTGGAATTCGTGGATATAGCTGGATTGATAGCTGGTGCCTCGAAAGGTGAGGGTTTAGGCAACAAGTTTTTGGCGAATATTCGTGAATGTAAGGTGATTTGCCATGTCGTGAGAGCATTTGAGGATAGTAATATTACGCATGTAGCAGGTGGTCCTGATCCAAAACGCGACATCGATACAGTAGAGACAGAATTGGCATTGGCAGATATCGAAACGCTCGAAAAGACGTTACCAAAGATTCAGAAGGAAGCGCGTGGTGGCGATAAAGACGCTGCTAAGAGAGCAGAGCAGGCTGGAGAAGCCTTAGAGAATCTGAAAGCCGGCAAAGTCCACATTAATCCGGTAGATGGGTTGGACTTATTGTCTGCGAAACCTGTATTTTATATGTTCAATATGGACGAGAATGAATTGACTGATGAATCGAAAAGAAAAGAATTATCAGATTTGGTTGCGCCGCAAAAATGTGTATTCGTGAATGCTAAACTTGAGGCCGAGATGGCGGATATGGCGCCAGAAGAGAAGAAGGAGTTCTTGGATAGCTATGGAATTTCCGAAGATGGTCTTAGCCAGTTGGTACATGTAGCTTACGATACGTTAGGCTTACAGAGTTTCTTGACAGCTGGTAAGAAAGAGACGCGCGCCTGGACGATTAAGCAGGGGGCAACGGCGCCAGAGGCAGCCGGAGCAATCCATACAGACTTTCAGAAAGGCTTTATTGCCGCTACGATTTGTTCTTACGATGATCTCGTCAGATTAGGTTCAGAAAAAGCTGTCCGCGAGGCTGGCCTAATGCGCACGGAAGGCAAAGACTACGTGATGCGCGATGGCGATGTTGTAGAATTTAAATTTAATGTAACGAAATAGTTTGCAAAATAAAAGTCGCTTATGCTAAAATAACCTTATGAGTCTAGGTTATGGTGTGGGCGACTTCTTCGCATTAGATATAGGAACAGACGCACTGAGAATGGTGCAGTTATCTGGTTCCATCCGCACAGGGTGGGTGCTTGAGCGCTTTGCTTATGTTCCGGTTAGTCGTCAAGTATTACAAGATAGTAGCGACGCAGGTAAACGCCGTTTAGGTGAGACCATAAAAAGCGCCGCAGATCAGGCAGGTATTCATACGAAGAATATCGCAATGAATATGCCTTCAAGTAAAACATTTACTACAATTATTGAAATTCCAACGGGCGATCGCCGTTCGATGGAAAAAGTTATTAAATACCACGCCGACCAATATATTCCGATGCCGATTGATGACGCAAAGGTTGATTCCGTAATTTTGGGACCTAGCCCAAATGATCCAAAGGTAACTGAGGTGCTGTTGTCTTGTACGGCCGTTCAGTACGCCGAGGAAAGAATGGAGATTGTTGAAGGTATGGGCTTTAACCTAGTAGCCCAGGAACCTGATTCATTAGCGATGTCGCGCGCATTAACTCCACCGACAGCTTCGACAATTGACGCTCGCTTGATCATCGATTTTGGTGAAGATTCATCCGATCTTTCGATAGTATTCGGTGCGCCAAGGCTAGTTCGTATGCTTCCTGGCGGTCTAGCAGTTTTGGTACGTACGGTAGCAAACTCATTGAACGTTAAGGAAAGCCAGGCGAGACAGTTCATCTTGAAGTTTGGTCTTGCTCAGGATAAGCTCGATGGTCAGGTCTTTAAGGCCCTTGATCAAACACTCGAGAACTTCGCGGCTGAATTAACTAAGTCCATCCGCTTCTTCCAGACGAAATATCCAACAGTTAAAGTGGGCGGTATTGTACTGTCCGGTTTTGCGGGCGTGATTCCGTTCATGGCAGAGTATCTAGAAGCTAAGACTGGTGTTCATACAGAACAGGGTAACCCATGGCAGATGGTCAGGGTGACACAGCAACAACAGCAGGCGCTATCGCAGGTGGCGGCCGAGTTCTCCGTAGTAATTGGTTTAGCGGAAAGGTCGAATAGTAGATAGTATGTACGAAATTAACTTAGTTCCAGATGTAAAAGCCGAATTGCTTTTGAAGCAAAAGCTTCGCAACTTGGTGATTTTGATTTGTATGGCCGCTGGCGCAGCGTGCGTGGCGATTGTTTTGGTATTGTCAGGCATCGTGGCTTCGCAAGCAATTAGCCTAAGTAATCAAGACGCCGAGATTAAATGTCGCGCGACTGGTGAAGGCAACTGTAAAGGTACCGATACTGCAGTGAGTAGGTTCGAGAATCTCGAAACTCTTCTTACGATGAAGAGTCAGATGCGTGATATTAGCATATTGAATAACAATATGATTAGCGTTTCGCGTATTTTCCCATTATTTGATGTGATTTTGCCGGATAATAGCAATAACCAAGGCTCAGTTCAGGTTTCTCAGCTTGATGCAGATTTCGCTGGCATGAAGTTTACGATTAATGCTAACTCCATGGATAGTATAGGTTTTACTGCGCGTGAGGCATTCGCCAAAGGTTTACAGTATGCTTATTACGATTATGGTCGCTATAAACATCTAGTGGATGGTGAATATGAAGACATACCAGTATTTTGTATCACTGAAACAGTGAAAGATGGCTATCTTTATGGCGTCTATCATAAAGGTAAAGCAGGATGCGATGCGAAGCTGATCGTTAAGTCAGGCGAGGAAGCGACATTGGATGAACCGGAAGATATTTGGATTCGTCGTAGCTACAAGAATGAACAGGATAAAGACGCTTATAAAGAAGGACATGATAGTTTAGCCGAGAAAGGTGAGAAAACTACTAAAGGTTATTACTTCGAGAGTGAATGTATTCAATATGATAGTGACGGTGAAATTTCCGAAGAAGCAACAATCGAAACATGTCCACTTCTAGATGGCGAAGTAAGGCTAGACTCTGGCTCATATGGTCGTTCGGAAAATAATGAAATGCTATTAACGTTTGCTGCTACTTTTAACTTGTCGAGAGAAGCATTTTTGACTAAAAACAAACATATGAACTTTGTAGGACCAACAAAGAGAAATGTTACGGATAGCTATGTGCCTGTTCGCGATATCTTTAGTGAAGAAAAGGTCGTTACTGAGGAGGTGAAATAATGGCAACAACTAAAAGCAATAGTAAATCGGTAGCTTTAGGAAAGAGGTCGAAGATTGATAGTGCTCAACGTAACATGCTTATCTTCGTAGGTGCTGCTTCCGTAATATTAGGTATTACGATAGTAGCGGTTATATATTTTGCTAAAACTATTTCCTTTAATAAGAAGTTGATCGCTGCAAAAGATGAGGTGATTGCGTCTTATAAGAGCACCCAGAAGAATCTGAATGATATTTCAAATAAGATTAGTGGTCTTTCTACTAATGAAAATTTGGAGTCAGTCGGTAGAATGCGTGATAGTATATGTGAAGGCTATGATGGTAAAGGTTTGGATGTTAGCTACTCACTCGAACAGTTGCCTAATGTGCGTAAGTGTAGCGCTTTGCGCGTGATTACGGATGCCTTACCTTATACGAAGAACCAAGATTCGGCAGTAACATCTTTTTATATTCTTATTATGCTTGCTAAGGATGGTGCTCTTATCGATGGTTTAAGGCCGAATGATTTCGATAAAAGCACAATAGATGATGTTACCTTTAATACAATGAAGATTAATGTGGACTTTAAGGCGACTCAAGAAAAAATTCTTAATACACTAAATTCGATCGAGAAATCAATTCGTAATTTTAATGTAAGTAGGGCAAGTCTTTCCTATGGGCGTGGGGATAATGCTGGTTCTGATATTAGTTTTTCTGCGTCTTATCTATCATACAGTTCGGATAAAGCCGGTCTTGTTCAAGTTAAAAAAGTTGTTTGCGCAAAAGCAGATAATGATAAATGTCGACAAGCTGGGGGTGATGGGAAGGAGATAGTGTACTAATATGAAATCTACTGATGTAGCATTAATCATTCTAATTGCGGCCGTTTCGGTGATTGTGTCATATTTCGTTGGGAATGCCATATTGGGTGATCCGAGTGATAAAGTTGAAACTTTGACTTACGTTAGGTCAATTGATTCTAATGTCGTGATGCCGGATGTAGAGGTGTTTAACCCGTATAGGATCAATCCTACGCGGGAAGTTGAGGTTGGTCGTTGTGAAGTAGGACAGGTATATGATAGAGAAACGGGTGATTGTAGAGACTTCTCTTTGGAAGATATTACGACAAATCCCAATATTCCTAAACCGAATCCAGATCCAGAACCAGAACCTGAGCCAGAACCAGACCCGGATAATCCGGATAACCCAATTAACCCTGAGGACTAAAGATGCTCCTAAATAAGGAGACACAAAACAAAGTAGTAAGCCTTTTGATAGAATATGGGCTTGTTGATGCTGGGCTCGTGAAAAAGACCTATAATGAGGTCGCAAAGAGCGGACAGCCTATTTTGGCGGTGCTCAAAAGTAAGAACATCGTTTCGGATGACTGCGTACAGCACGCCACGGCGGTCGTGATGGGTATAGCCTATTATGATCTTCGTAATGTGAAGTTCGACAAAGAAATGCTGAAAAGGATTCCGCAAGATGTAGCGCAGCGTTCTAGGGCTGTACCTCTAGGAGAGCAGAATGGCATGTTGGTCGTGGCGATGCTTGATACGACGAACGTTCAGCGTACGGACTATATTTCGACGCTCGTGAAAATGCCAATCCGGGCTGTAATGACTTCGGATGCGGGCATTGAGAACGCGATTCAGCAGTACATGGCCGACCTTGAAGATGTTAACAAGGCGGCTCAGAAAGAGGAAGAGGCGGTACGTAGTCAATCTGGCCAAGAGGCGCAGACGATTACGGAGGATTCGCCAATTTCTAAGGCTCTCGCTTCGATTCTTGATTATGCGGCTAAGTCTAAGGCATCGGATATTCACATTGAGCCACTTGAAAAATCATTGGTTATTCGTATGCGCATCGATGGCGTTTTGCGTCAGACAATGGAGCTACCGAAGTCGATTGAGCCGGCACTAGTCTCGCGCATTAAGATTATGGCGAAGCTTAAGATTGATGAGCACCGTATTCCACAAGACGGTCAGTTCGCAGTGCTTGTAAATAATAATCCTATTGACCTTCGTATTGCGACATCGCCAGTGGTTTGGGGCGAGCAAGTGGTTATTCGTCTTTTGGATAAATCTGGTACTTCGATGGAAGTAGAGAAGATGGGTATGACTGGTCGCGCTTTGGCGGATGTGCTTGATGGTATTTCGAAGCCGAATGGCATGATTTTGACTTCTGGTCCTACTGGTTCTGGTAAGTCTACGACTCTTTATGCGTTGATTAAGAAGATTAAGGATGAAAAGATTAACATCGTGACACTCGAGGATCCAGTTGAGTACAAGATGGACGGTGTTAACCAGATTCAGATTAATAACGATGCTGGCCTAACGTTCGCGTCGGGTTTGCGTTCGATTTTGCGTCAAGACCCTGACGTAGTAATGGTAGGTGAGATTCGCGATGGTGAAACAGCGAACCTGGCTGTTCAGGCGGCTTTGACGGGCCACTTGGTATTTTCGACGCTACACACCAACTCGGCTGCAGGTATTATGCCACGTTTGCTCGATATGGGCATTGAGCCATTCTTGATTGCTTCGACTTTGAACACGGTGATTGGTCAGCGTCTTGTGCGTCGCGTCGCGGAACGTCGCGATTCCTATCAGTCGTCCGAGCTTGAAACGAACGTGATTAAGCAGGTAGTCGGTAATTTGTTACCACCAACGCAGGGTCAGGTAGCAGAGATCAGCGAGAAGATGGGCTACGGTACTTTGCCGGTGGCGAACTCGAAGAGCTTTACTTTGGTAAAAGGTGTTGATTCAGAAGAAACTCCGAATGGTTATAAAGGCCGTGCTGGTCTTTATGAGACAATTGCGGTGGATGAGGATATTCAGAAATTGATTGTGGCGCATGCAACCTCTGGTGATATTATGCGCGTTGCAAAGATGAAAGGCGCAATTACGATGCGCCAAGATGGTATGTTGAAGGCTTTGACCGGTGTTACGACGTTGGAAGAAGTAAACCGCGTCGCATCTGATTTGGCGTAGTCCTGATATTGACTTTTTAACCCGTTTATGCTATAATAAGAAAGATTGGGGGCTTTTGTGCTCCTGATGGCATATTTTTGATCAAGGGGTGTGATCAATGGGTGTTTCCAATCTATATTTGTTACGATAGTACGATTAAGGAGGCAGAAAAGAAGGCTATTCGGCAAGGTCTCATGGAAATTCGATCAATCTTTGTTGGCAGTGATATTTTTCTCTACGGCACAAGTGAGTGGCCGGAAGGGAGCTATAGATCTGCGGATCAACTGATTACTTCGGCAGAAAGGAATAAGTTTGGTCGGATTAACGGCGAAGCGCTGTTGGACAAGCTGAATGATCTAAATGATAGCTGGACGGTACCTGGGGCTCTTATAATGATTACAAGTAAAGACTTGTATAGTGGTTATCATAACCTCGAATGGTGCATGGGCCTAGCTAAAGGATACGCATCCGTGCAGAGCGTAAGACGTTTCCGTGGACTTTCAGACGAAGAAGAGTCGATCTGTATCCGAAGGACGTTGAGGCACGAACTGGGGCACATATTTGGTTGTCCTTCGTCTGGTCGTACGAATACAAATAAAAGGTATGGCTGCCATTGCACGAACTACTGCTGCTCGATGCAGCAAGTAAGTGATGTGCGACAGCTGCTCAGAAAAGCGATTCATGAGGATCCGACAAATTGCTTCTGCCCACAATGCATGAGAGATTTGCTGATTGCGAGAACGCGCTATGACGCGGACGAACAAAAGAGACTGTCGTCTCGGCGACCAAGGGGAGCCTTGCCAAGGATACCGGCGCCGACTCGGCGAATGGTCCAAAGAGCAGATATTGCTGGATAAACCCAAAACTCCGGTCTATGAAGGCCGGAGTATTTTTTTATTACGTTTTAATGGGGGGTTGAGAGAGAGCGCCTTGCCGTTGGCAAGGCTTTCCCGTGGGGCGTCGCCTCGGTAATAGAAATGCAAGCATTCCTATTACGCTCGGCTCCTACCACGGGCGAACTACGTTCGCTTCTCTCAAAATCTGCAAGAGTATTAAAAATACGACCGCGAGGGTCGTCTTTTTAATACTGGTGCGGGTTGAGAGAGTCGAACTCTCATGTTGAGTTTGGAAAACTCACATAATAACCGTTATATGAAACCCGCAATGGGATATACATGGGGTGGGTAAAAGGGTTCGAACCTTCGACCTTCGGTGCCACAAACCGACGCTCTAACCAGCTGAGCTATACCCACCATGTAAAAATAGACACGCCATGTTGTTTTGGCGTGTCTAGATTATATCAGATTTTGAGCTACTTCGCAAAGACTAGGATGTAGGCAAGATAACCGAGGCCGGCACCAGCGGCGAGAACGAAGAGGACGACAAAGGTCCAAAGCCAACCGGAATGCTTCTTTGGAGCTTCGGTGACCATGTGCTTCTTGGTGGCTTTGATTGATTTACTCGGGCTCTTGGAGCTGTAAATGTTCTTTGTGCTGCGAAGATTGGCAACGCTGGTCTCTGGAATATCTTTGCCGAGAGGACGCTTTTCGACCTTAGTGTTGGTCATGAAAGGAGAGCGAACGCCGAGAGAATAGTTATTAGCGTTTGGCTCTTTTTCGGCGACTGGCTTCTTGTGTTCAACTGGCTTGGAAACTGGTTTTTCTTCGACTTTTGGAGTCGGTTTTGCGACTGGTTTAGCAACTGGCTTTGGAGCTGGTTTCTCGACAGGTTTCGCAACTGGCTTGGCAGCGGGCTTTACTGCTGGTTTAACAGCAGCGAGCTGTTGCTTGTGCTGAATTTGGGCGGAAACGCTCGGGCGAACAGGTTTAACGGCAGAGCCGATTTTGGCACTGCGTGGCACGATGGCAGGCTGAGGGGCGGTAGTAATCTTTGGTGCGACTGGGCGGGCAACAACTGGACGTGCTGCTGGCGCAACAGGGCGCATGACGGGACGAGTAACTGGCTTTGCCGAAACTGGAGCAGGCTGCGCGACTTTGTGCGACCTAACTGGGGCAAAATCCATAAATTGTCCATGCGAATGATGCATGGCAGATGCTGGTCGAGCGACCGGCTTTGAGGAGACTGGCTTTGCAGCGGAGCGATTACGAATGGCTTCGTTGACTGCCTTATCTAGTTCTGCGTAATCGATATTATCGCTCATTAAATTTTTCCTTAGCTGTCTCTACGATAGCACAGAATGAATCAGCTATCAAACTGGCGCCACCGATGAGTAAGCCGTCGACGCCTTCAACGTCGAGATATCCGCCGGCCGTATCGGCATTGACGGAACCGCCATAGAGGACAGAAATGTCTTCGCCAATCTGTTTTCCGTAGAGTTTGGAGATGTGGCTACGGATGAGACGAACAGCTTCGTCGAGATCGGCCGGTTTGGCTGGCTTGGCATTTTTGTTGCTGGAGATAGCCCAAACTGGTTCGTAGGCAATAACTACTTTAGAAATATCTTCTTTGCTAACTTCATGAAGACCGTTGGTGAGCTGGCGATAGATTGTCGCAGCGGTTTCACCATCTTTGCGCTCAACGGCGGTTTCGCCGATACAGAGAATAGGCGTAAGGCCGTTTCGGATAGCAGCGGCAACTTTTTGAGCAATGTCTTCTTCGCTCTCATTGAAAACATAGCGGCGTTCGGAATGGCCGACAAGAGCATAATCGACGAAAGTGCGAATTTGAGTTACAGAAGTTTCGCCGGTATAGGCGCCGTAATCGCGCCAGTAGAAGTTTTGAGCGGCGAGCTTAAATTGACGGCGGTCAACTTGGAGCGAAAGTGGCTGCAAGGACACCGTAGTTGGCGCAAGCACGATTTGGATGCTGCGCTGGGCTGGAATACGATTGGCCAGGCGCTGCAAATAAATGCTGGATTGGCCTGGAGTGAAGTTCATCTTCCAGTTAGCAATAATATATTTTTTACGAGGACTAGTCATAGTTTAATTTTACCATAAGCGACTAGTTTTTGCTTGTTTTCAGATAGAGTATGACGGGCAGCCGTAAGCCGTCCAGGCAAAAATGAAGAAAAGATTGTTGAGAACAAGTGCCGTGAAGGAAAGCAGGGCAAAGACAGGGGCATTGAAAATGAGGATAAGATTGACGATAGCCCAGATGAAAGTGGAGAGAAGCAGTTCGGATGTATGAATATTTAGCTTGGTGGTTTTTGCAAAGCGTGCGATGGCGGTACGGATAGAGGAATTGTAGTGGCAAAAAGCGATAATCATGGTAGCGAGAATGATGACGACGGAAATGATGGCCGGAAGAATGTAAGCGGCCGAATTGTGATCTGAAGCGGGAGCTGGAGTAGATGGATTGGCAGGCATAGCAATGAAGCTTGGCGGATAATGACTGATAGTATCGACTTCGCCAGCCTGAGAAGGAAATAGTAGAGGCGCGAGAGCCAGAACGATGGAGGCGACGCAAAGGACGGCTCCTAAGGCAAGCAGGAACCGTCCCAAAACGCGACAAGCTCGTGCAAAAAGATGCTTTTTCTGGTGCTTCTTCATGCACTTATTTTAGCATAATCTATTTGACAAGGCCTAGGATGCCGCGAAGGGCGTAGGCGGTATCTTCGTGAGAACGAACCGTGATGGTGTCGATGCCCATTTGGACGACAGGGTAATCGTTGCCGCCAGGCTGAGTCATGTCGCCGAAGTAGAGAATGTCCTCTTTTTCGACTTTGAGTTCTTCCATGAGATGAGTCATACCAAAGACTTTGTTCATACCCGGGGTAATAGCGTTGATAGATGTAGTGCCGCCGATTTCGTAATCATAGGCAGGGGCGAGTTCCTTGGCGCGCTTGACGATAGCTTCGCGCTTTTTGCAATCTGGATCCCAAGCGTATTTGGCTTCGGTGCCGGCTTTTTGCCCAAGAGCAGAGAAAGTAACTTGACTGAGGCGGTTTTCAATGATTTCATCGCCTTCGGCAAGTTTGTCTTCTTCCCAATAACCGAGTTCTTTAGCGGCGGTTTCGATAGCCTCAGTGATTTCGGCAACTTGCTCGTCGGTGAGAGGGTAGCTATAGACTTGGTCCCAATCTTTTTTGCTGGCATCGTAACGATAGTATTGAGTACCTTGGGCGACGAAGAGATGGAGATGCTCGAGCTGCTCTGGGGTGGCATCTTTTAGCTGATCGACGATTTGGAATAAGAATTGGTCGTACTTTTGGCCGGAAATTGGGCAGATTTCAAAATGATCGAGACACTGAGTAAGGAGATCTGCGATTTCTGGCGGAATTGGCGTCTTGGCAATGTTTAGGGTTTGGTCGACGTCAAATGCTAGTACTTTTTTCATAAATAACCTCCAATGTTATGTACAAATTATATAAGAATTTCAGAGAATGGAAAAGCCGCGCTCATTTGAGCGCGGCTGCAGGGAATGACATTATTCGTATTCGGCTCAGAAGCCTTCGACCGCACCCAGCCGATCGAGGATGTTCTGGCGGGGGCTCTTGGAGGAGTCGTAACGCCATTCAGTCTGTTCGGTCTTGGCCGGGGCAGGCGGATTGTCCGCTGTCTGTTCGGTCTTGGCTGGAGGAGCAGGCGGATTGTCCGCGGGCTTTTCGGTCTTGACCGGCGCAGGCGGATTGTCCGCAGGCTTTTCGGTCTTGGCCGGTTCAGTCTGTTCGGTCTTGGCTGGAGGAGCAGGCGGATTGTCCGCGGTCTGTTCGGTCTTGGCCGGCGCAGGCGGGTTCTCCGCAGGCTTTTCGGTCTTGGCCGGTTCAGTCTGTTCGGTCTTGGCTGGAGGAGCAGGCGGATTGTCCGCGGGCTTTTCGGTCTTGACCTGGGCAGCGAAGATGCGTTCGAAGCCGTACTTGATTTTTTCATCAGCATTGCTGATGATTTCCGGGCTCAGGCCGCCCTTGGGGAGCTCGATGACCATTTCTGGCACCGAGACATCGCTCGGTTTTTCCGTCTGAGTGCTTCCGACAGTAACCTTGACATAGTCAGTGGCAGCCGGAAATCCTTTTTCGTGACGGTGAATCCATTTTTCAATAAGGTCGGTTGCGGTTTCTTTCTGGGCTTCCGTGGGAACGTAGTCTTTGCTGCAGCCTTCGACGCGGGCGCGGTATTCGCGCTCGTTGATGTCGACGACCACATGATCCATGGCGGGGTTCATACCGCCGGCAACAGGAATTGCATTGCCGTCGGTGTCGACGAACCAGTAACCAGGGATTACTTTCTTCTTCTCATTAGCCATATAAATACCTCCTCTACCCTCACTCAAGAGGGCTCGTCGATTTCTCTGCAAGCATAATTGCATGTCAGAGGCCCTCTTATCGAGCGCTAAACGCACTCGAGGAATGCGCTTGACGCTCGATAAGAAGATATCGATTGATAGAGTTATTTAATTGTGAATAATGTCTGAAAATGTGCTGTATCCGAAATCATTCGAATACGCATATATATTAGCACACTTTTGCTAAAAAGTCAATAGTATTTTGTGCTTTTGGTTAAAAAATCCCCTAGTTACACGAGGCAACTAGGGGTGGGGAATTACTGGCGAGAAAGTCTCATGACGACGTTCTCGAGGTTGACGTAGGCGCTGTGTTCGAAGGTCTGCCCAATCTCGAACAACACTGTCCTGAGGCTGTCGCGAATACGACGGCGGTCGGCGATGTCGGAGCCAAGGGCGATGTCCTGAATGGTCATCAGCTTCTTGAAGAATTCATCGACTTTGACTTCGTGTTTGATCACGCGTTCGCAGAAATCAGCAATCTCGTCGGGGGTCATTTCGGTGCTTTCGGCATGGGCAGTACCGCCCACCATTGGAATGGTGCCGAAGAGGATGAACAGTAGAATGCGGTTTATCATGTAACTCCCTCCTAAAAGGTCGATTTGGGTTCGTCGTCAGGGAAACCAAAATATACCTTTATTATAGCACAATGGTCCAAAAAAGTCAATAGCGCTAGAGGTTATATGCTAGTGGATGAGGGCGAATTTGTTTTTGCCTTTTTTGATGATGGCGAGGTCGTTAAGGAGTTGATCGTCGGAGACTTTGGCGCCATTAACAGAGATGGCGTTGCCGGAGATAAGCTTGCGGGCTTCGCCTTTGCTGGAAGAGAGGCCGGTTGAGACGAGGATGTCGACGAGGTTTTGGCCTTTATTGGCAACGGGGAAGCTTTTGGCGAGTAGATCGATATCGGCTGGGGTGAGATCGGCAATATTGCCGCCACCAAAGAGGAAATCGGTAAGCTTTTGAGCCTGCGCAGCGGCTTCTTCGCCGTGGACGACTTTGGTGACCTCTACGGCGAGGCGTTTTTGGCCGATGCGAGCGCCAGGGTTTTCGCGATGAGTGGCAAGGATTTGATCGAGTTCTTCAGGCATAATAAAGGTGAAGTATTTGAAGTAATCCTCAAGTGCTTCGTCGGATTGGTTGAGCCAGAATTGATAGAAGTCGAAAATGCTGGTTTTGTTGGCATCGAGCCAGACGGCATTACCTTCGGATTTGCCGAATTTGCGGCCGGAAACCTTATCGATGATAAGTGGGCAAGAGTAGCAATCGGCAGTAGCGTTTTCGAGGCGCTTGATGAGGTGGATACCAGAGGTGCAGTTGCCGTATTGGTCGGCACCGCAAAGTTGCAAAGTGACGTTGTGGGCACGGAAAAGATGGAGGAAATCGTAGCCCTGGATGAGGGTGTAGCTAAATTCGGCATAAGAGATGCCGGAGCCACCTTCGCCGATGCGTTTTTGGACGAATTGGCGGTCGAGTAGCTGAGTCATACTGAAGGCTTTGCCGATTTCGCGAAGGAACGGTAAGAATTTGATATCTTTGAACCAGTCGTTGTTATCAAGGACTTTGGTATCGGCAGGGGAATGGGTGACACGAACAATTTGGGCGGCAAGAGCGGCCTTGTTGTGGTCGATTTCCTCGAGAGATTTGAGGTCGCGCTCGGCGGTATCTTTAGGATCGCCAATTTGGCCGGTGGCGCCACCAACAAGATAATAAGGAGTATAGCCGTGGCGTGCAAAGCAAGCGCACATCATTAGAGCAGCGAGGTGGCCGATGTGGAGACTATCGGCGGACGGGTCGGTGCCCCAATAGAAATTACGCGGAGCTTTGTCTAGGTCTGATATCTGGTCCAGCGTGTGCTCGGCAACAAAACCGCGCCACTGGAGTTCTTCGGATAATTTCATGGATACTCCTGTTATTTTTTTACTCTGATATTATACCATTATTTCGTCAAGACTGCTCGAGGTGAAATATGGGCGTCATTTGTGCTAATATATCTGGTATGGGCCCATCGTTCAACGGATAGGACATACCCCCTCTAAGGGTACAATGCTGGTTCGATTCCAGCTGGGCCTACCAAGTTTAGTTTAAAAAACGCCATTGCGGCGTTTTTTTGTTATTCTTTTTGGTTGTTATAATGTAGGTAATATGTCTGAGATTAAATGTCCAAAGTGTGGCACGACTTTTAAGGTGGACGATTCGAGTTACGCCGATATTTTGAGTCAAGTACGCACGCACGAATTTGAAGATGAAGTGAAAAAACGGGTGGAAGATGCGCGGAAGCAGGCGGATTCGGCGAAAGATTTGGCACTAGCAAAGCAAGAAGCGAGCCAAGCGACGCAAATTGCGGAGTTGAAGAGCCAGCTAAAGCAAGCGGAAGCAGAGAAGAGGCTGGCCGTAGCGGAAGCGGTGGCGCCGATCGAGAAAGAGCTAGAATCGTTGAAATCTGATCTAAAATCGAAGAGCTCGGAGTCGAAACTGCGCGAAGAGTCATTGATGAGCCAAGTGAAACTGCGCGAGGCGGCGCTAAAAACTCAATATGAGGGAGCGATTAAGCTAAAAGATGAGGAAATTGAGCGTCTGAAAGACCTAAAATCGAAACTAAGTACCAAGATGGTAGGCGAGACTTTGGAGCAGCATTGCCAGACGGAGTTTAACCGTTTGCGGGCGACGGCGTTCAAGAATGCGTATTTTGAGAAAGACAACGACGCGCGGACGGGAAGCAAGGGTGATTATATTTACCGCGAGACGGATGAAGAGGGGAACGAGATCATCTCAATTATGTTCGAGATGAAAAACGAGAACGAAACGACCGCGACGAAGCATAAAAATGAGGATTTCTTTAAGGAGTTAGATAAGGATCGCCGCGAGAAAAACTGTGAATATGCGGTGCTGGTGACGCTGCTGGAGGCGGATTCGGAGTTGTACAACACTGGCATTGTTGATGTGAGCTATAAGTTCGATAAGATGTACGTGATTCGACCACAATTTTTCATTCCGATGATTACACTTTTAAGAAATGCGGCGCTTAATTCGATGAAATATAAGGCGGAGCTGGCGATGGTGCGAAATCAGAATATTGATATTACACACTTTGAAGAGAATATGGAGAATTTCAAGGAGGCGTTTGCGCGGAATTATGAGCTGGCAAGTAAGAAATTTAGCACGGCAATAGAGGAAATTGACAAGACGATTGCGCATTTGCAGAAAACTAAAGAGGCGCTGCTGAGTTCAGAGAACAATTTGAGGTTAGCAAACAATAAGGCCGAGGATTTGAGTATCAAACGATTAACGCGGGGAAATCCGACGATGACGGCAAAATTTGCGGAGTTGAAAAAAGCATAGAAAAAGGTGCAGCCGGAGCTGCACCAGAGGGAGAGGAAAATATCAGAGAATAGTGGTGAGGAAGTAGATGCCGGTGCCCAGAAGGGCAATGCCGAGAACCAACAGGGCGGTGCCGGTTACGGCGACAAACTTCAACAATGCGCGCATAGGGAAATCCCTCCTTTAAGATACATTGGCTCTTTTCGTAGCGACCCAACTTATCTATTTTACCATAAACGACCGAAAAAGTCAATAAGCTTGAGCATTTTGAGAATTGGCGATAGAATGAGAATATGGACGATAGGATGGATTTTGCACATGTCAAAGCCGGTAGGAATGCTAGTTCGGTCCTGCAGGCGTTTTTTGTGTTGTTCGTAGTGGGCGTTCTAGTGATGTTTGCTATTAAGATGCTAGATCATACTGATGGCGTTATTATTACGGAAGATGAGAACAATGAAGCTTGTTGGACTTCATCGAAGGATATCATTAACAAGAACAATGATATAAAAGCGGTTAAATGCAAGGAGTCGGCTCAAAAACAGTCGGCGACCAAGAATTCAGAAGCTAATAGTATTAAAGCGAAGAGAGCAGTGAATAAAAAATAACCCCCCTAAACCGGGGGTTATTTTTTTGTTGGCGAATTATTCTTCTTCGGCGGTATCTTCGATAGCGGAGAGAAGGGAATCTTCGACGTTCTTTTTCTTCTTTTTCTCTGGGGCTTTGGCGACTTCGACGTCAATTTCGAAACCAGTCAAATCAGAGGCGAGGCGAACGTTTTGGCCGACGCGACCAATGGCGATAGATTGCTGGTCTTTGGCGACGTAAACAGTAGCATGCTGGCCTTCGATTTCAACTTTCTGGATTTCAGCTGGGCTCAAAGCTTCGCGGATGTACTCAGAATTGTTGTCGCTCCAGTTGACGATATCGATTTTCTCGCGATCACCAATTTCGTTCATGACGGCTTGGACGCGGACGCCACGACCACCAACGAAGGTACCAACAGGGTCGATACCAGGCATAGTGGCGGCAACGGCAATCTTGGTGCGGCGACCAGCTTCGCGAGCGATGGCCTTAATTTCGACGGAGCCGTTTTCGATTTCTGGGACTTCCTGGCGGAAGAGATATTCGATGAATTGCGGGCAACCACGGCTCAAGATAAGCTGAGCGCCACGATCGTTGCGTTCGATTTCTTTAATGAAAACCTTAATGCGGGAACCGACAGAGTAGAACTCGCCAGCGATTTGCTCGGATTTTGGCATGATGCCGGTAGCTTTACCGAGGTCGACGCGGACGATTTTTGGCTCGACGCGGACGATGGTGCCGTTAACGACGGAGCCGATTTTATCTTCGAACATAGCAAGAACAGCATCGCGTTCAGCCTCGCGGAGGCGCTGGATGACAACTTGCTTAGCGGTCTGAGAAGCAACGCGGCCAAAAGAGGTGACTTTGTGCTTTTCTTCGACAATATCGCCAATGTTTTTGCCTTTGCCGGCCTCAGATAGAGGGATTTCGGTGGCAGGGTTGTAAGCGACGTCGTTTTCGATAACCTCGCGGTCAACGAAAATTTCGGCTTCGCCGGTGTTTAAATCGAGCTCACAGCGGACGTTCATGTCTTTATCGCCGTTATCTTTGCGCCAAGCGGCGGCAATAGCTTGCTGGATCACATCAATCACAGTCTCTTTTGGTAGGTTCTTTTCTTCAGCGATAATGTCGACCATGGCGACCATCTGCTTCAAATCTAGATCCATATTATCCTTTCTTTAGTTTAAAAACGCCGTCTCTTTTCGAGCCGGCTTAATCTGTATACATGTATTTTAGCAGAGTAGAAGAATAATGTCAAAGAAAAGGGCGAAAAACGGGGGTCCGTATCTTGACAAAATGGCCCAAGTTTGATATAATAAAAGGGTATCTTTGCAATTATAACATAAGCGTAAAGATTGAGCATTAAAATCAAATCATTACTGCGTACAAAATACGCAGTAGAAGAAGATAAATTCCTGGTTTAGCGCCTCTATGGGAAGGGGTGCTTGCGACCACCGGTAACGGCGGCGAATATATGTTGTTTTATTCCTACGACCACACTACTGAAATAAGGAGTGAATAGAAATGAAGAGAGGACCTCTCGTCGTATTGACGATTCTCGTCGCAATCGCTCTGATTGCAGCGGCGTTATGTGGTGCCTCCCCCATGAGAGGAGCAACATCCACTATCGCCTCCGAACCCGTGAGTCAGCCTGTGGTAACGGCTGAACCCGTAACCGAACCTGAGCCCGTTGTGGCCGAAAGAACCATTCACTACTACAACAGTGACCTGAGAAATTCGACCAACTTTGGACCGGATCGGAGAGTGATGTCCGGCGAAAACACCGTAAAAGGCGTGCTCGTTTGGATTGCCAACAATGACGGAACTGGTGATTTCTTTAAATCCTTTACTGTGGATCCAGCACTCTGTGCTGCGATTGCAGTTCATATGGACGAAAAGCTGTCACTGCCGCGCAAGATTCTCCAAGAAGAGCAAAATGTTCCGATCAAAGATCGCGCGGATGCTGCACATCTTCATTTCCTGCGCGACTATACGTACTGGGATGAAGTGGCCAGCCAGATTAAGGATTACCTAACAAAAGGCACAATCGAAATCAAAAAGCTGAAGGCAGACAAGAAAACAAAAACTGCCGAAATGCTTCCGAATGGACTGGGTGGCAACAAGCCCTCGGTTGTATTTGGTGCTGATTTCGAGAAATCCGGCGCTTGGCTGCTGAAGTTTAAACTCAAATCTGGTACCGTAAGGTTCCTGATTGAGTATGGCTATCAGCCGACCGACGTCGATTACATTCAGGAGCTCGCTCCTGTGGTGACTGAGGTGCCCGCTACGGAAGAACCCGCTGTATATCACGCGACCTATACGAAGTCTGGCTCGATCAGCTTCAGTGTGAAGGGAGAATTGTGTGTCATCGATACCTTCTGGTATGCTGGTGGCTACATCCCCGAAGATGATCCGCGGTATTCTGGCCTACAGTTCGAAAATGAATTCAGCTACGGGACAACTCTCGTAGGTAGTAGTGAAGCCGAGACAATCTATAATTGGTTCCACGAACTGCCGAAGTCTCCGCTGCAAGTAGTTCGACTGGCGATTCAGACCGGATTGATTGAAAAATCTCCGCTGAAATCGGAAACGGACTATGCCTATGAGCTGATTCAGCTCTCGGCCGAGAAGTATGATGAGTACGTCAATTGGGTGCTCGGTTACGTATATAACCAGCTCAATGGCGGTATCGTCGAATTCTCGACCGATTGGTCTCTGGAAAACATGATGAAGGAGACCAAGAAGGATCATACTATCCTGTTTGGTCGTCGCCATGGCGATGACGATAAGGCCCCCAACAAGGACGTGCTGTTCACGATGTTCAATGCGAACGGAGAGAACTTCATCTCCGCGTGGCTGGGACTTGAAAACACCGCTAAGGACGCTGGTGTAAGGGCAAAAGATTACGGGAGTAGGGCATGGATTAACGCCACCGAAGGTGGCACGTGGAAGTGGAAGAAGGGTGCCAGCAATACGCCGACTCCTCCTCCGTCCACCAATCCTCCTACGGATCCGCCTACGCCGACACCTACGCCGACGGCAACGTCGACGCCTACGGCAACACCTTCTCCGACGCCGACTGCGACGGCAATACCTACGGCGACGCCGACTGCGACGCCGACCGCTACGCCGACCGCGACGCCGACCCCTCCGCCCACGCCGAGCCCGACTCCGACTCTGGAGCCCAAGCCCAGCGATGCTGGACCTCAGGGGCAGACGGGCGATGACGGTCAGGACACGGGTGATTTTGGTGAGGGTCAGAATCATGAAGATGATCAGACCCTGACCGACGACTCGGAACATCCGGATGAGTATGTAGCTCCGGCTCCGCCTAAGCCGACGGAGAAACCGACACAGAAACCCACGGAAAAACCGACGGCGAAGCCTACGGCTAAACCGACGGAAAAACCCACGGAAAAACCGACGGCGAAGCCTACGGCTAAACCGACGGAAAAACCGACGGCGAAGCCTACGGCTAAACCGACGGCCAAACCGACACCCGAAGTGGTAGTCGGGCAAGAACAAACGCCGCTGGAACAGGTTCAGGAACAGCAACACGATAGTTCCACTGTGGACGACGCTGTTGCTGACGACGGAGTCAATGAGGGCGATTTAGACCCGGACGAAGTCGAATAGCTTATCTTCTTCGAGACGCATGGCTATCCCAAAGCCATAGTCCTTTTGAGGGGGAGCCCCAGTGCTCCCCCTCGTATACATGATTTGCACTCAGTAACGATTTGATTTTAGGCAACAAAAAAGCACCCCGTGCGAGAGGGTGTTTTTTAGTCGTCGCGAAAACTGATGTATTGGCTTTTGATATCGGGTTTGCGCTCAAGAAGCTCATGGTGGCTGAATTCGAGCGAAGCAGTGTAGACCGGGAAGGCTTTATTGAGGGCGATGAAGACTTTATTGCAGCTAGGAATAGTGGAGACGGCGCCTAAAATGATGGATTTTTGGCCGTTTTTGGTGATGCGAGAGCGGGCGTGGTGCGGGAAGAGGCCCTTGCCAGGGGCGAGGATGCCGCGATCATTGCGAACAAAGTCACTAATGACCGGCGGGACGACGCCGTTATGCATGTGGCCGGAGATAAAGAAATCAAATTCAGAGAGATAATCTTGGATTTCAGGATCTTCTAGATAGATTGGCGAGTGGATGATGGCGATTTTAGCCTTCTTTTTAGGCAGATTACGAATGAGTTTGTGGTCGAGCTGGTGAAGATCGTAGATCATGATGTTTTTGTCTTCATGGCCAGGATGAAGGAGGGAGGCGCCGTGATTTTCGTCGCGATCGAACTGGAAATACTCTGGAGTCTGGGTGAAGCCGAAAATATAGACATTCTTGTCTTCGAAGACGGAATTTTCGAGTACATGAACGTTGTCGAGGCGGTTGAATTCAGCGATGAGCTCGGTAGGGTATTCGGGGTCCCATTCGCGTTCGTGCGAGAAGGGCTTTTTCTTGAAATTAGGCTTTTTGCGGTAATAGTCGTGATTGCCGAGCGAGATGAGCACTGGAGCGATTTGGCCGAGACGGTTAAACCAGGCCATCAAACGTTTGAGGTTGGATTGGTTTTTGACGTCGTCGAGACAGTTGACGGTGTCGCCACTGATAAGAATGTAATCGGGATGGGTTTTGCCGGCACGTTTCAAGACGGCATCGAGAATGCCAGTAGAGATATCTGGAGTGAAATGAATGTCGGAAATGAGGAAGAATTTGAGTCCGTCTTTGTATTTAGGACCGTAAAATTTATAACTGGTGTGATAGAAACAATTCATTAGCTTTATTATACCGCAAGCGGGATGGTGAGTATGAAAATAGCGTCATAGTTGCTACATTTCACACTACATATAGCGTTTACGCAAGCATTATGACAGAAAAAACGCAAAAGTCAGCGCTTGCGGGCCCCTAAAAAATCCCTTATGCTAAAAGAGTAATATAAAGGGTAGGGCAGCAAAGGAGGTGTGCCCAAATGAAAACAAAAACAAAGTACATATTTGTAACAGGGGGAGTAATCTCGGGCGTCGGTAAGGGCATTATGGCCGCAAGTATCGGCGCTATTTTAAAGGCCAAAGGTTTGAAGGTCTCGATGCAGAAATGCGATCCGTATTTTAACGTTGATGCGGGACTTTTGAATCCGCGCGAGCACGGAGAATGCTACGTAACGCAGGACGGTGCGGAGACGGATTTGGACCTAGGACATTACGAACGTTTCTTGGATGAGGAAATGACGAGTAATTCCATTTGGACCTCGGGCAAACTTTATAAAAGATTAATCGACGACGAGCGGGCCGGTAAATTCGGAGGGCACACCGTACAATTGGTGCCGCACGTAACGGGATTAATCCAGCAGACTTTTCTAGATAACGCTAAACATTTTGGGTCGGACGTCCATATAGTTGAGATTGGTGGTACGATTGGCGACCTTGAAGGTTCGCATTTTGTGGAAGCAATTCGCGAATTTCCGACGAAAGTTGGACGCGAAAATTGTTTGTACGTGCATGTTTGCTATGTGCCGTGGTTATCGACTTCGCAAGAATTTAAGACTAAGCCAGCGCAGAATTCACTGCGAGATTTGCGTGAATTCGGCATTATTCCAGATATGGTAGTGGCACGCATGGACGTAGACCGACGCGTGGTGGTACCACAGGTGGCGACGAAGCTCGCGACATTCTGTGGCGTATCGGAAGATTCAGTGGTATTAATGCCGGATGCGAAATCGGTTTACGAAGTGCCGCTAAATGCCGTAAAAGGTGGTGTTTTGGCGCCGCTGGAGAGATTTATTGATCATGGCGACCCAGATATGCATGTTTGGGAAGAATTGGTTGATCATATCGAATCAGATCCGAAAGAAACTGTGAAGATTGGCTTAGTGGCCAAGTATATCGACAATACGGATACGTATTTGTCTGTTACGGAGGCTTTGAAAGCGGCCGCCTGGAAGGTGGGCGTGAAGCTGGAAATTGACTGGATTTCGGCCGAAGAAGCAACGGAGGCGGATTTTTCGGACGTTGACGGTATTGTAGTACCGGGCGGATTTGGCGTACGTGGCGTAGAGGGGAAAATTGCAGCAGCAAAGTATTGTTTGGAGCATAATAAGCCGTATTTGGGCCTATGTTTAGGATTGCAGACGGCAGTGATTGCGGCGGCACGACGCGGTGGTATCAAGAAGGCCAATTCTGAAGAGTTTGATGCGCCAGCGGATGCAAATGTAGTTTACATTATGGAAGGCCAAAAAGGAAAAGAAAGCACAGGCGGTACGATGCGCTTAGGCAATTATCCGGCGAAGCTTGTAAAAGGTTCCAAAATGGCCGAAATTTATGGTACGACCGATGTAGTCGAGCGACATCGTCACCGCTATGAGGTGAATCAAAAGTTTTTGAAAGAGATTGAGAAGGGTGGTTTAGTAGTTTCGGGGGCATCACCAGATGGAAAGTTAGTAGAATTCGTAGAAGCGCCGGCCTGTGATTATTTTGTGGCCACACAGGGGCATCCGGAATATAGAAGTAGGCCATATCGCGCACATCCGCTGTTTGAAGGGTTGATTCGCGCGAGCCGTCAAAGATAATTTGGGTATGAAAAAGGGGCGGTCGGGGAAAACCGCCCCTTGGGCTCGATGAGCCCGTTTTTGGGGTGAGAGAGCAGGGCAGCGGGGAAGCCACTCCCCGGGAAACGTTAAGTTGTTGCGGGTGTGGTCTGGCTGTTCAGGAAAACGTCTTCGGCCCACTTCTGGATACTCTCCTGGGCCAGCCTTTCGCGCTCTTTCCGAGCTTCGGCCTGTTTTTCCAGTTCCTCCTTGAGGATGTCCGCGTCTTCTTCGCTGATTTCGTCGGCAGCGACGTCGGTATCTGCATAGGCCTGACGGATGGAGCTGACAGCGCGCCGTGCGGACTTGTACTTTTTCTCATGTTCCGTGGCGGACTTTTTGATGTCCGTCACGATATTGCGCAACTGCTGGTTATGGTGACCGCCAGTCAGAATGCCGACTTTTTTGAGCTCGTAGGTGATGTCGGTAGCCTTCTTCTTCTGGTCGATCATCCTGAGATAGGTTTCGACTTTGGTCATGTTGTCCAACACCAGGGCTCTGTATTCCAATCCTTTGGTATGCTGCGGATTGAGTCCGTGCGCAGCGAGCTGGCTCCTAAGTTTATTGTAATCGTCGGCCTGCTCAGAGGTCGGCTTCTTGATGCCAGCGAGTGCCAGGAAATTTTTGGCTTTCTTAACATACTTTTTATCCATGCTACTCCTCCTAATGTACTGTCGTTTTGGACGACCGGTTTTTCGCCTCAATCTTGTGAAAGAGACGTAAAAACTACTTTAGCACACTTTTTGTGCCAAGTCATGATTATATTGTAGCATACTTTGGCAAAATAGTCAAGTATTTTATCATCTTGCCCAGGTTGGCTTGTCTTATTAATACCAAGTCGGACGAGTGACCGAGGTTGGAATACTGTAAAAGGCATCTGTTTTATTTGTGATATTTGTCGAGTTCCAGTTATTGAGAGGAGATAGATCAGTGATGCTGGAGCATTGATAGAATATAGATGATATATCGGTCAGGCTTGCAGTATTCCAATTACCGATGCCTTCAATATTCGCAAGATTGTTCGAATGAGCGAATGCTTCTGACATATTTGTAACCTTTCCGGTATCCCAACCGGAGAGGGCATCTAGATTTGTAACTCCTACTCTAAAGAATATATTTGACATATTGGTGACGTTTTCAGTATTCCAATTACTAATACCACTAATGTCTGTAAGAGATCTCAAATCTCTGAACAAATATGACATATCTGTAACCTTTCCGGTATCCCAACCGGAGAGTGCGTTTAGATTTGTGATATTTCCTGCGTCATCGAACATATGTGACATATTGGTGACGTTTTCGGTATTCCAATTGCTGAGGCCGCTGATATCCGTGAGAGATTTCATGTCTTCAAACATATTTGCCATATTTGTAACCTTTCCAGTGTCCCAACCAGAGAGAGCATCTAGATTTGCAATAGTTTTAACTTCATCTCCTGCCTGGTGGAACATGTATGCCATATCAATGACGTTTTCGGTGTTCCAATTGCTGAGGCCGCTGATATCGGCGAGACTATCAGTGTCGAAGAATGTGTAATTTAGGTATTGTACGTTTCCGGTATTCCATCTAGAGAGCGCATCGAGATTCGTAATGCTTTTTGATTGATAGAATACGTAGTTAAAAGCTATGAGATTTTCGGTGTTCCAATTGCTGAGGCCGCTGATATCCGCGAGGTTTGTAGTGTATCGGAACATGGCCAACATATATAACACATTTCCAGTATCCCAATTGGTGACACCATTTATGTTCGTGAGACTTCTTGCTCCTTGGAACATATAATTCATATTGATAACATTTCCCGTATCCCAATTAATGGCACCGTCGATGTTTGCAAGATTAGTCGTGGAATCAAACATATACTCCATGGTAGTAACATTTCCCGTATCCCAATTAAGGGCGCCGTTGATGTTTGCAAGATTAGTCGCGGAATCAAACATGCTCTTCATAGTAGTAACATTACCCGTATCCCAATTAAGGGCGCCGTCGATGTTCGTGAGACTTTTGGCGTAAGCAAACATGTGCTCCATAGTAGTAACATTACCCGTATCCCAATTAAGGGCGCCGTCGATGTTTGTGAGGCTATTGGTGTAAGCAAACATGCTCTCCATGGTAGTAACATTTCCCGTATCCCAATTAAGGGCGCCGTCGATGTTCGTGAGGCTGGATGCATTAGAGAACATGGATGACATATTTTGGACATTACTAGTGTCCCAATTATTTATATCGTTAATATTTGTGAGACTAGGAGTCCTGCTGAACATGCTTTGCATAGTAGTGACATTGCCAGTGTTCCAGCTACTGGCTCCGCTAATATCTGCGAGCTGGCTTGTATTATTGAACATGTTTGACATATCCGTAACGTTCCCGGTATTCCATTTTGAGAGAGCATTAATATTTGTGAGCTGGGCTGTACTATTAAACATGCCCGACATATTCGTTACGTTTCCTGTGTCCCATTCTGAAAGTCCGTCGATGTTGACAAGACTAGTGGCGTTTAAAAACATGTCTTTCATATTCGTAACATTTCCAGTATTCCAATTACTAACTCCGTCAACATTTGTGAGACTTCTGGCGTAATAAAACAAGTATTCCATATTCGTGACACTACGAGTATCCCAATTAGATAGTGCGTCAATATTTGTAAGCTTTGATGCCGAGGAGAACATATTTGACATATCTTGAACATTGCTGGTATTCCAATTGCTAACCCCGTCAATATTTGTAAGGTTTGATGTTAGATAGAACATGTACGACATGTTTTTAACTTTTCCAGTATCCCAATTACGGGCTCCATCAACATTCGTGAGATTGGATGCCCCATAGAACATATACGTCATATTTGTGACTTTTCCAGTATTCCAATTAAGGGCGCCGTCGATGTTTGTGAGATTGGATGCCCTAAAGAACATATATGACATGACGGTGACGTTTTTAGTATTCCAATTGGACAGCGCATCGATGTTCGTGATTGCTTTTGCTTGATAGAACATTCTATAAGTACTCGTGACATTTTTAGTATTCCAAGTACCGATTCCATCGATATCTGCTAATGCCTGAAAGTTATAGAATAGATAACTCGAATCTTGATTCATGTAGATCATCTCGGCTTCTGTGTAGTAATAGATGACACCTTCTTCGAACCAGGCATAAATTGGCATCATTGATTGGCTGTGAGATATTATTTCGGTATTTGCGGCTGGTGGTAGCGTATCGGAACGCTGAATGGAGGTTATGTTGGTGTTTACGGCGCTATATGAGGGACCGCTTTGCCCAGAAAGTTTTTTCATGGCGCTATTTACTTGGCTGCCAGTATTAAGAGTCGCATTTGGCCTCTCATGGATCGTACCATCCATAGATTTGGCGATGTCTGGTTTAGCCCAAATAGCATATATATAAACATCTTCTCCTGGCATGCGGAAATATTGGTTGTTGATATAACCGATTTTACGATTCGAAACACTCCAGCCCTTAAAGGTATATCCAGAGCAGGATAGCTCGTTGTCTTGTATTTCGACTACCGTAAAGATGGTGTGGTTGGTAGTGGCTGGAACTACGCCTTGTACGTCACATCCTGTAGGCGCGTTGGCGTCGTAAATTACGGCATAATTGTTTTTTAAGATTGGAGTTTTGTCACTAGTGAGGTTTTCGGATGGGATATCTTCTATGCTTGTCTGGATGGTTTCGTGTGTGTTGGTTGGCAGAAGTAGGTCATCGTCCGGGCTATTAATGTATTGGTTTTCGAGATTAATATCAATCGTGAGTGTGGCGGTTTGACCAGAGTGATATTTGTCGCCTAAATTCCAATTGACGATTGGGTGATGTAATTCATCGAATGACAATGTGGCTTCACCGATTGATGCGGTAATAGTAGGATTTCCATTCATATTCCAATAATCGGAGTCAATATAGTCGGTAATAGTAAAGTTGTCGTAGTTATGAGCTACAATTGAGGCATCAATGAGAACGTTATTTAGTGAGTACATATTTGCGATAAATTGATTGTCGGAAACACGAATAATTGGATCAAGGATTGTTTCGCCCATTTCGTACTGAATGCCATTGACTACTGCGTATGGATATACGGTTTTGATAATTTGATACTGTGCAACTTCATTGAGGGTTTCAACATTAGGGAAGCCGTCTGTGAGGAATAATATGATTAGTTCGCGATTTGGTTGCTTTTCATAGCCGTCTAATACTTCGAGCGCTTTAATGAGAGCTTGATTATAGTTGGTGGAACCGCCGGCGGAGATGTTGTCAATATAGGTGAGCATTTGCTGTTTGTCGCTCGTGAAGCCAGATATTATTCCCGCAGTATTATTAAAAGTGACTAGCGCCATCCGGTTGTTGGCATTAGATAAAGTTGCATTGATCAGCCCCTTAGTGTCGGTTTTAACTTGGTTAAGTTTTTGGCCCACCATTGAGCCGGAATTATCTATTACCATCAAAATATCGACATTTTTATTGTCATATTTGGCAACCGATTCGACTTCGAAAGTGATTCTAGCTTTATCGACTGCGGTCCATTCGGCGGATTTGATGATTTTCCATGAACCAGGTTCGTTATTGGCGAAGTTGCTATGTTCGGACGTGATTTCGACCGATCGGAGGGGCACTTCGGCGGCGTCGGCGCCCAGGAGGAGAGAAATGCCAGTTGCGACAGAAATAGTAAACAAAATGATCGCGACAAAAAGTCTGCGATATGAACGAAAACCGGATTGTCTTAGGTTTTTGCGGAAAATACCAAAAATTGACACCTTAATGATTCTCTCTGTTTTAGCGTTTTATGTTAAGTTTTTTATTTTCCACAAACCACTGAGATTAGTTTAACGATTTTGGGTTATAAAGTCAAGATGCTTACGTTTGAGACAGGGGTAAAATGATGTTAAAATATGAGTATTATGGATAATTTTAAGGAACAGATTCAGAGGGTTATTAAAGGCTTATATGGTCTCGATGATGTTACCGTAGATTTCGCGAGTGTTCCGAGCGATATCGAGGGTGATTATTCGACGAACGTAGCGATGCGTTTGGCGCGTCAGGTCGGCAAAAATCCTCGTCAGATTGCCGAGGAAATTATCCAAGCTCTTGAAGGCTGCGGTTATGGTTTAACGATTGCTGGGCCGGGTTTTATTAATATTGCCGTTTCGGGTAAGGCGCTCTATGAGCAACTGGCTGAAAACTGGTCGGATAATTACGGTAATAATTTAAGCGGCGTGGGCAAAATTGCGATTTCAGAATTTCCAAGTACAAATATTGCGAAACCATATTCGGTTGGACATTTGCGTCCGGGTACACAAGGTTGGGCGGCGAAGAAAGTTTTGGAAGCAAATGGCTGGAAGGTGGTGACAGATAACCATTTAGGTGACGTGGGCACACCGTTTGGCATTTGGGCGGTTGGCTTTAAGCGTTCAGGTCTCGATTTTAATGCTGTGACAGTTTATGATCTTGGAAATATTTATATTAAGATGAAGGCCGATTTGAAGGCTGAGGAAGCGGAAGGAAAACATGAACTAGCCGACGAGGTACAAGATTGGCTATTGAAGCTGGAATCACGCGATCCGGAAGCGATAAAATTATCGGAACATTTCAAAGAGATTTCGCTGGCGCATACGCATGAAGTGATGGGGCGACTAGGGATTTCGACCGATTTGGAGATGGGCGAAAGCTGCTTCGTGGAACGAGGTAAAGACGCGGTACTAGAGTATCTTTCTAAGGGCTATTTTGAGAAAAATGAAGATGGCTCAGTGATTTGTCCGCTTGATGATTATGGGATTGATGTGCCGATGCTAATGCAGAAGAGTAACGGTGCGGCGCTATATGCGACGACGGACTTAGGCTGCATGCTGTATCGCGTAGAGAATATTCATCCAGACAAGATTATTTATGCCGTGGGTGCAGAGCAGAAGTTCTATTTTGAGCAGCTGTTTGCGATGGCGAAGAAGGTGGGGATTGAAGTCGATAATTATCACATGTGGTTTGGTACGATTGATCAGATTTCGCCAGAGGGGAAGCGCGAAAAAATGTCTTCGCGCAAGGGTGTAGTACTGATGGAAGAGCTGCTGGACGATGCTGAAAAGCGCGTACGGGAGAACTTCGGCGAGAATTTGAACGATGAGGATATTAAAAAGATTGCAGTGGGGGCAATTAAGTTTAGTGATTTCGTAGCGGATCGCAAGACGGGTATTCTGTATGATCCGGATAAGATTTTTGCGTTGGCCGGTCAGTCGGGGCCATTCTGCCAGTATGCAAGCGTGCGTCTTTCGAAGATTTTGCAGAAAAATGCGGACTTTAAGACGGTGGAATTTGCGGATTATGATTGGAACGAAGAGAAGACGGTGTTGCAGATTTTGCTGAAGTTCCCAGAGGTGGTTGCGGGCGCAGCGGAGAACTTTGAGATGCATAAGATTGCTGGGTACGCGTTTGAATTAGCGCAGGAACTTAATCGTTATTACGAAAAGACGCCAATTTCGTCAGCTGAAGATGAAGCACGCTCGGCGCGTTTGTGGCTGATAGATAAGGCGGATTTCGTATTGAAACGAGCGCTGGATTTGCTCGGTATCGAAGTGCCAGGCCAGATGTAGGAACCGTTAGCATATTGACTTTTTAATGAAAGTGTGATAAAATAGGTGTATGGTTTCATAAAGAGGAGCCATAGCACTTTTTGATTAACAGATAGCTATGTGCACTAAGTCCGATTGGGGCTAGTTTTCCGAAGGGGAGGCGGAAATCTAGTCCTAACGGAGCCACTCGTTTGGACTAAATAAAGCCCACCAAGAGTGGGTAAGCTTTTGTGAGGTGTAGCATGGCAAAGAGGCACATGGAACCTGACGGGATACCGTCAACCTACCGACCAGAGAACGCGTGGTCATACGACGAAGAAGCTGTCTTCGCATGTGATGCGGATTCCGATGTACTTGACGAGTACTTCGGAGCTGCAGGCGGAGTCATGATTCTCGAGCCGGGTGAAGATGAAAAGTTCGACGAGAAACGTATCGCCAATTACGATGAGGATGAAGATCTGATGTCGAGGGCGCTCGAAGAACTCGGGACGAACTTTATCGCCGCGAGTGAAGTTGGCGAGATCGTCCAGCGGGATGAAAGCCAGAGGGATTTCGGCCAGATGATTGATAATATCATGGCCGCAACGTCTCTGGAGGAACTACATGATATCCTGGTTGCAATTCCGGAATATTATCCTGGTGCCGGCCTGCTGGCGGAAGCTTGCAGCGAGCGGATGAGAAAACGCAAAGTCAGATTGGTCGGGTAACAAACATCTGTTAATCCACACCCCCAGCCGCAAGGCCGGGGGTATTTTTTTGTATTAAAAAGCCCTCGGAGTTTGATTTCCGAGGGTGGGTTGTTTCTCTAGTCTTCTCCACCTACCCGATTAAGGGCTTCCTCTACTGAATATTTGAGGAGAATCTGCTCGGCCATTTTTGCTTGGTCAAGAGTGAAGTTACTCTCAAATGGGAGGTAGTTTTGGGTTGCAAGATAGAGGATGCGGTCATGACTTTCGTTGATGCTGCCAAATGTATAGAGCAGATAACAAGCCGTAAGGGTACCTTTCTGGGTGGAGTTCGCCCGGTCGTACCAGCCGCAACCAATGATGCCGTTGGTGCATTTGACGAAAACTACATTGCAGTTGTGGTGTCGGTTGTGATAGATACGAGACACCATTCCTTTGATGGTCTCGAAAGCTTTGGGAGCTTCCGAATCGAGGAATGAATTTAACGCTTCTTGGAATTCAAGCACGAGCTTGAAGTTGGTCTTGTATCTGCTCGGCATGACGCCTCGAACGATTTCTTCGCTGGGTTTGTTCTTGCCGTTTCTGTATAGCTTGATGGCGTATACGTCCGGTCCGTCTCCGCCGCGAAGGAAATTGAAGATAGCGTTGATTACCGTCAGAGGGACCTTGTTAAAACCGAGTGACTGTTCAAACCCACCACATTTCTCCGCAGAGATGTGATTGGTGGTGGGTAGATGGTAGATTTGACCCATGTCGCACACCTCCTATATGTAAACTAAAGAAAAAAAGAGCTTTTCACTTGGTTTTTGGAATAACCCCCAGTGAATCTCTGATATTTTAGCACAGATATGTATATTTGTCAAGAAATTATGGACGTGGTATATTTAAGATAAGTAATTAAAGAGGATGTCATTATGGCAGTAGAAAAAATCAAAGGTGTAGCTAGCAAAGTCAAGGGCGGAGCCAACGGTTTTATGGACTTTATTAAGGAGCAAAATATTATTGGTTTGGCGATCGGCTTAGTGCTTGGTTCGGCCGCTGGTGTAGTAGTGAATTCGCTTGTAAATAATGTCTTTATGCCACCAATCGGTCTTTTGCTTGGTTCAACTGATGGTCTTAGAGGTTGGTCAATTCCGCTCGGTAATAGCGGTGCGGCAATTGGTCTCGGTGCATTCCTGAACGACCTTATTAACTTCTTAATCTTGGCGCTTGTAATTTACATCGTCATTAAGTGCTTGAAGCTCGACAAAAAAGATAAATAATATGTCGAAAAAAGCGAGTTTGCTCTGGGTAGACCTGGAGATGACGGGATTGTCGCCAGTTGAGGATAGAATTCTAGAAGTAGCGGCGATTGCGACTGACTGGGAAATGAACGAAATTGCTACCTATACGGCGGTAGTGAAAGTCGACGACGCATTGATCCGTGAGCGGATGGTGGGAGAGTTTTGGGAAAAAAATAAGGCCTCGTATGATGCTTTGGTAGCTCAAAATGGCAGTGGTCGGCCTTCGGCGGAAGTCGAAAAAGAATTACTGCAGTTTGTTGAAAAGAATTTTGGCGATACGGTATATTTGGCTGGTAATTCGATTCATCAGGACAGGCGATTCATTGAAAATGAATGGCCGGAATTGAATGCAAAGCTGCATTATCGCATGCTCGACGTAAGTGCGTGGAAATTGTATTTCGAAAATGCACTTGGCGATAGGTTTATTAAGCCGGATAATCATCGAGCACTCGATGATATTCGCGGTAGCATGGAGGAATTGAAATGGTACTTGAGGAAGATATCGTAAAGTACGCCTTGGCGCTAGATAATACTTCGGTGCGCGAGGAGCAGGGAATGAAGATTTTCTCGCGCGGGGAGAGGATTTTCCTCGTGATGGAACCAGGAACGGATCCTCTACGCATTCAGCTACGTTGTGAGCGAAACTTGAGCAAGACTTTGCAGGGGCGCTATGAGAGTGTGATGGAAAGTCGAGCTTTAGGGCGAAACGGCATTGAAGTGATTTGCTCCGGTCAACTAGAACACGATGAGATTATCGATTTAGTGCGACATGGATACGAAATGTCCGCTCCGGAAGAATAAAGTATAAAAAAATCCCCCGCGAGGGGGATTTTTGATGGCTTAATGCGTGTCGGCGTAGTTGCGGAAGTTTTCCTCGAGCGCTTCGAGACCGGCTTTCGATTCATCGAGGGCCTGAGCATACGTGGCGTCGCTAGTCTTGGAACGAGCCTGATTTTCGAGGCTAATTAGCAATGATAGTTGATAAGACATGTTGGATGCGTAAGTAACGTCGAGGTTGCCGTTGAGATAGGCGCGCTCGAGGTCATCTTCGAGAGTGCTGATGTTTTTGCTGTTAAGCTGTGAGACCTCGCTGCTCGGGCTACTGGTTTTGAGACCGATTTTGCCAGAAACAGCTTTGATCGAGTCGCTCGTGGTTGTGAGGGCGGAAATAAGAGTCGAAGTGTAGGCGCGTAAGTCTGATGATTTTACTTTTTTGATGTAGGTTCTGATTGGACTGTGCTTGTCGATAAGGCCAGTCATGCGGAAGTAAATAGTCTCGTGAATTGCGCTGGAATCATCTTTTCTGGAATTAAGCATTGTTGCTACGACGATCATAGCGATGACCGCGGCGACGCCGACAATGATGAGCTTAATCATGACTGGAGTCAAGATTGGCCCTGCTGAAAATTTCTTTTTGCCTTTGACGGCAATTTCGTCAAGATAAGCTTTATTGTCCATGAGTTAATTATAACATAAACGCTTTATTGGAATACATCACTTTTAGAAGCGCTCGAAGTAGCCCGCCGTTGCGGGTACTTCTTCGCTCAGACTCGGTCGTGACCTGCGCACGTTCTAAAAGTGATGTATTTCCACAAAACGTTTGTGTTGCGCATGTTCCTCAAGAGACATATTTTGAATGAAACGTTATGGCTATGTTTTTAATCTGTTAGACAGATGATATACTAGAAGTATGGAGGATGCCAAAGAAGAAATTCGAGCGAGGTTAGCGGTAGAGGACGTAATTGGCCAATACATTGAGCTGAAGCGCGCGGGTAGGAATTTCAAAGGGCATTCACCTTGGGGGACAGACAAGACACCGAGTTTTATGGTTTCGCCAGAGAAGGGGATTTGGCATGATTTTTCGAGCAATAAAGGCGGTGATATTTTTACGTTCGTGATGGAGATGGAAGGCTGTACTTTCCGCGAAGCACTAGAAAAGCTGGCGCAGCAGGCGGGGGTGGAGCTAAGACGTTATTCTGGCGATGACAAAAAACAAGCCGAGCACAAAGCGCGATTATATGAAGCGCTGGAGCTCGCGACTAAGTATTTTCAGTATTGCTTAACAAAAAATAAGGGCGTGATGCAGTACGTGTTCTACAAACGGAACATGAACAAAAAGACGGTAGAGAATTTCCGGATTGGTTATGCGCCGCAATCGGGCAATGCTTTGGTGAACTTTTTAACGAAGCGTGGTTTTACGAAGAAAGAGATGGAAGATGCTGGCCTATTGAATCGTTTTGGCGGGGATTTATTTAAGGGCCGGATGACGATCCCATTGATGGACGTAGGTGGACGTGTGATAGGTTTTACGGCAAGAATTCTGAATGATAAGGATAAAAATTCGCCGAAGTATCTGAATACGCCAGAAACGTTGCTGTATAACAAAGGGCGGCATATTTTTGGGTTGAGTCAGGCAAAGGACACGATTCGACGCTCGGAATTTGTGGTGGTGGTTGAGGGGAACATGGACGTGATTTCGTCGCATCAGGCGGGCGTTTGCCAGGCGGTAGCAACAGCTGGGACGGCGATGACAGAAATGCATTTGAAGAGTTTTTCGCGGATGACGAATGATATTCGGTTGGCATACGATGGCGACGAGGCGGGTATTCGAGCGGCCGAGCGGGCAATTTCTATGGCGTCAAAATTTGGAATTTATTTATCAGTAATCGATGATTATCACGGCTGTAAAGATGCGGACGAGTTGATTCAGAAGGATCCAAAGTTGTGGCAAGATGCGGTTAATAGTTACCGACCGGCGCTGGAATGGCTACTGGAAAAATACGAGACGAAGTATGATTTGAAGACTGAAAAAGGTTTTCAGGAATATGCGACGGAAGCAAAACGTTTGATTGAGCAGATTGATCCGGCGGATACGGTTTTGCGAGAGAAATATGAGCGACAAGTAGCGGCAAGACTGGGGATTTCATTAGATGCATTCCGAGCGAAAAAGGTCGCTAAAGAAGAGAAGAAGCTGAAGAAGACTAATGTTGTAAAAAGTACAACAGTTGTAAGTCGAGCAGAAAAGAATTTGGCAGCGATTGCGCAGTGTAGTAAGGTTGATCTCGGTAATTTTGAGGTGATGAAATTCAACAAAGACGAGCTGAGTTTGATTTTTGAAGAGCAGTACGGGAAGTTTTCGATTTTGGATTTGCAAAAAGAGGCTAATAGTCTGATTGCGAAAGCGTCTGAAGAACGGTTGGCGACAGAACGAAAAGAGCTTGAAGAACAGATTCGCGTTGCCGAAGAGAAGGGCGACGAGGCGCAAATTGAAGAATTGATGAAGAAATTAAGCGAATTATTGCGTAAAAAATAGACATGTTGTAAAAATTATGCTAATATTCAGCTAAAATGCTGGACAAAAGAACTTTATTTTGGTAGTTCATCCAGCGGAAATAAGATAAGTTGAAAGCATACAGAAAATCTCAAAACAAAAATTTGCGAATGGGCGGGGGTTTTGTTTGTAAAAATTAATAGGAATAAAGAATGGACGACGAAGAAAGAGATTTACGCTTAGACGACGACTTGATGGATGAGCCTTCACTTGACGATATGGGTGATGAAGGCGATGAGGACTTCAATGTTGATTTAGAGTCAGTGACCTATGATGAGGTTTCAGATGACTCCGTTAAGCTATATCTTCGTGAAATTGGTAAAATTCCACTTCTATCAACTGAAGAGGAATATGAATTAGCACAAAAGATTATTCACGGTACACCAAAAGAGCAGAAAAAAGCCAAGGATAAAATGGCGGAATCGAATATGCGTCTCGTGGTTTCGATTGCAAAGCGTTACTCGGGCCGTGGTTTGGATTTCTTGGATTTGATTCAGGAAGGCAACACAGGCTTACTACGCGCAGTAGAGAAGTTCGACCCAGACAAGGGCTTTAAATTTTCGACTTATGCAACGTGGTGGATTCGCCAGGCGATTACACGTGCAATTGCAGATCAGGCGCGTACGATTCGTATTCCAGTACACATGGTTGAAACAATTAATAAAGTTTTGCGCACGCAGCGCCGCTTGACGCAGGACCTTAATCGTGAACCATCGACAGAGGAAATTGCCGAAGCGATGGGCGTTGAGACTGAGAAGATTGAATATGTAATGAAGATTAAGCAGGATATCGCTTCGCTCGATGCGTCTGTCGGTCGTGATGGTGATGACGATGATTCTTCGCTTGGTGATTTTATTGAGGATGAAGACCGTGTTTCGCCAGAAGATTCAGCTGCTACACAGCTTTTGAAAGAGCAAATTGCGGCGATTCTTTCAACTTTGACTGATCGTGAACAAAAGATTATTAAGATGCGTTTTGGTATTGGTGGCGGCAAGAGCCACACGCTTGAGGAAGTTGGTGCGGAGTTTTCCGTTACCCGTGAGCGTATTCGCCAGATTGAAGCTAAGGCGCTTGCAAAATTACGTAAAAATAAAGACACTAAGAAACTGCACGAATATCTAAAATAAGTAGTGCATGTTTTCATGGCACGACATCAAAACAACCCGTCTTTACGGGCTGTTTTGTGTCTTGTACTCGGTAGCAACCTCCGTAGAGCCATGAAAAGCATGCACGTACTTATTTAGATATTCGCATAGTCATTTCGTGGATTTATTTTTTCGTAAATTGTTTGCAATTTTTGATAAACATAAGTACAATAAGATATATGGATGAAAGTGGGCAGGTGAATACTTCAGATCAGGGTGGCGACAATTTACCACCAGCAGTACAAGCAATTCCATCGGCAAGTCCGGTGAAAGGTAATGGCGATTTGCCAGAGGTTGCTATGCCGCAAATGCCAGAGGGCGGAGCAGCCCCGATTATTCCGAATGTGCCAGTTCAGGGTGCAGTTCCGATGCCAAATCCACCGATGCCTCCTGTAGCAGGGCCAGCACCAATACCGGCTCCGACACCAGCTCCAGCGCCAGAACGCGCACCGATTCAGATGCCTTCTGCGCCAGCTCCGGCTCCACGTCCAGCGGTGACGCCAGTGCCACCAAGCACGCCAGCTGCACCGGCACCAGCATTTTCTATGCCTAAGCCAAATCAGATAGCAAATGCCGATGTACGCATTGAGAGCCTCCTCGAGGAATGTGTGCGTACGAAAGCAAGCGACCTTCATATTCAGGTAGGTTTGCCTCCGATTTTACGTATCGATGGTGCTTTACAACCAGTGTCTGGTTATGGAGATATTGACGAAGCTACGGCTGAGCGTTTGATTTTCTCGACACTTGAAGAAGATCAGAAACAGATTTTGATTAAGGATAAGGAATTTGACTATTCCTTCTCGTTTGGCGATTTGGGCCGCTTCCGCGTGAACGCTTTCCACGAAAAGGGCAATTTGGCCGGTGCCTTCCGTTTGATTCCGAATGAAGTTCAGAGCATCGGTGAGCTTGGTATGCCAACGATCGTGTCGAGTTTCGCTGATTTTCCACGCGGCTTAGTACTCGTAACCGGTCCTACAGGTTCGGGTAAGTCCACGACGCTTGCAGCGCTGGTTGATAAGATTAACCGCGAAAAGACCGCACATATTATTACGATCGAGGATCCAATTGAGTTTACGCACAAATCGATTCGCTCCGTAGTGGTTCAGCGTGAGGTGCATTATGATACTTATTCGTTCTCGGCAGCACTTCGCTCCGCACTCCGCGAGGACCCAGATGTAGTGCTTATCGGTGAGATGCGCGACCTTGAGACTATTTCGGCGGCAATTACGATTGCAGAAACTGGTCACTTGGTGTTCGCAACGCTACACACCAACTCCGCTTCGCAGTCGATTGACCGTATGATTGACGTATTCCCGCCACATCAGCAGCCACAGGTGCGTTCGCAGCTGTCGAACATTCTGCAGGCAATTTGCGCACAGCGCTTGGTGCCAGCGATTGGTGGTGGCCGTGTTGTAGCGGCAGAGATTTTGATTGCAAATCCAGCGGTACGTTCAGTGATTCGCGAAGGTAAGACGCATCAGCTTGATACGATTATTCAGACTGGTGCCGACCAGGGTATGCAGACGATGGACCGCACGCTCGTGAAGTTGATTCAAACTGGTGTTATCACCTATGATACTGCGAAGGAATTCGCCGTCGATATGCAAGAATTTGAAAGGTTAGCTCGCGGATGAAACGATTTATCTATAGGGCGAAAGAGCAAAGTACCGGTAAGATTATTAAAGGTACGATTCAGGCAGAGACTGAGCGCGTTGCTGGTAAGCTGCTTGTGGATCGTGGTTACGTTCCGGAATCTTTACGTGAAGAGGGTAAGGGTTTTGGTGACAAGTTAAATAACGTTGGTTCGACGGACCGCATTAACTTTACGCGTCAGTTTGCTACACTTGTTGGTGCAGGCTTGCCAATTGCACAGTCGCTACGTACGGTTGCTGAGCAGACGAGTAATAAAGCCATGAAAACGGTCATCGAGGAGATTTTGGCCGACGTAGAAGCTGGTCACTCTTTGGGCGATTCCTTCGGTAAACATCCGAACGTATTCGATAACGTTTATCTTTCTTTGATTCGCGCTGGTGAGGTTTCCGGTACGCTTGATAACAGCTTGCGCCGTATTGCGTCTCAGGAGGAAAAAGACCAGAAGATGATGAGCAAGATTAAAGGCGCCTTGACGATGCCTTTAATTACACTCGGCGTGATGGTGGTTGTGTTTATTTATATGATGGTTGAAGTTGTGCCGCACGTAGAATCTCTCTATAATGACTTGGGCGAGGAACTTCCAGGATTGACTCAGGCACTAGTGGCAATTAAGGACTTTATCTTCGCATTCTGGTGGTTAGTGATTATTATCTTAGTATTCTTGGTGATGGGCTTTATGCAATTCCTGAAGACTGAACCGGGTATTAAGGTGGCGGCAAACTTTAAGCTAAATGTGCCGATGTTTAATGGTTTAATGAGAATGCTCTATATGGCACGCTATGCGAGGATTTCGCAAATTCTACTTTCAACGGGTGTGTCGGTGCTCGATACGATGAGTATTGCGGGTAACGCGACAAACAACGTGGTAGTAGAAGAGTCAATAAAAGCCGCGGCGGTTGAAGTGCAGGGCGGTAAAGCTCTTTCGGATGCGTTGCGCGATAAGCCATACGTAGATAAGATGGTGCCACAGATGGCAGCTATTGGTGAACAATCAGGTAAGATTGATGAAATGCTTGGTAAGGCAGCGCAGGTGTTTGAGGATGATCTTGATGAGAAGATTGCAACGATTTCGGCGATGATTGAGCCGTTAATGATGGTGATGTTGGCCGTAATCGCGGGTCTCCTCGTAGGTGGTGTCTTGTTCCCAATCTACTCTTTGGTCAACTCGATTGGTTAGAGCATATAATTGATTATTATAAAAATTGTTTTAAAAAAGTCTTGATTTTAGCATAAACATTTTGTATAGTTAAGTTAAATGCAGTTTTGCAATTGGTAATCACTCGGTGGGTATCCGGGTAGCCAAAGGGCAATTACTGGTTGCAAAAATAAAAAAAGGAGCATTAAATGAAAACAAATAAAAAAGGCTTTACGATCATCGAGGTAGTCTTGGTTCTTGCTATCGCCGGTCTTATCTTCTTGATGGTATTCATCGCACTTCCAGCATTGCAGCGTTCCCAGCGCAATACTCAGCGCGAAGATGATATCGCTCGCTTCCTCACCGCAGTGAACGATTATCAGACAAACAACAGTGGCAAGACGCCATTCGGCACGACGGGTCATCATGAAAGTACGTTTACTTCGTTCGTGAAACGCTATATTGACCAGAATGTCACTGCATCTACTGAGGCTGATGGTACAAGCTGTGGTACTAATGGTTGTCCACAATTTACTGATCCTGATGGTGAGCTCTATAAGTTCAAAGTTGTCGATCAGGCCAACTTGGACGCTATCTTCACTGGTACTGCGGCTTCTGGTGATACGCCTGCTACGGAAGCAGTTACGGATGTTAACCACATTGTTTATGTAGCCATCAATGCTGGTTGTGGTGCTACTGAAGGTACATCTGTTAAAGGTTCTGGTGATCGCCAAATCGCTATGTACTATGTTGAAGAGGGTGGCGCTATCATCTGCAACGATAACCACTAATCTTTAGCGAGTTAGAAGAAGCTCCTCGGGAAGGGAGCTTCTTTTTTTATGGTAAAATTTAGATATGGAAAGAATATTTACGGCAATTTGTATGTTTATTTTCGGAGCGGCGTTTGGTTCGTTTGCCTGTTGCCAAGTGTGGCGAATTCGAAAGAAAGATAAATCAAAATGGTCGCACTGTATGAACTGCAAATATAGGTTGCAGTGGTATGATAATATTCCGATTCTGAGTTGGTTGATGCTTGGCGGAAAATGTCGTAAATGTCGGAAGAAGATTGGTTACGCTGAAATTTTGGCGGAAGTTGGATTAGCATTGGTCTTTGTGCTGAGTTTTCTGTTATGGCCGGGGCAAGAGGCATCAATGCGGTTAGATGTGGCCGAGGGGATCAAATTTGCGCTGTTCTTGCTGAGCCTAATCATCTTTACGATTTTATTTATCTATGATGCGAAGTGGAAAGAACTACCGGTGAGCTTAATGCTGGTGGAGACGGTGATTGCGGCGGCGTTTTGGGGTGTTTGCTTGTGGCAGTCATACACAACGACAGGCAGTTATGACTGGTTAAGCTTTGTGTTGGCATTAGTGTTTTTGCCAGGATTATATTATTTGATGTACCGCGTGAGTGGGGAGAACTGGGTTGGGGGTGGCGATTGGATTTTATGTGTGCCGCTCGCGATTATGCTTGGGAACGCTTGGCTAGCGGCTTCATGTTTGTTTATCTCGAATATAATCGGCTCAGTAACGATGCTGCCGGTTGCAATAGCAAAGAAAAAGAAAAAAATGACGATCCCGTTTGGGCCGTTCTTGATTATTGGATTTCTGCTGACATATTTCTTGCAAGGCGTAATTCTTAACTTTATGAGTATCTGATGTACGTTGCGGATTTAATTAACGAGTTTCTGGAATCATTAGAGGTCGAGAATGGCCGTAGCCGTTATACGACACGAAATTATGAGCTATATTTGTCGCGTTTGTTGGAATTTCAGAATGAATTTGATCCGGAAAATGATTTGAAGCCGGAAGACATCAATGAGGAATGGTTGCGCAAGTATCGTTTGTGGTTGAATCGCTATCTGACGGAGCGGGGTAAGAATTTGACGGTAATGACGCAGAATTACCACTTAATTGCGCTGCGTGGTTTTTTGAAGTACCTCGCGAAACGCAAGATTAAATCATTAGATCCGGTGCTAGTGGAGCTACCAAGGACACATCGGGCGCAGGTGACATTTTTGTATGTTGATGAACTGAATCGCATTATGGAACAAATTCCACTAGATACGGAAGACGGCTTGCGCGATAAAGCAATATTTGAACTGCTGTTTTCGACGGGTTTACGCGTGTCGGAGCTGGTAAGTTTGAATCGTGAGAATGTGAATTTGTCGCGCAGGGAATTTATGGTGCGCGGTAAAGGGCAAAAAGACCGGCCGGTGTTTATTTCGCAGGCGGCAGCAGACGCGGTGCAAGATTATTTGGATGAAAGAAAAGATTCTTTGCCAGCATTGTTCTTGAATAATTCACGGAATCAACCGATGGTGGGTACGAAAGGAGACTATCGCAGACTAACGCCACGTAGTATCGAGAGAATTATTAATAAATACGTGCGAATGGCGGGGATTACGAAGCATGTGACGCCACATACGCTAAGGCATTCATTTGCGACGGATTTGTTAACGAACGGGGCGGATTTGCGTGCCGTGCAATCGTTGCTGGGTCATTCGAATATTTCGACGACGCAGATTTATACGCATGTAACGGATGCGCATCTGAAAGAAGTTCACGAAAAGTTCCATTCTGATGTAGAATAATATAAAAGGGAGAGCATAAGTATTATGGAAGGACAAGGTTTTAATCCGGCACCTGCGCCAACACCGGCGCCTGAACCAACAACAACGCCTGATCCGGCGTCAACGGTAGAGCCAGTACCGCAAGATAGTTTTGCGGAACCAGCAACAAATACTGGCGCAAGTTGGCAACCACAGCAAGCAACAGCGCCACAAGTTGGGGGCATGAATATTCCGCCAGCGATGGCACAAATGCCAGCCGAAGCGCCAAAGAAAAAGACGGGCTTAATTGTTGGTATAGCGGTAGCGGCTGTGGTTATTATTGGCTTAGTCGTGGCGATTATTGTGATGGCCATGAATAATGGCGGCTCAAACGGTTCTGATTCCGGCGAAAAGAAGGGCGAATCAATGAGCAAGGAAGAAGAATTAAAGATGCAACAGCGCAATATTCAGCGCGAGGATGATATTGACCGCTTCCTGACCGCGGTGAACGATTACCAGACAAATAACAGTGGTAGGACGCCGTTTGGAGATGGTACTTACGATAAAGCAACGGTTGCGCAATTTGCGCGTCGTTACATTGAATCAGATCTCGATATCGATGGCGTCGAGGAAGGAAAGTCATTAAGGTGTGATCCGAGTAAGAGTAGCAGCAAGTACGCTTGCGATCAATTCTCTGATCCAGATGGTACATTGTATGGCTTTACGGTAGATTTAGCAGAGAGCGACGCCGAGGGTGTGCCGATAGCGTATAAGAATATGGACCATATCGTCCATGTGTATGTCAATGCATCATGCGGTAATGAAGAGGGAACTTACGATAGTGGCACGGGTAATCGCCAAATCGCGATGTTCTATGTTGAAGAAGGCGGCAAGATCTTCTGCGAAGATAACCACTAATCTTATATTCAAAAGAGACTTCAGGGGTGGCGGAAGTCTCTTTTTGTGGTATAGTACTAGAAAAGGGAGAAAAAATGGTAGATAAGAAAAAGACCAAAGAGAAAAAAATCGGTAAAGCTGCAGTAAAAGTTGCTGACGAATCAGTGGAAATAACCGCTTTTAACGTTGGCTTTACGAAAGCAAACAACCCAGGTAATTTAATTCAGCGCACGCTGATTATTTTTAAACCAGACGCAGTCCAGCGCGGCATTGTGGGCGAAATCTTGAGCCGTTTCGAACGTGTTGGTTTGAAGATTGTTGCTACTAAGATGGTTAACCCAGATAAAGACCGCTACTACCATCACTATGAGGGAATTTCTAAAATGGTTTCCCGCCGTGGCCAAAAGGCATTTGATTTAGTGGTTGGATTCATGACTTCTGGTCCAGTGATTTTGATGGTGCTTGAAGGTGTTGAGGCTATTCCGGTAGTGCGTAAGATTGTCGGTTCGACCGAGCCAATGGCAGCTGATATGGGTACGATTCGCGGTGATTATGCACACGTAAGCTTTGGTTATGCCGATGCGCACAATGAGGGCGTTGCAAACTTGATTCACGCTTCTGGCAACATTGATGAGGCCGCGCAAGAGGTTGCTTACTGGTTTAAACCTGAAGAAATCCAGCTTTATCATACTTTGGCCGAGCGCTTTACTCGCTAATAGAGGAGAGCCCCGGAAGGGGCTCTTTTTTTTGTGGTAGAATGGGAGTATTGGCCCGGTAGCTCAATGGATAGAGCGGCTCCGTCCTAAGGAGAAGGTTGTGCGTTCGACTCGCACCCGGGTCACCAGTTCGAGCTAAAATTGCGTAGATCGGCAGTTTTTCTCCTCATCGCTCGGTCGATAACCGCGCGAGAGTCGAAGAAACTACCAATCTACGCAATTTTTTTCTCGAACTCTTTGTTTTTATTTGTTCGATAGCCGCGCTTCGAGCATAAAAAAGCCCCCGTGCCGGAGCTCGGGGGGTGAGGGAGAAAATGGGGATCAGTACTTGGCAGGGATACGCGGGTAGCAGTAGGTCAGGCATTGCTGAATCGGTTTGAGCGCGGCCCAGGCGCAAAGCTCATCCTCTTTATCGGTGCCGCCGCTGACGGAAACATAGATATTAGCGCAGTGCTGGTCGGGGTTGATGAAGATAGGGAAGCGCACACAACCGCCCCAATTGACGCGTCCAGGAATGTTATCCACCTCATCTCCTTCGGAGGAGAGGATGCATCTGCCGTGGGACTTGGCGTAAGCTTTGGCGGCAGCCGCAATTTTCATGGCGACAATGCCGAAACACTGATAAAGTTCCGCCCCATCTTCGTCGCGGACGATATGTGATCCATCGGCGTGTAGCCGAAATACGCGCAGGCGATCTTCGCCGGCTTTCAGGTCATCAAAAGCAACTTCGTCGCTCCCCTCGGAAAAGGCAGGGGTGTTATTGTAGCAGATAGCCAGAGCGCCATCTTTGATGCCGAGTTGGGCTGCTTTGGCGCGAACTGCATTGACCGTTTTTCCTACGACCAGTTCCATTTCCTCACGTTGTATAAGTGCCATCTCTGTTTTCCTCCTTCGCGAAGTCATATTTTGGCAAGAGATAGTGCCATATTTCTATTATAGCATAATTAAGTTAAAAAGTCAAGAAACGACAGGGGTTTGACGATTATGCTTGGGGCAAATGAAGAAATGTGGCATAATTTGGGCATATATGGGCCAATCGGAGTCCAGGATCCTTAAAATGAGAGAGATTGGGGAGGTGAAATGATGGCAACAACATGGACCCCGCTGATGGTTGACTGGAATTTGCTCAGCCAAGAAGGCAAGATACAGGCGATTAGAGCTTCGGTTTCGAGCGACAGCCTGGACAAACTGGCGATTCGAGAATGTGATGACGAACAGGTTTGTCTGGAGATTGCGGCAAACAAACATACCTATGAAAAGACACTGGAGTACCTGACGAAGAATTCGCCGTACAAAGAAGTGCGAGCGGCGGCAGCAAAAAGACTGACAAATAAATAGTATCTCTCTCATACGAACCGTCCCTTCACGGGGGCGGTTTTTTGATTGGACCGCTTAAGATGATATAATATGCTTATGGATTTTGAAGGCCAACGTAAGGGCGAAGAAGTAAAGTATATTTTTCGACGTCATTCCGTCTCAACGATTAAAGGCTGGTTTTTCATGATATTTATGGCAGCAATAGGTTACTTACCGGTGCTGATGTGGCCAGGCGATAGTCGAATGTATTGGGCGTGGGGAGTTGCGGGCGTGATTGGTTTAATGGGGCTTGGTTATAGCTATATTTTGTGGTATTTCAGTTTTTATATGTTAACTAATCAACGTCTGCGTCAGGTGCGTCAAAAAGGCATGTTCAAAAAGACAGTGGTGGATCTAGACCTAGAGAATATAATGTCGGCATCGTATGGACAGCATGGCGTGTTTGCAACGATGTTTAACTACGGCACGATTTTGATCCAGACGAGTGCGGGTGACCTCGTGCTCAGCATGGTGAGCAAACCTGAAACCGTGTATAATGAATTAGGTGATGCGGCACATGTCGCACGAAAGAATGAAGAAAATGAGTCTTAAAGAAAAAATCCAGGCCAAAAAAGAAAAAAGAGCCGAGAAAAAGGCTGAAAAGAAGGCGGAGAAGAAATCAGAGAAAAAGCCTTCGGATGCGATTACTCAGAAAAATATTGAGGAAAGTCGCGAAGAGATTTTGGCAAAAGGAAAAAAGTTCAAATATCCGTTCCAGTATGCGAAGCATCGTTTGATGTTTAATACGATTTTGATTGGGTTTGTCGCGATTGCGGCCTTCGTATTTGTGGGTTGGTATCAGGTATATAAGGCACAGAGTACGAGCGAGGTGGTTTATCGCTTTACGAAAGTATTCGGCATTCCGGTCGCAGAGATTGATAATATTAAGGTGCGTTTTAGCGATTATTTGATGTTATATCGCAGTAGCATTACGTCCGTGGAGCGTCAGCAAGGTGCGTTTGATAATTCTGAGGAATCGAAACTTCAGAAAGAGTATTATAAGCGCCAAGCTTTGGATGCAGCAGAAGACTACAGTTATGCTATGGCAAAATTGGCCGAAGTGAACGAGAGTGTGACGGACGAGGAAATCGATGAAGTCATTGAAAGCCATAAGGTGATCGATGGCGAAAAGAGAAGTAATGAAGCTTTTGAAGGGATTATTCACGATAATTTTGGTTTGAGCATCAAAGATTATCGTCGCTTGATTATGCTAACCCTCGCCAAAAAGAAGGCTTCGGTAAAGTATGACGAAGAGGCAAAGAAGCTAGTTGAAGAAATTAAGGCTGCGTTGGCTGCTGATAGCAACATTGAAAATGTAGCGAAGAAATATACAGAAAACGAACTAGTGAGCTATGAGGTTGTAGAAGACGTTGAAGCAACGAATTTAGATAGTGGTCGCGCAGCGATGGCGGCAAGCCTCGAGAAAATGGGCGATATATCCGATTATTTCGTGTCTAGGAACGGCGATGGATACTACATCGTGAAGTTAATGGCGCGAAAAGAAAACAAGGTCAGCTACGCGTCGATTTGGGTACGTTTCAAATGGCTTGATGACGAAATGGCGAAGCTACGCAAAGATGGTCATGTGAAAGAAAAAATTGATCTGAACATCAATAAAGAAGGTGAATCTGGCGAAGAGGTGCCAGAAGAGACCGAAGAAGAGTCTATTTAGTTAGCTGAGAAAAATGATACAGAGCGATACTGGTGGCAACCGATAGGTTGAGGCTGTCAACGTTTGAGCTCTGCGGAATATAAATTGGCGTGGCGCCGGTGTTTGTGGCGAAATCTTTTGGCAGGCCAGCGGCTTCATTGCCGAAGATGAGAGAGTAATTTGCGGAAGGGAGTTGTGCTTCAGCAAGAGTCTTAGCGGATTGGTTCAGCATGAAGGCATAGAGCGAGCGATTCTGGCCGTATTTAGCTAGATAAGTTTCGATGTTCGGGAAGATCTCGATTTGTAGATGAAAAACGGCACCCATGGAGGCACGAACGGTTTTAGGGCTGTAAGCGTCGACGGCGGGGAGGATAATCGCGAGGTTCTGGAAACCAAAGGCGGCAGCTGAGCGCATGATGGTGCCAAGATTGCCGGCATCGGACGGATTAACGAGAACAATATGTGTAGCATCGGCTGCGAGATTTTGAGTAGGTTTTTCGAATTCAGCGGCTAGAAGACAGCTGTCTTTAGCGCCAAGTACATTGAAGGCTTTAGTGCTTTCTATGAGCTCGATATGGCGCGTCTGGAGCTGATTGATGATATTCTGAAGGTCTTCACCATGTTTGACGTTTGGGCGCACAAAAACGCGGCGAATTAGCTCAGGATGGGATTTTAAGAGTTCCAAAGTGAGCGTAGCTCCTAGGGCATAAGAATTCGGGCTGCTATTTTTGTATCGAGCAAGCTTCATATCTATTATTATACAATACTTTTGGTATTATTTCAAGGTTTAGCGGTAGAGGCCAGTGATGCGATAACCGTTGTCGCTGATGCGTACGATGATATTAGCGTGCGCGCGGATGCTGTAATCTTCGTTGCAGGTGCCACCTTTGGAGAATTCGGCCGCGTCAAGATTGGCTTCGCAGTAGGACAGGAAGTTTTCGTAGACGACAGCTTGTTTTTCTTCTTTAGCGTCGGCTTTCTTCTGATCGTCTGGGGTAGGTTCGACAGGTTTTTGGCTGTCGGCGATGATTTTATCGGCGGCATCCTTTGTAGCATAGATAGTATAGTCAACGCTGCAGGCGTAATTATCGGCGTTAGTGAGACGGGAATTGCCAACTTTGCAGATGAAGTTCCCAAAATCGATAGTAGTGCGATCAGCGGCAATGCTACCTTTCTTGGCTTTAACCTGAGTGTTGATATAAGTATTGAGAGCTTCATTGATGCCGGTGTAGACGTTTTTGATCTGGAGGGCATCAAAGTAGACGGTGTTTTCATTCTGGCTGTAAGCATCGCCTGATTTGACGAGATAATCATTCGTGATAGTGAAATAATCGCCGGATTTTAAGGTGATGACGTTATTTTTGAGGGTATATTTTTCGTGATAGATACTTGGTAGAACCTTGCGGTAATCAGAAGACGGATCTTTGTAGTAACCGTAGGTAAATTCGACATTACTATTGAACTGAAGTGTCTGTTCGTGAGCAGAGTCGGCAACGAAAGTGCGGCCTACCAGCGCCTTAGCTAGTTCCTCGTCGCGATCTTCGCCATCAGGGAGCTCAACTTCATTGATTGGTTCCGTGATGTCGATGCTAGATTCCTCAATGATGACGGTCGGTGACTTCTTGAGGAGTACTTTATCTACGAGAATATAGCCGCCGAGGCCGAGACAGATTAAGAGCAGCAGAATAACTACAGGAACAAGAGCGTTATGCTTCTTTTCTGGTTTTGCGCCTGGTTGAGGTTGAGCCTGAGGAAAAGTTTGACTCTGTTGGGCTGGTGTCATGCCAAACCCATAATAACTATTTGGCTGCATACTACTATTATTTTAGCATAAGCGGGACGAAAATAGCTGAGTATGATAGAATGTTTTCATCGCGGGTGTCGTATAACGGCTATTATGTATCCTTCCCAAGGATAAGACGAGGGTTCGACTCCCTCCACCCGCACCAGTTGAATTTGGGTGCCTCTTTGTGGGGCTTTTTTGATGTTGTGTGTTTTTTCTTGTTTATTGAGGCATAAAAAATATCCCCAAGGGGGAATTTTTTTATGGCGGGCCCGACGCGACTCGAACGCGCGACCTCCTCCGTGACAGGGAGGCGCTCTAACCAACTGAGCTACGAGCCCGGATGGATTTAGTATATACGAAAAACATCTCAAATGCAAGAGGAATGTGCTATAATGCAAAGAGTGCCGCTGTAGCTCAGTTGGTAGAGCAGCTCATTCGTAACGAGCAGGTCACAGGTTCGACCCCTGCCAGCGGCTCCATTTGAAGACAACTTACGGGCTAATTAAAGTTCGTAAGTTTTTTATTTTGCCCGTAGTCATTCAAAGTAGCAATTCTTATTCTAAAACTTCCAAAATATCATTCATATTGTTAATAGTTTTAAAGTCACTTTCTGAATATTTTCTATGCCTATCCATTAATAATAAATTAAATCCATATTCTTTAGCTTTTTGCAAAATATGTCTTCTATCATCAATATAAAGTGATTCGCTAGGATTAACTTCTTTGTATTTTTCAATAAATATATCAAATAGTTTTTCTTCTTTTGTTGTGGCAAACATAGATGATATTAGGATATCTCTAAAATATTTATCTATTCCTTTATTCTTTAATACTCTAAAAGAAGATGGCCATCCATTTGAAATAATATATAGATTATATTGTTTTGATAATTCTTCTAAAATTGGCTTATCATCATCGAAGAATATAAACTTATCATCATTATAAACACAATCATCTGCTAATTTATTTGCAATATCTATGCTTGTATTAGGATAATTTATATCTTTCAAAACATTATAATAATATTTTGAAAACATTTCATGTTCATCTTTTTCTGTTTTAGGCTCTTGTGTTTGTAGATATAAGTATTTTTTTAAACTCATTTTTAATACTTCTTCATCCACTAAAGTCTTATCCACAATATTCCAAAAGTTAGCAGTAATAAACCAATGTCCACTTTTAGGCTCTGCTAAAACACCACCTATATCAAATATAATATTCTTAACCATATAAAAAATATTGAGATGATTATAACACACCCTTAATGTTGACTTTTTATTATACTTATGCTATAATATAAGAATATGGGCTTTGCCGAAGAGGTAGCGCCTATTTGATATATTTTTATCCGCGGAAAACTATTCGAAGGGGGAAATTGTATGACGGCTCGAATTTTCGTAGATGAACGTATTTTTCTAGCGAGCGAAGACGAAGTGCGCAAGATTTCTGAAAGCTCTCATGACGTAATCGGATTGCATTATGCTTTTAGCAGCTATGGTCGCTCCGCCGACCGCGTGATTGAGCTGAAGAAAGCGGTCCAGGAGGATTATCCCGATAAGACAGGCGATGAGATGGAAGTCTGGATTCTCAATAGGAGTGAAACCGTGCGGCATGTTGGCATCATGACTCTATTTATTGAGGTTCCGGTCGAAGATTACCTGCGGTATAAAAAAGAAGGCAGGGTTGAAATCAGGTAAAAGTCGGAGTCGCTCGAGACGTTTTCGCATAACCGGCCAAGGTATGGCCGGTTTTTCTTTGCGGAAATATTAGATTTTGATGGCTGGTGGGATGGTCGGTTCGGAAGAGTTTTTAGTCGACTCGATGGTTGGCGCTTGATCGTTTTCTGGTTCGTCTGCCGGTTCTGTATTTGGTGTAGGCTCAAGGTCGGGACCGGTATAATAATCGTCGCTGCGGTTGCCAGAAATGCGGTTAATGTCAAAATCAAGGAAGTAATTCTTAGGATTTTTTTCATCAATAACCAAATCGACTTTACCGTCTTCGTCTGATTCTTTGCGATCATAGCGAGGGTCGCCACTGAGTGTGACGGTTTCGCCGTTCGGTAGGCGATAATTAACGACAATTTCCATGAGTGGGCGATCATTGACGGAGATGTTGGATTTTTCAAGATGAAATGGGAGATTTTTGACGAGTTTGCCAGTTTGATTCAGCGCTTCGATTTGTTTAATACGCTTGGAGATACTGTGATTCATGCAGGCGCCGATAACAATGAAGACGGTTGGTATTAGGGCGAAGGGCAGAATGAGCCAATCGATTTTTTCAGTATAATCGGACATACAATTTGAAGGATTTTTGGAATCATAATGGATGACGTGCGGGTCTTCACCTGGTCCAATACTGGAAGACACGCCCGAAGTGCAAGTGTAAGTTTGGCCGTCGACTTCATAAGTGAAAATCGGTGAGTAGACATAATCGCCGTCACTATCTTGGTGACGGTTAGGGTTTACATCCGTGGATGTAGTTTCGGAATTAAGAGTGTTTCGATTGAGAATGCCGCCAAAAAAGATTATGAGCATGATAACTAGGAAGAGAAGTCCGAAACCAATAAAAATCCAGTTAAATGCGCGGCCTTTTTTGACGTTTTTGATATTAATATCGTACATATTTTTGAGTAATCCTTATGGTTATATTTTAGCCTTTTTGGTGTGAAATAATCAATTGTAAAAGAGGGATGGTATAATATATCAAGATGAAAAAGATTCCAAATGCGAACTACGATTATTATGACGTGCCAAAACTTCGCAACCTGAAAGAGTTAGTGGAGCTGCGCAAGGATTCCGCAGCGGTAGCTTATATGTACCGCGAAGACGGAAAAGTTGTGCGCAAAACGTTTCATGAAATGTACGAGGATGTAAAATATCTCGCTGGGTATTTTTATGCCAATTATCACGAAAAGCACATTGCTGTGATAGGCGAGAACAGCTATGCGTGGTTGATTGCTGCATTGGCGATTGCAATTAGCGGCAATATCGCCGTGGCGATTGATAAGGATGCCGATGAAGAAACACTGAAGCGTCAATTGAAATTGGCAGACGTGAAGGCGGTTTACTATTCTGCTGGTTATTGTGATAAGGTACCGGATGTTTTTAGAAATAGTTTTCCGCTAGAAGATTGGGAACAATATCGCCAGGTTGGCCGCAAGACGGCGAATAAACATCAACAAGATTCTGATGCTGATGCGATGGTTTTCTTCACGTCTGGAACGACTGGTTTTAGCAAGGCTGTAGTGTTGTCACAAAAGAATATTTGTGCGGATATGTACGGCGCGATGTCGATTTTTAGTCCGAATGGTCGCGTGGTGGATTTCTTACCATTCCATCATGCCTTTGGATTTGTGACGGCAACGTTGATGCCGTATGCTTATGGCGTTACGACGATGATTAGTAGCAGCTTTAAGCATTTGATGGATGACTTTAAACTAACAAAACCACACACGGTGTTTGCGGTGCCGATGGTGGTGGAGACGCTATATCGTCAGATTTGGCGCACGGCACGACGTGAAAAACGCGACGGCATTTTGAAATTTGGTTTGAAAGTTAGCAATGGAGCGTCGAAGATCGGTTTAGATTTACGCGGAAAAATATTTAAATCGCTTCAAAATGAATTCGGCGGCAAATTGGAATACATTATTTGTGGCGGGGCACGTCTCGAACCACAGTATGTGAAGTGGTTCCGTTCGATTGGTGTTGAAGTATTGAATGGCTACGGCATTACAGAATGTTCGCCAGTCGTGGCGGTTAATCGTCCGCATTTCAAGCGCGACGGTAGTGTGGGGCAGATTTGTCGAGATGTGCATATTGATATCGTGCAGGAGGAAATTGTTGTATCGGGCGATATCGTGATGAAAGGATATTACAAGGACCGCAAGGCGACTGGGGAAGTGCTAAAGAATGGTCGTTTTTATACTGGCGATTTGGGTTATGTAGACGATGATGGTTTCTTGTGGATTACGGGTCGCAAAAAGGATTTGATTATTCTAAGCAATGGTGAAAATGTTAGTCCGGACGAGATTGAAGGTGTACTGAAACGTGATAAAGGTGTGGCCGAAACGGTTGTTTATGAATCGGATAACCGTATTATCGCTTCGATTTATCCGAATGAGGGATATATGGGTGATCAGGATTATTTCGATGAACTAATATACGAGTATAATAAAGATAAGCCTAAAAATCGTCAGATTGCGCTAGTGAAGCTTCGCACGAAGGAATTTCCGCGCAACAATAATACGAAAATTATGCGTAAACAAGTAATTGAGGAGGATGCAAGTGAAGAATAAAGTAATTGATATCATTGCCGAAACGCTTGATGTTGATAAAAAAGATATTACGTTGAAGACCAACCTAATTAAGGACTTGGATATTGAGTCTTTGGATTTAGTGGATCTGGTTGGTGCATTTGAAGAAGAATTTGGCGTTGAAATTGCAGATAAGGATATTAAAGACATCCAAACCGTGGCCGATATCGTTGAGTATATCGAAGATCACGAAGCTTAATTTTCTCTTGAAATCTGATATAATGGGCTAATAGCCGTTATGAATATTTTATATTGTGGCGATAAAAACATCCTGGATGGGCTAATCATATCCGTCTTGTCTTTAGCTAAGCAAACCAAAGAGGATTTGAACATTTTTGTGCTCACAATGTATCTTAAAGGGTACGAACAAATCCCGTATGAATCGATTGAAGAATTAGATAAAATATTGAAGAAGAAAAATCCGAAACACAGCATAAAACTACTGGATATTACGGAAATTTTTTATAGCGACATTCCAAAAGCAAATTTGTCTACATTCTTTACACCGTATTGTTTATTGCGTTTATATGCAGACTTGGTGCCGGAATTACCGAGTAAATTACTCTATCTTGATACGGATGTAGTGGCATTAAAAGATCCGTATAAATTATATCGGGTAAAAAATACAGATTATGAATTGGTGGGCGTAGTGGATTATTATGGCCAGCATTGGGTGCGTACGATTTCAGCCGAGCAGAATTACATGAATTCGGGTGTGCTGTTGATGAATTTGGATTTAATTCGCGAAACGGGATTATTCAAAATGACCCGCGCGAGAATTGGCCGTTCGAAGATGTTGCTGCCGGATCAAACTTCACTAAATATTTATGCGCAACATAAAATGCTGGTAGATCGCAAATTTAACGAGCAGAAACAAGAAACTGACGAGACGGTTTTCAGGCATTTTTCGACGACTTTTCGATTTTGGCCGATTTTACATACGCAAAAAATTAAACCATGGAACATTGATAAGGTGCACAACGTTTTGCATTGTCACGCTTTTGATGATGTTCTTGATGAATATTTGAAAGTCAGGGATAAGGTAATACAATGAGCCGCAATGTAATACCGGTATTTTTTACGGTCGACGAACGCTATGCGCCATATCTTTCGACGGCACTGATTTCTTTGCTCGAGCATACGACGAAGAAACATCAGTATGAAATCAATATCATTCATCATCATATTTCGCATAGAACCCTGCGCAAGTTAGAACGATTAGGCAGTGGATATGACAATGTAAAATTGATTTTTACCGAAATGCAGGAGACGCTAGAGGGGATTTCAGACCGCAAGAGTACGCGTCTAAAAGCAGATTGTTTCACGCCAACGATTTATTATCGTATTTTCTTACCGGAAATGTTCCCACAGTACGACAAGGGCATTTATTTGGATAGTGACTTGATTGTGCTTGAAGATGTGGCGAAACTGTTCGAAATTGATATGGGAGATAATTTATTGGCGGCATGCTTAGATATGTCGACTTTTGGAAATAAGCTCTTCACGAAGTATTTCGAAGAAGCAATTGGCGTTGGTACGGATTCGTATTTTAACTCTGGCGTACTTTTGATAGATTTCAGACGTTTCCGCGATGAAGAGTTTTGCGAGCATTTCCTGTACTTATTAAATACTTACGATTTTGATACGGTTGCGCCGGACCAGGATTATTTGAATGCGATGTGCAAAGGTCGCGTGAAATATTTGGATATTTCTTGGAATACCATGCCAACTTCGGATAATCTTTCAAAAGAAAAATTAAAGATTATTCATTACAACTTGTTCTTTAAACCATGGCATCATGACGGCACACGCTATGAAGAATATTTCTGGAAGTATGCGGCGAAGTCGAGTTTTTTGAGAGATATACAGCGAGAAAAACGGGATTATGCGAAGAAAAGCGGTAAGACGGATGATGAGCGACTAATTCAGATGTCGCAACGCGTGATGGAAATATTAGATTCAGAAATAACGTTTAAAAAAGTGTTTAATGGGGAAATGGAGCGCAAAAATGCTATTTAGTGACATTATTATTGGCGGCGACAAAGCACCGGTTGTCGAAAATATTCGCAAGCATATTAAGAACGGCGATTTTAATAAAAAGGCCGAATTGGATGATCCGGTTTTGAGTGATGAAGACGCTGATAAAGCCATCGCTAAATACAATAAACGTCACGCAAATAAGATTGTTTTTTATTTGGATTCACGCGGTGCGGTAGCGATTATTAATCTTGGTTGGGCTCTAATTCGCAAACGTACATCGTTTGAGGGCGTGGAAAAATTAGATGGATTTAAAAAAGGCGCCATTATTACGTGCAATCATTTTAATCCGCTAGATAGTCTATTTGCGCGGGCGTTGCTGAAAAAGAAATTCCACAAAACGCCATATATCGTAAGCCAGGAAACAAACTTGGCCATGGGTGGTTTTAATGGCTATTTGATGCGCCGCATTGATATGGTTCCATTAATGAAACGACCAAATTATATTTTGAAGACGTTTATTCCGCGCGTAAAAGAATTGGTGGAAGCGGGCGAATTCGTGCAGATTTATCCAGAAGAAGAACTGTGGTTTAATTACCGTAAGCCACGTCCATGCAAGCGCGGTACTTACTTGTTTGCAGCGCAAGCGAAGGCGCCAGTAGTGCCAATTTTCGTTGAAATGATTGATACAGAAAAAGACGATAATGATCAGTTTAAGGAATTAAAATATATCGTCCACGTACTCGATCCGATTTATCCTGATCCGAAGAAGAGTGACCGCCAAAATAGTATCGATATGGCGAAACAAGATTACGATGAGCGTGTAGCTTGCTACGAGAAAGTGTACGGCAAAAAGTTAGATTATAAGTTTTCGTATTCAGATATTGCAGGTTACGACAAAGGTCTTAAGAAGACTTCTTCCGATAAATAATATATTCGAAAGTGCTATGCTTGGAGCGGCGTTCCATAGTTTTTTGAACTTCATAATGTAGCTGTTTCTGTGCTTGTTTTTTGGATAATTCTTCATCCACGTAAAATGGACCATCGAGATAAATGGTGATTTTTGGTTTTTTATGAAAACGACTTTTCTGGAATGTTGAAGTTGCTACGTAGACTGGAGCAGGATATTTGACCGGTAAATGAAATGCAGCTGGTGCGAAAGGACGAATTTTGGTGTAATACGGCCAAAGGTGGCCTTCGGGATAAGTGACAATAGCTTTGCCTTGTTTGAGGCGAGTTTTTACGGTCTGGTTGAATTTGGCGAGGTCATGAATGTTGTCCGGAATTGGTATGGCGCCAGCCATTGGTAGCATTTTGCCGGCGACCGGTATGCCAAGATTAGACGGGCTGCAAATGATATATGGATGAGTGGGGAATGCTATGCAGAAAGGATTTACCACGTCGCCAAAGAGAATGGTGTGATTAGAGAAGATATAGTAGCCGCCTTTTAGTTTGGCTTTAATGAGGAGACTGCGGTTTTTGACGGTAATGTGGCCAACGAGCTTCATATACACGAAGTCCATGATGAGGACTAATATGTAGAGAATAAAAGCAAAAAAACGATAAATGGGATTGCGATGTATCCACTTATAATTCTTCGGAATCTTGCAGTCTTGGTTACGAGTTTCTTCAAAATCCTGATCAAAGGATTGGTAATAGCGAACTTCTTGATTCATTGTAGTTTATTATATACCCACGCTAATACGAGAGCGACGAGATTCACGAGCACGATGGTGGCGCCAGTTGGTGCACTTAGTATGTAGGACAAGGTCAGGCCGAAGATGAAGCAGACGATGGATATAATGACGGAAATGATGGTGTTTTGATGGAAAGTTTTAGAGAGATTCATAGCGGTGAGGCACGGGAAAATGATTAGGCTGGATATTAATAGTGCGCCAAGCATGCGCATGCCGATTACAACTGTCAGGGAGCAGAGTACAGCTAGGAGAGCGTTATAGAATTTGACTTTGATGCCAATGGCGCTGGCAAAATATTCGTCGAAAGTGATGGCGAAAATCTGACGACGGAATAATAAGAATGTCGTGACGATAATAATGCCTAGAATAATGCAGAAAATGAGGTCATGAGTGGAAATAGAAAGAATACTACCGAATAAGTAAGAATTGAGATCGATGTTTACTCCAGGTTTAATGGAGATTAGGAATGTGCCGAGAGCAAGTGCGGAGGCGGACAGAATGGCGATGGCGGCATCGCTGCTAATTTTGGAGTTTTGGCTGAGATGGAGAATGATGAAAGATGCCAGGATGGCGGTTGGGATGGAGAATTCTAATGGCGCAATGCCAAGAACGACAGCAATAGCGGTTGCGCCAAAAGCAACATGTGATAGCCCATCGCCGATCATAGAACGGTTGCGCAAAACAAGGCTGCTACCGATAAGGGCGGCACAAATTGAGATGATTAGGCCGGCAAAGAAAGCGCGCACAATGAAATCATATGAGAGCATCTCGATGAAATTAGTGAGCATGAATCCTCCTGACATATTCTGCCGTAGTGCCGAAGAACGGATGATCCTTGTCTAATGAAAGGATTTTATTGCCGATGAGGTTATTGTGGTCGAGGTCGTGCGTGACCATGATGATTGTCAGCGTTTCGTTGAGTTTTTGGAGAGTTTTATAGAAATCTTGTTTGGAATGATAATCGAGATTATTGGACGGTTCATCGAGAATGAGTAATTCTTCGCTGGCAACGATGGCACGAGCGAGCAGGACTTTCTGACGTTGGCCACCGGAAAGATTGCTGAAACGTTTGCGGGCGATGTTTTGGATATTTAGAGCTTTAAGGGCAGAGTTAATGCGTTCTTTTGGATAAGGTTCTAGCAGCTTAACGCGATTTAGGGCGCCAGAGGCGACGATTTCGTAGACGGAAGCGGGGAAGCTGTCATTGAACTTTGGATTTTGTGGCATATAGCCGATTTGATTGAAATGAAAATCATTTCCAAAAGTGATCTTCCCAGATGAAAGTTTATTTTGACCGACGAGGCATTTGAGGAGGGTAGATTTGCCGCAGCCGTTTGGGCCGACGATGCAGAGAAAATCGCCATTATCAAGTGAAAAAGACAGATCCTTAAAGACGGCAGAGTTCTCGTAGGTAAAAGTGATTTTATTAGCTTTCAGAAGGGACATAGAGGGTCTCGTTTAGATTATTGTAGTTTTGACGCATGAAATCAATATAGGTTTTACCGGCATCGAAATCGGACTGACTGATGTTATGAACAGAGTGAAATTCGAGGATTTTGGCGCCAGTGGCATCTTTAATGGTGTTTGCGATGGATTGGTTAGATAGCTCAATGTGAAAGATGACTTTCTTGGGGGATTCATTGACGGCATTTATGAGCTCGGAAATAGTCTTGGCGTTAGCTTCGGTTTGTTCGGCGCATCCCGGGAAAGCCGCATAATAGTCAAAGCCATATTCTTCGACGAAATATCGAAGCGGAAAACGGTCGGCGACAATTAGTTTGCCGGTTTTGGTACTGGCTAAAGTGCGAAAGTCTTGATCGAGCTTGGCAAGGGCGTTGTTTTGGGCCTCGAAATTAGCCTGGATTCGATTGGCGAATTCAGGATATTTTTGAACTATAACAGGGGTAATTTTTGAATAAATAATTTGTACGTTTTTGGGTGAAGTCCAAATATGTTCATCGTATTCGCCCGCTTCATCGTCCTCTTCGAGCAGCTCGACATAATCCATCATGCGGATGATTGTGGTCTTGGTTTGGTCGATTTCGTCGACAATGTCTTCGAGCCATTCTTCGGATTCGCCGCCATTGTAAATGAAGATATCACTTTCTTTGATGGTAATAATATCTTGCGGAGAAGGCTCGTAGCTATGAAGTTCAGCTCCGGCTGGTAAAAGCATTTTTGCCTTGATAGCTGTGTCTTTGGTGAGATTTCGGACAATATCGTAACCGATAAAAAGAGAAGAGACGATGTTCGGTTTGTCTTTGGAGTTACTCTGTGGGTGTATCGGTACGAAGATTAACAATAATATGTCAATAGCTATTATTGCTAAGTAGGTGTTTCTGATTATTTTTTTCACGCGTACTCCTTACAGAATTCGCAAACACCTTGGATCACGAGTTGATAATTAGATATTTCGAAACCGTGTTTTTTGGAGATATGTTTAGTGAAGCTGTGAAGATGTGCGCAGTCGATATGATAGATAGTATGGCATTTAGTGCATTCTAACAGAAGATGGTTCTTGTCGTCGCATGGTTCGATGTAATAGTATGAGGCACTGCCATCTGGGCCAAGTACCTTTTTGAGGATGCCGGCTTTTTCATATTCGTCTAGTAGGCGATAGGTTGTAGTGGTGCTGAGATGTGGGATATCTTTGGCGGTAAATGGCCGATTAAAAGATTTGATTATTTCATCAAATTTGTCGCGGTTGTTGGTGTGATATTTAATGTTGCTTGCCATAATATAAAATGAAAATGATTTTCATTTTCGATTTTACGCCATTTTGGAGTCTAAGTAAAGAAAATCCCCTTCGATGAGGTGAAGGGGATTCAGGGAGGGTATATATATTAATTAAGATTCTGTTTCGGAAGGTTTTTCTTTAGTATTTTGCTGTTCTTTTTGCTCGTCGATATTTTGGTCCGATCTGCCACGTTTGCGATTTTGCATATTCGAACCACGTTGACGTGAGGAGTCTCGATTCATCTGCTCGAGTGCAGGTCGTTTGTCTTTGTCGATTTTTGGTCCAACTAGTTTTGCGACTCCAAAACCGGCGATAAAACTGACGGCAATTATTAGAACAAGTGCAATTATATTTACTGCAATACATGTGCTTTTTGATTGCTTTTTTGTAGTATTTTCGGTTTTTTGCTCGTTTGCCATATTCTCCTTTCGTAAATTTATGATAGCCGCCGTAGCTAAAAGAAAGCTGAAAATGCAGAGTTTTCGAGATTATGCTAAAATATGGGAAAGCCATGAAAGAATTAGCCGAAGATTTTAAGGCGATCTGGAAGAAAGATAAGAGCCTTTTCTGGTGGATGGCAGCGCAATTTATTATTAGCGTCTGGTTGTTTTTGTTACCGATTATTAATTTAAACCCGAATCGCCCAAAAGTTTGGGCGCGTTATTCAGATATCAGTAATGGGTATGCTCAAAGTGATTGGTGGTATTTGATTTCATTTTCAGTGATTGCGATAGTGCTTGGAATTGGGCATAACCTTTTGAGCGTGAAGCTCTACGGCAAACGTGGCGGCGACATCGCTCGTTTATTCTTGGGCGTTAGTATTATGATTACAATAATCGCAATAAGATTCTTGTTGAGTTTAGTCGGAGAAGGTTAATGTCGAAAGTTACGGAAATTCCTACAGGGAAGCGGACGCCGTTATACCGCTTCTTTGAAATGTTGCCGGCACTTTTGAGCTATGGCATGGTGATTTTGTTGGTGGTTTTGTCTTCGATTTCGTCAGTACTCGGCGCAGTATATTTGCTATTGATTGTGATTATGTCATTGGTTAAGGCGATTGGCGTAGCTTGCCGCACAGTGCAAGGATATAAAACAGTGAAAAAATGTATCGCATTAAATTGGAGCAAGCGTTTACAAGAGTTAGAGGATCCGGTAGCAAGTTACGAAAAGTTAGTTGGGTCCCATAAGGACGAATATGCCTATGATGAGCATTTGCAGAATTTGTGCATGGTGGCGGCATCCGAAGAAGGATACTTCCCAAAACCGAGCCAGATATATCATGCAGTAATCGTGGCGATGTATAACGAGACGCTAGATGTATTAGCGCCGACGATGGACTGCCTTTTGAAGACGACTTATCCAAAAGAACGCATGATTGTAGTGGTCGCATATGAAGAGCGTGGTGGGGCTGAAGCGGAAAAAGTTGCAAAGGTACTAGAGAAGAATTATAAGAAGAAATTTGGTGGTTTTATTCTCTCGAAGCATCCAGCGGATATTGAAGGGGAAGTGATTGGTAAAGGCGGAAATATTACTTATGCCGGACAAGCTTTGAAGAAGTACGTAAAAGATAAAGGTTTGCGCTATAGCGACGTGATTGTGACAACGCTAGACTGCGATAATAAGCCACATCCGTGCTATTTCGATTTGGTCGCCTATGAGTATATTGTGCATGAAGATCGCAAGCGCTTGAGCTATCAGCCGGTTTCGATTTTTACAAATAATATTTGGGATGCGCCAGCAGTGACACGCGTGGTGGCATCGACGAACTCATTCTGGAACTTGGTTTGTACGACGCGGCCACATACTTTGCGTAATTTTGCTTCACACTCGCAGCCTTTGGATGCGCTGGTGGAGATGGATTTCTGGAGTGTGCATACGATTGTTGAGGATGGGCACCAGTATTGGCGTTCACTATTCTATTTTGATGGCGATTATGACGTGTTGCCAATTCGGGCACCAATTTATCAAGATGCCGTGTTGTCGGATTCGTTCTTTAAGACCCTGAAGGCGCAGTGGGTGCAGCTGCGTAGATGGGATTATGGCGCTTCGGACGTAGCATTTGTGGGTACTTACCTATTTTCGAAGAAGCGGACAGTGAAGTTTTGGCCGCTGCTGGCAAAGTTCGTGCGTTTATTGGACGGTCATGTAACTTTAGCGGCGATTGCGCCGATTGTAGCATTTGGTGGTTGGGTACCATTGCTGTTTAATATCGAATCGCGCGACTTGTTGTCGCATAACTTGCCGCTGGTGGTAAGTAGGATTCAGATGGTTGCCGCGATGATGCTGTTTATTTCGATTTTGTTGTCATTAAAGATGTTGCCGCCACGTCCGGCACGCTACAAAAAGACGAAGAAAATTATTATGGTATTGCAGTGGATAATGTCGCCAGTGATAGCGATTGTCTATTCGTCATTCTGTGCATTTTATTCACAGACAAGATTGTTGTTTGCGCTCTACATGGAAAAGTTTGACGTCACTCAAAAGTCCGTCAAGAAATAACAAAAACATCGAACTCGTGCTTTTTCGCGGGTTTATTTTTGATTAAACTAACTTGGTAATTAATTGGAGGTATTTATGCAAACATGATTTTGACAATGCGTTAAAAAGGATAACTTAAGGAGGAGAATGAGGCATAAAAAATGGGGTGGTTTTTTGTTGGCTACGATTGTTGCGGCGTTAGTACCAGCATTTGCTAATGCGACGACCGTAGATAAGCAAAGTACATTACTAAAAGATAACTTAGATGGCAGCGTGCAGCTGATTAATGTGCGACGTGAGGTTACAGGCGCAAAAAATTATGTCGATGCTTGGTTTGACTATACGATAACTGCCGATGAGGATAATCCGGCGCCAGTAGAGAACTTGCAAGAAAGTGGTAGGTTATACGTAAGTGGTGCGCCAGACGAGACACATATGACATTTGGTATGGGTTCGTTTATTCTAGGCGAAACGAAGTTTAGTGAACTGGGTGATTATAAATTTATTCTGCGCGAAGTTGCTTCGAGTGATCCGGATAATTACCCAGTAGATGATAGTCATGAATATTACATTTATGTAAGCGTACGAAATGAGATGGAGGCTGGCGTGCCAACAGGGAGGTTGTTGGCGACGTTGTCGCGCCAAGTGCGTGACCATGATGAAGGCGCCAAAATGGACCCGGTGTTTTCGAGTGAAGCTGTAAGGACGCGTCTAGAATTGTCGAAGAATGTGATTGGTAATCTTGCCGATACGGAAGAATACTTTAAGTTTTTAGTCTCGATTGACGGTAGAGAAGGTGATTTGTATACGATTAGTGGTCAAGACGAGAGTGTTAACTATGGTGGCGAAACAATTACGACTGCATCTGTATTTGAAGTTGGAGAAAATGGGGTAGAGGTTTATCTACGCCATGGTCAAACAATTACGATTGGGCTTGGTTCTGATGACTTAAATGAAATACCAATTAACGCTAGTTACTCGATTCAGGAGCTTGGCGCGGCAGATTACGATACGACCGTAGACGGATCCGATGGGAAGATTACGACTGCAAAACAATCTGCGATGCTATTAAGTAACGGAGCTTTGCCAAATGAGAATAAGACAGCCTTTGTAAACCGCAAAGAGTCTGAAGTATTGACTGGAGTTACGCTCGCAATTATTCCAGCAGCAATCATAATAGTGGCATTGTTTGTGGGTGCCGTAGTAGCGCGAAAAATTAAAAAAGATTCGTCAAATAAGCGTTAGATGAAAATAAAAAATGGGCGGAGGCGCGAATGGGCGCGCCTCTTATTGAAGATATGCATAGTTGGAGCATTAGTTGTGGGAATTATTATCTTTTTTAGATTTGATCGAATAGTTGGCAACATGCAATCGCCTTTATATAAAGATGGAGACCTAATTATCAGAAGGAGGAAAGATGATGCGCCGCTATTGCAGATTAGAGTGAGGGGAATTGACGATTAAAATGGTCTGTCTAGTCATCAACTATTTGATTTGGGCGGCGATAGTAGTAGTGATGTTTATCTGTATTTACATGATTTATGACGGCCTGGCGGTTACGAATAGCGTGATACTGGGTGAGGAAATATTAACTTATGCACCCAGTGACGAGACTGTGAATATTGCAGCACTGCGCGATATCAATGAAGACATCGTGGGATGGATTCGTATTAAAGATACTTCAATTGATTATCCAATTATGCAGAGTACGGACAATGAGTATTATCTGCAGCGGAATTGTCGAAGAGAATTTGCGACGGCCGGAAGTATCTTTTTAGATTATCGGAACGAATGGGGTGATGAATTTTTGATTATTTACGGGCATCGAATGAGTTATGGCGGAATGTTTACTGACATCATTAAGTTTAAAGAGCAATCATTCTTTGACGAGCACGAGACCGGAGAATTATTTATTGATAATCGGAAGATTATATTCGAAATCGTTGCGTTTGGATTAATAAAAGCTAGTGATCGGCTGATTTATGATTTAAAAGAAGGGGCTGCCGGGAGAGTGATTTCGCAGGCGACTTTCGTAAGAGATTCGAGCGCGACCGAAGGGCAATATATACTACTCTCAACCTGTGACGCTCAAGATAAAACCATGCGAGACGTCTTGCTAGTGAAGGTATCTGATGGTATCATAGAATAAACATAAGTGAGATTTTTATGGTAAATGCAGAAGTAGCTCAAGATGCGAAATCGACGTCGGATTGGGACAGTTTGACGAAGGGTCCTGAAGTTTCTGGAGAACCGACTAAAGATGCAGAGTATTACCGTAATAATCCAAAAGAAATACCTAATCTCGCTTCAAGATTACTAGAGTTGCGCGGTGGGCTTGATGCCCCGGTGGGTACTTGGGACGAGAATCTAAAGACTAATGTCGATGAAGCAGGCTTTCCAACAACCTGGATAGCTCTTATTAAATATATAAAGGCCAATCCAGATGCGATAGATCGCGTAGTGACAGAGTGCGAACAGTTAGAGAACGGCGCGGTAGAAAAAAATGACGAGCTTACTGAAAGTGAAACATCAGAGACAGAAGTGACGGGCGATGATGGCACTGAAGAGGTGATGGATACCACTGGTAGCGCAGAGGTCGAAGACGAAGAAAGCGATGGCTGGGGTACGGACAATCTTGTAATTCCTGGCTTTAATGAAATGTCATCAGAAGAAAAGATTGATATGCTTTCAATATATGCTGACGGGGCGGTTAATTACCAGAAGAGCTCATCTTTGACTAATAGTTTAGCCGAGGTATTGAAGAAGTGCAGCCCAGCGTTGAGGACAGAAGTTGAATATAGGCGCCAGAAAGAGCGTATCGCTGATTTGGATAACTCAATTAAGGAAAATCGAAGGAGGGTAAAAGCGCTTGGTCTCGTTTTGCCTGGGACTAAGAAAGCAAAAGAACTCGCTTCCTTGAAAACGGTGATTTCTTCTTGTGAAAAAGAACTACAGCTTGGCAATAGTACACTTACGATTATGGAGAGGATGAGAGCGGATAAACTATCTGATGATGACCAGCGATTATTTGATAAGGTTAAGGCGTTTGACGATAAGAGTTATGGTTTGTTGATGGATGTTAGTGCTCGTTCACATTTACGCGATATACGTTATTTTGAAAAATCTATCCGAGAGCAGGAACGTTGGATGACGGATCCTGATACTGGAGAAGAGAAGAAGGATGATGGCACCTTTGCCAAACGTAAGAACGAAATAGCCAAATGGCAAGTAGAAATTGAGAAGACGAAGAAAAAGATTGCGGCGTATCAAGCGGAACATCCAAACTTTATTTTGGATGAGCACAAGGCGGCCGCTGCGGCAAAAAATAAGATTTTGAAAGAAAGAGCTAAATATTTTGCTGCAAATGATATGAAAGAAGCGGCATAGGTATAAAAAAGAGACCCGATGGTCTTTTTTATGGTAATGGTGGAGTGTAGGAGATATATTCTTCGCTTTCGCTCAGAGCATCGCAGGGCGTCGCCTCACAAATAAAAATGCAAGCATTTTTGCTTGTCTCGGCTCCTGCTGCGACCGAACTCTTTGAGTTCTCATCTCCTACACTAGCTCAACAAAAATTGGCCAGAAGGCCACTTTTTCTTAAGATGGTGGAGTGTAGGAGATTCGAACTCCTGACCTAGTGATTGCGAACCAATCGCTCTACCAACTGAGCTAACACCCCAATCTGATAGTTATTATAGCACTAAATAGGGGCGGGGAGGACGATTTTTTATCTCGCTTATGCTATGATTAAAGGAGATGATAGTCGGCTACATTATTTTGCTAGTTGTCGGATTGGTTCTGCTCGTGAAAGCGTCGGACATTTTTGTTGATGCAGCTTCATCGTTAGCGACTAAGCTGAGAATGCCGAAGATGCTGATTGCTTTGACGGTGGCAGCGTTTGGCACGTGTGCGCCGGAATTGGCGATTTCTTTCAAGTCGATGGCTACGGGAAATTACGATGTTACGTTAGCGAACGTCGTGGGTTCTTGTATTGTAAACATTCTGTTGGTTGTAGGCGTAGCGTCATTGGTGAAGCCAATTAAAGTTAAGGAGCATACAGTTAAAAAAGAGCTACCGTTGCTGGTGGGCGTGACGGGATTATTCTTCCTACTACTTGATGATAGGGTATTTCGCGGAAGACCAGAAAATGGTTTGTCGAGAGTTGATGCGACTATGCTATTGGTGGCGTTTGGCATTTTCTTAATATATATTTTCATTGTTGTTCATCAGCACAGGAAGAAAACGAAGAAAAAGATGCGTCGCGAGAAAGCAAAGTATACTTTGCCGGTTTCATTATTCTTAATCTTGACGACGATTGTGGTGATTATAGTTGCGAGCGACATAGTGGTGGATAATGCCGTGGCGATTGCGAACGAGATTGGCATCAGTCAAAAAATTATAACTATGACGGCAATAGTGGTAGGGACGTCTTTGCCGGAATTAACAATGACAGTGGCGGCATCAAAGAAGGGGGAATTCGATCTTGCTGTAGGAAATATAATTGGCACGAATATCTTTAATATATGCATTGTGTTGGGTCTACCGATTTTGATTTTCGGCGGTTTTACGTCGAATGCTTTCAATATCGTCGATATGATGGTCGTATTACTGGCGGCGGTAGTATATTACTGGTTTGGAAGAAGTAGCCATAGATTGGAACGTCTTGAAGGTATGCTAATGGTGGCTATATTCGCGGCGTATTATACGTATTTGTTCTTGGTATAATGATGGTAAAGATATGCAAGACGAAAAAGTATCACAAGTTGTAGAAGATTTATCACGCCAGCTGCATAAGAATCTTCGTCATGCAGAAGTGAAGTTCTATATGGATGGTTGGACTGGTGCGGTGGTATTTAGTCTTGATGAAAAATATCTGATTAAAATTACGAATAACGAAACGATAGAGACGCAGGAAGAGTTTTTGCAAACTAATCCGTGCGGTGCTTTCCAGCGGGTGATTTGCACGAATACGGATATCGGATATATTTGTTTTGAGTTTTTACAAGGCGAAAAATATGTTGGGCATGAAATTGAGCCGCATGATGCGATTCAGCAAATTGCCGAAATGGTGAAGAATTATCGTCAGTATCCGTGGACGGGTTATGGGTTTTTACATCATGAATATCCGACTTGGAAAGAGTTTTTAGCGGACGAGATAGACTATGCGCGTGGCGCAATCCCATCGATTAGAGTAGATAAAGTGCAGGCAGCATTAGAAGTGATTGGCGACGCAAAGCCGACGAAATATTTAATGCATGGCGATTTTGGTACGCATAATTTCTTAGTAAATAATGGCAAAATCTATGTAATTGATCCGATGCCAGTAGTGGGGGATTTCTTGTATGATTTCTATTTTGCCGTATTGTCTGATACGGAAATATTTACCAAAGTGGGTGAAGATTTCATTTTTAGCTTTTTTGAACGAGATATAGACGAAAAGATGGCGCTAGCAACAATTGCGTTGTATGTGAGAATGAGTCGCGCATGGAAATATGACCGCGAGAATTTTAAAGCATACGTCGACATGTATCAAAAAATTCGAACAATGAAAAAGCCCGACTAGGTCGGGCTGGGGTTAGAAAGGTGGGGGTTATTTGTCTTCTTTTTCGTCTTCCAAACAGAGGTCGACGATTTTGTTGATGTGCGCCTGAGTTGAGTTGACGAGCTTATAGCGATGATCGTGCCGAGAGTTGGAGATGTAATACTGCATCTTTTTTCCCATGAGGTTTTCAAGTTCAGTGCAACCAAGGATCACCGCATCGAAGCCGGTGCCTTCATTTTCGTAATCGCGACTATCAGCACGAACGAGAATTCGCGTGATGGTTTCACGCGATTCTGGCTTAATGATGCCATGGCAGAGTTCGTCGAAAATGATACGGTCAATTTCGTCAATTTCCGACGGAATGAAAGTATCGGCTACTTCCAGACCATTTTGACGGAGACGATTCTTCATGAAATCCTCTGTCATAGTGAACTTTGTGCCAATGATGGCGACACGTTCGAAGCCGCGCTTTTTACACTCGTCGGCAACGCAATCGCCGATGTGTACGAGCGGAACGGACTCATATGACGTAATCTGTGGCCAGATGCCATTGCTGTCGAAAACTTCATGCGGTCCGACTACATAGTCGGCGACTTTGTGCATTGTGTTGGTAGCAATGGCGACGTATTCGCAGTTATCTTTCAGGGTCAGATTCAAAGCTTCGATGCTCAGTCGATGAGCAATTTCGGACCATTGATTCAATTTCATCAACTTGCGATATTCTTCGAAATTTACACTCCGAAGTATAAGGTCGGCGGAGGTATCGCCGCCTGCGCGCTTGTTGACTTGCCGATTGATGCGATCGTAGTAATGGCTGGTGGATTCGAAACTCATACCGCCAATAATGCCGATACGTTTCACTTTCATTCCTCCTCATACAGCAGAGTAGTTGGGGATTTTGACTTGGTACAGTTTTTCGTTATCGAAAAATTCCACGATAACATAAACGGCGGCAATGGCGCATTTCAGGTCATCCCTGGAATCGGCGCCGGATACACATACGTAGATGCCGCAGAAGGGTTCTGGATCGGAGGATTCGTCGACTCTCTTGCTAATTTCGAAGCAGAGTGCGCCGGGATGAGGGCCGTAGCCGTTATCTTCCGTAAGATATTTGGTTCTGAGGTCGAGGCCGGATACGGCAGTGTAGCCGAGGTCCTGAGCGAGCGAACAATGAGCGATTTTCAATGCCGAGTAAGCATAGCAATCGACCTTTTGCTTCACTCCGTCCCATTCGCCGGTAACAACGCGGCTGCCGCCGGGGGTAATCGCGAAGGTGTGTTCGTAATCTACGATGTCGTCCTTTTCGCCAAAAGTACTTAATCCGCCGAACCATTTATCGGCTTCTGGACAACAGGGATAGGCGAGAATGCGAATTGCGCCGTTGCCTTCGTCTCTGAATTTGGGGACTTCTTGCGCTCTGACGCGAATAGCGTCCTGAATGTCTCGTACGAGTTCCAGATACGATTGCTTCATAAAAATACCTACCTTTCAAAAAATGTGAATGAGCAAATTCTCAGTTTTTGGGACTAAAAAGGAAACTGATGAATTTAGTTAAAATTATAACATGAAAACTAGATAATTCAATAGCATCCAAGGGTGAAGTTAACAAAAAAACACCCTGCGGGCGTCTTTCTTCTGTTTCTGGTGGGTCGCGAGGGGCAGCGGCTCCTGGCGGAGCCTTGATTCGCGGCGTCGCCTCGCAAATAAAAATGCAAGCATTTTTGCTTGCCTCGGCTCCTTGCTCGCACGAACCCTGCGGGTTCTCGCCCCCGCGGATAATTCAAACAAGTATAAAAATATGACCATGAAGGTCATCTTTTTATACTTGGTGGGTCGCGAGGGGCTCGAACCCCCGACCTCCTCGGTGTAAACGAGGCGCTCTAGCCAACTGAGCTAGCGACCCAAAATCGGATGGATTTATAATAGCACATTTTAAAGAAAAAGGAAACCGCCCAGCGAGTGCTGGGCGGAAGTCTTAGTATATTCCAAGGAGTGCTCGTACGGCATCTCTTTTGGGGTAGCGGGGCATCGAAAGGTCGACGCCGGCATTTTCCAGAAGCTTGATTTCGTCGAGCGTCATGCTGGAATAGTCGTGATAGGAGGCGGGGGCATTCAGGGCGGTTTCGTAACCCTCCAAGTAGCCATAGTCTTTAGTGAAGGCAAAGCCGGTGCTGGTGTCAGTAGCGCCGCGGAAGATGCGACGCGTGTATTTCCAGGCCTCTTTGGCTGCAGATTCGCGAGTGGATGATCCGGTAGTGTTCAGTGCGAACATAGTGCGGGCCACTTCACCGAAGCCCTGGTGGCGATCAAGTGCAAGATGGATAGCGATAGTATAGAAGTGACTCGGCATAGCCTTGTCGCCTTCGATTTCGACATCGGATATCTTTGCGACTCCTTCATAGAATCGTTCATCGTCGGACTTGGCCAGCAGAACGGCCAGTGGTAAGAGTGGCGTATTCGCGAGAATGTTGCGGAACAGATCACGAGAATTCTCAGAACCACGAATGTGGCTTTCGATTTCGTGACCAATCAGTTTCGCCAGCGTAAAGCCGTTGACTTTGCGCCGATGCGGGACAATCAGCTTGGGGTGACCGTCTTCGGTTTTATCGCGGGCATCGATGGTCTTGGTTTTCGAGTCAAGGACGCATTGCCAATCCTTAAAGCCGTAATACTCCAGCACCTTAGTGAATATGGCATGGATATCGGTGGCTTTATACTGTTTTTCCGTGAGCGCAGCGATTGCTTCACTCCCGAAGCGGTGGGATTTGATTTGTCCAAAGTAGCTGGAAGGATGCTCGAGAGCATCGTAGCAGCGCGTAATGAAGCTGCCGCTAGGCCGTCCATAGATTTCAAGAATGGCCTTTTGAGAATTGACATCTTCTTCACGAAGAATGTACGATGCCAGGTCGGAAGTCGAAAGTGCAGTCTTGACGCGGTTTTCCAGGATCGTAAGGATGGCGCCATCGATTTTGTTCTCGGGAGTGCAGTTGTACTGGATAGTACCCCAGTATTTACTGATGCGCGCTCCTAAGATGGCGGCGTTTCCCAGCCGGAATGTATCATACTTGAATTGAGGGTCGGGAAAGTGGTCAGTGAGGGCGCATTTTTTCCAATCGTCAGCGAGGTCGTCGAGATTCGTTGGGTTACAGAGTTCGACTGGATTCAGTCGCATGGCGGTCTGGGCCAAGTAGTTCGAAGCGTCGGCGACGGCTTTTTGATTGCGATAAATCAAGGTTCATCAGCCTCCTTATAAAGGAACAAAGTTTGGACACAAAAAGCGCCCAACTATTGTTATTATAGCATATATTGGCGAAAAAGTCAATTTAAGGGGGAAGTGTGATATAATAATTAGATAATTAAAATAATAGAAAGGGCAGCGATGTCAGATATACAAAATGTTGAAAAAATGCGTCATTCGCTTAGCCATGTTATGGCCGCAGCGATTAAGAGATTGTATGCTGACACAACAACAGTACAGTTTGGTATTGGCCCTGCTATTGATAACGGCTTTTACTACGATATCGACTTTGGCGGCGTGAAGGTCTCTGAGGAAGATTTTAAGAAGATTGAAAAAGAAATGCGCAAGATTATTGCGCAGAAGTTACCGATTGTGCGTAGCGAGAAAAGCCGTGCCGAGGCCTTGAAGTGGGCAAAAGACAACGGTCAGAAGTTCAAAGAAGAGTTGATTAACGATTTGCCGGAAGACGAAACGATTTCGTTCTACACACTCGGTGATTTCGAAGATTTGTGCCGTGGCCCACACGTAGAAAACACGGGCGAAGTTGGCGTATTTAAGCTTGATAAGGTCGCGGGTGCTTATTGGCGTGGCGACGAAAAACGTGAGATGCTAACGCGTATTTACGGTTTGGCATTTGAAACGCAAGAAGAGCTGGATGCTTATATTGCTCAGCAAGAAGAGGCGAAGAAACGCGATCACCGTAAACTTGGTAAGGAATTGGGCCTATTCTGCTTCTCAGATTTAGTTGGCGCAGGTTTGCCACTCTTTACACCTAGAGGTACGATTCTCCGCGATAAACTCGCAGCATTCGCAAACAGCTACCGTGAACGTTGCGGATATCAGAAAGTTTGCATTCCACATATTGCAAGTATTGATCTGTATAAGACCTCTGGTCACTTTGAGAAGTTCCCAGAAATGCTACGCTTTGTGAGCTCGGAATCGGGCGATGAATTAGCATTGAAGCCAGTAAACTGTCCACATCATTCGCAGATTTTTGCGAGTGTGCCTCGTTCTTATAAGGAATTGCCAGTTAAATACCTCGAAACGACGATGGTTTATCGTGATGAGCGCAAAGGTGAGCTTGGCGGCCTTAGTCGTGTACGCGCGATTACACAGGATGACTCACATGTGTTCTGTACGGAAGAGCAGGTGGGTGATATCTTTGGCGAATTGATTGAATCGGCAAAGGATTTGTATGCGCGCGTCGATATGAAATTGAAACTGCGTTTATCATTCCGCGATGATGGCGATGGTTACATTGGCACACCAGAAATGTGGGAAAAAGCCCAGAATTCCATCAAGGAGATGGCCGAGAAGTTTAAGATGGATTATTTCATCGGTATCGGTGAAGCGGCAATGTATGGTCCGAAGATGGACTTTATGGCAGTAGATGCTTTGGGCCGCGAATGGCAGCTCGCAACGGTGCAGCTTGATTATGCGATGCCGACGCGCTTCGGTTTGGAATATGTTGATGCGGATGGTTCGAAGAAGACGCCGATTATGATTCACTGCGCATTGATTGGCTCGATTGAACGCTTCATGAGTGTGTTTATTGAACATACGGCGGGTTGGTTCCCAATGTGGTGCGCGCCAGAGCAGATTCGTATCTTAACGATTAATGATTCTGTGAACGATTACGTATTTAAGATTCGCAAGATGCTTGAAGGCGTGGAACTATCGGAGCCAATTGAGCATAATGCACTACGTATTTCGGTAGATGATCGTAATGAGAGTCTTGGTAAGAAGATTCGCGAAGCAACTAAGATGAAGATTCCTTGTGTGATTATTGTCGGTCCAAAGGATGTGGAAGCGGGTGAAGTAAGCGTGCGCTTGCGTGATTCGGAAGAGAAGGTAAAACTCGAAAATCTGGTCGAGTTCGTAAAGAACGTCAAATAGTTAAATCAGAAAATCTCCTCTCTTGATAAGGGGAGATTTTTTGTATATAATTTTGGACGTCACGAAATGACTCGTGAAGAACTTAAGAAAGGTAGGTCTTTGGTATGGCGGCAAATGATCGTTTGATATTGTTTGCAGTCTCGATGGGTTTGGTGGGGGTGGCAGTACTCTGTTTATGTCTGTATCGAATGACGGAAATGCGACGTTTGCGCAAGGAACTAAATCGTGTAACGGCTGTTAAATTGCTATGTGCTGACGATAGAGTATTCGACTTCAGAAGGTTGCTGAAAGCATATCACATCTCTCCTAGGTTGAAGGAGGTACTATTTGGAGATAAGTTTTTCTATGCTACGTTTGGCGGTAGAAAAAAGAAAATCCGATTGACGTTGAGTTGCACCGACGGACGATCATATTTAGAGCGAATCGAGAGCTACGATAAGACATGGCAGCTTGGCGATTGGCGCGATGAGTATGAAGCCAGGAACGATAATGGTTCATCTAAGTACGTCGTCGTTGGTATACGAGAGCTTGTAAAGGCGAGAAATAAACGTCGAATACCAAGTTTTTATTTGACGGCTCGAGCAATCGAAGAATTGACGGACGTTTGTGCCTATTGTTGGACATGATGGGGGAACCTTTGGCGGTAGCTATTTGATGATGGCTGCCGTTTTTTAAGCTTAATATATCTAGGTGATATAATAGGTATAAGCATAAGTGGATTAATGGAGAAGTTGATATGGACGACGATCAGCAGCAGGACGTATGGGACGAAATGACGGAAGGTTCGGAACAGATGCAAGAGCAGATGCCGGAACAGATGTCCGAGCAAATGTCTGGGCAGAATGAAGGCCCATGGGGGCAAGAATTAAATTCTGGAAATAAAAACTTACTCTTGACGGTTGTTTGTGGCGTGCTGGCGATTGTTGCAATGGTGGCGGCTACGTATTTCTTCTTCGCGAATCCTTTTGAAGTAGCTGATGATAAAACTGGCGAAAAGCAGGGTGGCAGCACATCTGTGGAGGATAAGAATGGATCAGGCGGTAGTACTGAAGAACCGGAACCAGATCCAGGCGATGGGGCTACATTGCCGCCACTGGATAATACAAAAACTTACGATACGGCAAGAGTAATAGCGGCCGATGGCAATAATGGCTATATTGGCGATCATGTGCTCGGCAATAAGAATGCGTCAGTTATATTAATTGAATATGGTGATTTGCAATGCCCAGGCTGTGCATCGATTACGCCGAGTATTTATCAACTTTACAAAAAATATGAGGAAGATATTGCCTTTGTATTTCGTCATTACATAATAACTGGTCATGAATATGCGCGTGGGGCAGCAATGGCAGCAGAGGCGGCTGGAAGACAGGGGAAGTTCTGGGAAATGGTTGAAACGCTTTACGATAATCGTGGAGCATGGATTGGATTAGACGAAAATGATCTTTTGGGGACTTATCAAGATTTATTTAAAGATATCTACTTCCATGCAGATCTTGAAAAGTTCGCAAGCGATATTGGCGAGGAAAGAATTGAAAGAAAGATTAATTTTGATTACAAGTTAGGACGCGAGAAGGATAAGGTTAGCGCAACGCCAACATTCTTTGTAAACGGAAAGATGGTGGATATTTCGAAGGCAAATACAGTAAATGATGTAGTCACGGCCGTGGAGGCGGCGATAAAAAGTGCCTTGGGTAGGTAAAAAATTGAATAGGTCGTATAATATTAATAAGCATAAGAGGGATAATTAAAGATGCAACAAAAGGGTGAGTTTGAACAGAGGCCAGAGGTAAAACCGGCGGAGCAGGTGCCGCTACCAAAGGCAAAAGCGAGTCCATTACCGTGGATACTATGTGTAATATTATTGCTTGCGGCGGGCGGTTTGTTGGCGTGGAAGTTACTTGATAAGGGCGACAATAAATTACAATGCGATACGGCCATCGAAAAAGACAATAAGGATGAAAATGATGATAGCGCTAGCAAGCCGGACAATGGTGGTGATAGTGACTTACTTGGTGGATATGATAAGTATGTATCGCTTGCTGATGCTGTATATGTAGATAAAGATGGGAATGCATATTATGCGGCTAAATCGTTGCACTATTCTGGGTTAAAACCAAAAATCGAAAATGCCGAAGTCTTGGGTGAATATGGCGAATATACAATTTGGCCCGAGATGGGCAGTGACGGGAAGGAGACTGGTTACAAATTGCCATTTAAGAACGTAGCATATGCGGAAGTGATACGTTTTGGTCAAGGCGGCATGAGCAGATATATTATCGTTATTGATAAAGAGCAGAATCTAAGTGCGATAGCGTTAGACGAGTACGCCACAAGTCGCGAAAACCTGGATCAAACTGTCACCATGATAGCGAGGAAAATTGGCGAACTAGAAGAATATAAAGGCGCAGTTGCCGTACAAGCTTTTGATGATGGTTATGGCATTGAAAACCAAGTGATTTTTAAGGATGGTAGTCGTAAGACTATGGATTGGAAGCTATTTTACAAAGAACAAGAATATAAGTATTAGTAGGCAAAGAACGGAAGGCGCTCCTCGCGGGGCGCTTTTTGACGGGGCGAATTTGGGGTAAAATAGACTCATGACGAAAATTTTGGAAGGGCTAAACCCGGCACAAAAAGATGCAGTAGAGACTTTGAATGGGCCAGTGTTGATTTTGGCGGGTGCTGGTTCTGGTAAGACGAAAACTTTGACGCATAGGATTGCGAACTTGATTGCGAACGGCGTGCAGCCATACGAAATTTTGGCGCTGACTTTTACGAATAAGGCGGCGCGAGAGATGCGCGAGCGTCTGGCGAAGATACTCGATATGGAAAACTCGTTCAGTTTTATGCCGTGGATGGGGACTTTTCACTCGATTTGTGTGAAGATTTTGCGGATTGAAGCGGAGAATGTGGGGTTGTCGAAGAACTTTGTGATTTATGATACGGACGATCGCCTAGCGCTGATTAAACGTGCAATGAAAGAGCTACGCATTAATGATAAAAATGTGAAGCCAAAGGCTTGCGAGGCGGCAATTTCGAAAGCGAAGAACGACGGCGAATCGCCGGACGAAATGTTGGAGCGGGCGTTTTACCCTAATCAGAAACAGATTGCAGAAGTTTATGAGCGCTACGAAGATTTGCGCAAGAAAGCCGACGCGGTAGATTTTGATGATTTACTAGTATATGTAGCAAGATTATTGCGCACGCGGGAAGATATTCGGGCAAAATGGCGCACGAAGTTTAAACATATCTTGATTGATGAGTATCAGGACACGAATCACATTCAGTATGAGATGGTGAAGTTGCTGGTAAACGATGAGCATAATATTTGCTGCGTTGGTGATGACTGGCAGTCGATTTATTCATGGCGTGGTGCGGATTTTACGAATATTTTGAATTTTGAACGTGATTTTCCGGGCGCGAAAGTGGTAAAACTCGAGCAAAACTATCGGTCGACGCAGAATATTTTGGATGCGGCGCAAAAAGTGATTACGAAGAATGTACAGCGCAGTGATAAGGTGTTATTTACGGATGCAGGGAAGGGTGCGCCAGTCGATATTCATCAGGCGCGTGATGAGCAAGATGAAGCGAATTACGTCGCGATGCAGATTAAAAAATCGGGGCGTCCACTGTCGGATTTTGCGGTGCTATATCGCACGAATGCGCAGTCTCAAGCTTTTGAAAAAGCCTTTATGGTGCAACGGTTGCCATATAAGTTGGTGGGTGGCGTAAGGTTCTATGATCGTAAAGAAGTTAAGGATATTGTGGCGTATTTGCGATTAGTCGTGAACCCACTGGATTCAGTGTCGTTGGAGCGCGTAATTAATGTGCCGACGCGTGGAATTGGTGCGGTATCATTGCAGAGGATTTTGGCTGGAGAAACTGAACTACTAACGCCAAAAACATTGCATGCGTACGATAAGTTTAATAGCATCCTGCTAGATTTGCGTAAAAAGCATGCAGCAGGAGTTGGTCCGGCGGATATTATCGAGGAATTGTTACAGAGAATTGATTACCGAGCGTATTTGAACGACGGCGATAAGCTGAAAGCGGATGAGCGTAATGAAAACTTGACGGCATTAATCGGCGAGGCGGGGGCTTATGGCTCGTTGGCTGAGTTTTTGGCCGACGCGGCATTGATGTCTTCGGCCGACGAGAGCGCGGGTGAAAACGCGGTGACGCTGATGACCTTACATGCCGCAAAAGGCTTAGAATTTCCGGTGGTATTCTTGGTTGGTATGGAGGAAGGAATGCTACCACACACGCGTTCGATGGAAGAATCGCAAGAGGACATCGAAGAGGAGCGCCGGTTGGCTTATGTTGGTATGACGCGGGCGATGCAGAAACTGTTTTTAACCTTTGCGCAGTCACGATTTATGTATGGCGGGCGGAATTACAATTTCCCGTCACGGTTTTTGACTGACCTCGGTTTTAATCCATACGGACCGCATGACGTGAATGGTGATGGTTTTACGGATGACTTTGGTGAGAATGACGAAGTTGAGTCGGATGGTCTGTGGGCACGTAAGCCAGGGAAGCATAGCTTTGAGCAGGAATACGATGATCCGTTCCCGCCAGACTTGCCAATTTACGAATAATGTGATATAATAATACTGTTAAGGTGGTTTTACGTACTTTGATGGTGTTTTTGATGGATGATGTAAATTCTGATGATAGGGGGAGAGATCATGGAAGGTAAATCGTCGACAAAAGACTTTTTGCAACGGTGTCACAAAGAGGTTGTTGAACCTGCCCTGGATAATGGACTGGACTACGAGTGCTACTATTTGTATCTAAGCGTAATGTACCAGGCATTGGAAGGCGATGCTGGTGTACGGCGGAAGTTCAAAAAGATGCTGGACGAAGCTCGGGACAAAGTGATTGAGGGATTCAACTCTGACAATGACAAGCTTTGGCAGGAGCACTACTATGTTGTATTCAGGCGACAGGTGGATTTCATCCTCAAACTCAGCGATTTCGCGAAAGGGAACGTCAAGGACAGGGAGACACTTAAGTTGGCCCGGGCGATTTGGCAGTTTTCCGAGTTGCAGCTGCATAACCAGAAGCGCTTGCTTGACTGTATTGAAAGGAGTATCCATCCGGGAAGCGGCGTGAAAGCGAAAGAAGACTTCCGGCATTTCGATACGGCCAAAGATCGGTACGAGCTTGCTTTGAACCTCGTGAATGAGTACGCCGATATGTTCAAATGAAACAACACAAAAACACCAAACCACCAATATCCTCCGGCTTGAGCCGGAGGTTTTTATTTTAAGCGGATTGGTATTGATTTTTAAGGGGTGATGTGTTATTATTCAGGGTAATATTAGCTCAGCAAGAGGCAGTTTGATGAAAATATTGTGCTCTTGCTTTAACCAAAGGAGTGTTCATGCGAGAATACGAATTAACCGTGCTCATTCATCCTGATTTAGAGATGAATCTCGAGCCGGCGACCGACAAGATCAAAGCTTTGATCGAAGGCAATGGTGGTAAGATTACCAAAGAAGCCAACGAAGGCAAGAAGAAACTTGCTTACCAGATTAAAGCTCAGGATTTCGCGGTCTATTATTACTACGAATTGGAACTTCCTGCAGCAGCACCAGCGAAGATTTCTTCGGTACTCAACATTACCGATGAAGTGATTCGCTACTTGCTCGTCGCAAAGGATCCACGTCGTGAGAAATTGGCAGCAAAACGCCAAGAACGCAACAAAGCGCAAGAAGAAGCAAAAGAGGAGGAATAACATATGGCGCGCGGTTTTAGCAAAGCAATCATCGTAGGTAACATTACCCGCGATCCAGAATTACGCAGTACACCTAGTGGTGCACAGGTATGCGGATTCTCAGTAGCAGTTAATCGCACCTACAAGGATAACTCTGGTGCAAACCAAGAGTCAGTATCGTTTATTGATTGTTCAGCGTGGGGACGCGCAGGCGAAATCATCGCGCAATATGCAAAGAAGGGCAGCGGAATTCTAGTTTCCGGTCGTCTTGAACAGCGTAGCTGGGAAGACAAGGAAGGTCAGAAGCGCTCCCGTGTCGAAATCGTTGTCGAAGATTTTAACTTCGTCGGCGGTAATGGTGATGGTGGTGCCTCTGGTGGTAGCCGCAGCAGCAGTAGTAGCAATTCTGCTTCTGCTGATGTAGCTCCAGAAGACATCTCCGATGAGCCAATCGACTTAAGTGAAATTCCATTTTAGAAAGGATAATAATGAAGAGATACAAGAATGATCCAAATACGTATTTCGATTATCGCGATGTAAAGACTTTGCAGCGCTATGTCGATGCGTATGGTCGCATTGAGCCAATCTCCAAGACTGGCCTCTCTGCAAAACAACAACGCCAATTAGCAGTAGCCGTAAAGCGTGCACGCCATCTAGCATTAATGCCATTTGTCGCTAGCGCTTAATAGGGAGGGGTAATATGTACGGACCTACAGATTTAAAGAAAAATACCCTGATTACGCTCGATGGTCAACCATATAAGGTGGTCGAGTATTCACAAAAAGTGATGGGCCGCGGTGGTAGCATCGTGAACGTTAAGATTAAGAACATGATTGATGGTTCAGTTTTGCCAAAGACCTTCAAGGGCCAGGAAAAGATTGAGCCAGCAGATGTGACGAACCGCACAGTACAGTATTTGTACAATGACGGTACGAACTTCGTATTCATGGATCCAACGACGTTTGATCAGTTCGAAGTCCCAGCAGACCTCGTAGGTGATGCAAAAGACTTCATGAAAGATGGCAACGAGATGGATCTTCAGTTCTATGGCGATAGAGTCATTAACGTTATGTTGCCAAAGAACGTCGAACTCGAAGTTACTTATACGGAAAATGCTGTTAAGGGCAATACATCTACCTCGGCAGAGAAGGACGCAACGCTCGAAACGGGACTCAGAATCCGTGTACCGCTATTCATCAAGGTTGGTGATGTGGTTTCCGTAGATACCGAGACGGCTAAGTTCCGCAAACGTATCTAAAAGGGTATAAGAAGTTGGAAACGACGAAAAAAACAATGTCGCAAAATAATGGCCAGGAGAAAGTCCTGGTCATTATTGGACCGACGGGAAGTGGAAAGACTGGTCTTGCAATTGAGTTTGCACGCGAGTTAGCAAAACGCCGTGGCGTTGAGTGCGCGGCGGAGATTATTTCTGCTGATTCGCGCGCAATCTATAAAGGCATGGACATTGGTACGGCTAAACCAACGAGGGAAGAGATGCAGGGGGTGCCGCACTGGGGAATCGATATTGTGGGCCCAGGTGAGCGCTTTACGGTGGCGGATTTCTGCGAATATGCGCGGGCGAAGATCGCCGAGATTCGAGCGCGGGGGAGGTTGCCGATTATTGCAGGCGGCACGGGCTTGTACGTGGACGCGCTGGTGTTTGATTACCAATTCAATGATGATGTGAAAAAAACTTATTCAGACCGCCAACAGATGAGCTCGGACTATTTAATCCTTGGTATCGACTGGCCAAGAGAGGAATTGCGCAAAAGACTTGTTCAACGCTCGAATAAATTATTTGAACAAAATATTGAGGCTGAGACGACTGCTATGGGTGAACTATATGGCTGGAGTAGCCAGGCGATGAAGTCGGACATCTATCCAATTGTCCAACGTATGATTGATGGAGAGCTGTCGCGCGAAGAAGCGATTGCCCTGAACGCGCTGGATGACTGGCATTTAGCGAAAAGGCAATTGACGTGGTTTAAAAGAAATAAAAATATTAACTGGGTTCCATTAAATCAGGCGAAAGAGTGGTTAATTAATTTATATTTGTGATAAAATATTTATAAGATGAGCAAAGATAATATAATGCCACTAGAAAAATTATTTGGTTCAAAGACTAGGGCTAAGCTTTTAGGGTTATTCTTTGAGAATCCAGATAAATCTTATTATGTACGCGAGATTACGCGTGTGATCGAAGAACAAATTAATTCAGTACGCCGAGAGCTGACGAACCTAAATGCACTCGGACTTGTTAAAATTGAGAACTACGAGAACAAAGTTTATTATTCGGCAAACATGAAGCATCCGTTTGCTAGACCAATGACTGAAATTTTCTCGCGCAAAGTTTCATCGAATGCTGGCCCAGCAGAGGAGTCGCAACCAACTTCGATTTGGGAAGAATATGTACGTCCAGTTGAGAATCTCGTGAATGCCTTACTGGTAACTAATCGTTTACCTGGTCAGGAAGGTTTGGATTTGCTAATTGTCGGTAATGATTACCAGAGGAAGTTAACCCGTTGGGCAGAGCTAGTAGAGAAGAAGCAGGGTAAACCACTTAATTACGCTATTATGAGCCGTGAGGATTATCTATATCGAAAGAGCGTGCGCGACAAGTTTTTGGCAGATTTGTGGACGCTGAAGGTTAGTGATAAATACGACCCTGATAGAATTCTATAAAAACCGGAGGAGAAGATAATGTTTGAACTAGAACTGAAAAATTCAGATGAATTGACGATTCGCGCAAAGGATAAAACCGTAAATATCAATGTCGTACAATCGACCATTAATGCCGATTTGCGCGTTGGTACGATTCGCGGGGCGGGCGAGTTCGAAATTGGCGACGTGGCAATTGTGGCTACCAGCCTGAAGAACGGTGGAATTATGTACCGCATCGATGTAGATGGTATCAAGATTGGCCTCGTAGGGAATACCGCTTCGATTGAAGATCTCGATGAGCTTGGTCTAATCGATATTCTCGGTACGAGCGACGCTAGATACGTCAGCGTAGTCGAGCCAAAGATTGTGATTCCAATGGGGAACATGGATTTTGCCGAGGTGAAGGCCTCCGTGAAGAATGAAAAGAAGCTCAAGATCAAAAATGTGAACTCTTTGCCAGCCGTAATGGAAGTTTGGAACTTGGATTAGTTGCGCTAACCCTTGCATTATAGGGGCAGATAAGATATAATAGAGCATAGTCTAAAATAATAAAGAGATAAATAGTATGGCAGTATGTGAAATTACCGGCAAAGGCAAGATGTATGGCCACAATGTGAGCTTTTCTCAGCATAAGACTCGCAAGGTTTTTAAGCCAAATGTCCAGAAGCGCACTTTTATTGTTGATGGTCAGAGAGTTAAGCTTAACGTCTCTACTTCAGCTCTACGCACGCTTCGCAAGAAGGGCTTAATTAAATAATCATACAAAGTCTGATAAAATAAGGGTTATGGAAATCGTAACCCTTATTTTTATTGTTGTGATCCTAGTTTTCTCGACTGTGCTGCATGAACTAGCGCACGGATATGTGGCGTATTGGCTAGGCGATCATACGGCAAAAGCGAACGGGCGATTATCTTTGAATCCGATGGTGCATATTGACCCGATAATGTCGATTATGATACCGGTGATGCTGTATATAATGAAGGCGCCAGTGTTCGGTGGAGCCAAACCGGTGCCGATTAATACGAAGAACTTGAAATGGAATGAGTGGGGTTTTGCATTGGTAGCAATAGCGGGGCCGCTAACTAATATAATATTGTCGTTTTTGTTCTTTTTGGTTTGGTATTTCTGCGGCGGTAACGTCGGGGAGGGAAATATAATCCTATCCTATGGCGTGCAGATTAATCTTGGCTTTGCGCTATTTAATATAATTCCGATTCCGCCCCTAGACGGTAGCCGCGTACTTTACGCTTTGGCGCCAGATTTTGCACGAGATTTTATGCGCAAGATTGAACCATTTGGCATTTTTATTGTATATATTATGGTGTTCTTCGTGGGCAATTGGTTCGCCGAGTATATGATTGGGGCCGAGACGAGCATCTTGAGGGCATATTATTGGTTGGTTGGCGTGCGGTAGCGCGGCATGCTATAATAAAAGTGTCCTGAGCGTGCATTATTTTCCTGAATAATCATGTTTACGGGAGTCTGACACATCAAAGCCTTGGTTTTGAGTGAGAGGGCGTACCCACCGTGTTCTTATCACGGGAAAAAACAGCGGCTCAGGATTTTTTGATGTCTCGCGCCCTCAACGAGGGGACACATTCCTCTCGTTGGGACTCTCTTTGGGTGTGCCGAGGAAATGACGCACATGTCGCGATTTCCTCGGGGTTATTAAACTGAATATGCTAAAATAGAGAGTATGAAGCAACGCATTCGGGTGACGGCGATATGCAAAAATGAAGATGATGTCTTGCTCTTAAAGCGTGCGGGTGGGCGCGTAGAAGGGGTGTTTAATTTTGAGCTTCCAACGGGGAAGATTGTCTTTGGTGAGCAGCCAGAAGAAGCTATGGCGCGCGTGATTTATGAGAACTTGGGCGTGCAGGCATCAAAGATTCAACTGACGGATGTAGTGACTTTTACGGGACTAAAGGATTCTTCAGAACAGGGGAATTTATTTATAGTATTTGAGGTACAACTGCAGGATACGACAATCAAACTGTTTGCGGATCGTTACTCGTCTTATAAATGGGTGCAAATGAACGAGGTATCTTCGGTAACTTTGGCCGAAGAGAGTTTAATGGTGCTACAGATTACTGGCACAAAGACCGGTACGCTTGCGACCAAGATTGTACGGGTGGGAGAAGAGAACAAACAAGTTTTGCCGGTCAGCGATTTTGCGACGATTTATACAGATGGTGGATCGCGTGGAAATCCTGGTCCAAGTGGCTTGGGATATTATATTATCGGCCCAGATGGCAAGGAACTCAAACGTGGTGGTGAATTCCTCGGTTTCTCGACTTCGCGCCTTGCTGAATATTATGGTTTGAAAGAGGGGTTGGAGCAGGCAATTGAGCTTGGCCTGAAGAGAGTGCACTTCAAGAGCGACAGCTTGATGATGGTGAACCAGATGAACGGCATCTATAAGGTAAAGAACCCTGATTTGATGCAGATACACGCTGATGTACTGAAATTACTTGAGAATTTGGAAGCTTATAGCTTTACGCATGTACCGCGGGAGTTGAATGTTGAAGCGGATGCGGAAGTGAATAAGGTCATCGATGCTAATATGACCCGAAAACTATTAGAATATTAACCCTTTATTTTATTAGAGGTGGACGTTTGGCGGCTTATCTGTTAAAATAGGGATAAGCTCGTTGATGTAATCGCTGGCTTGTAAGAGCGAGAGGAAAGTCCGGGCAGCATAGGATACGGTAGTTGCTAACGGCAACCGCGCGCAAGCGTAGGAAAAGTGCCACAGAAACAAAACCGCCACGGCTTCGGCTGTAGTAAGGGTGAAAAGAGCGGTGTAAGAGACCGCAGGGTCCGGTGGTGACATCGGGGCGAGGTAAACTCTACTGGCTGCAAGGAGACCTAGATACCGTGATCCGCGGATGGTCGCTCACCGCTAGATCCCGTGAGCAATTGCGGGGCTAGATAGATGATTACAGGCTTTTGCTTCGGTAAAAGTCACAGAACCCGGCTTATGAAGCGAGCTTACCAAAAATGCCTGTTTAACCACAGGCGTTTTTGATGGTTTGATGGTAAAATATAAGCATGGAGATTATGCTTAAAGAATTTGCCGTCCATATTCCGGACGATTATGGGCAAGTGCAATCGATGCCCGGTGATCCACCTGGGTCGATTTCCTTTATGAAGCAGACTGCAAATTCGGCATGTCTCGCAATGTATACGCCGATTCCGGCCGAGCAGGCGATGCCGTTTAACTCGGTGGAGCAGGTAATTGATGGGATTCGCGGAGTGTTAGCGACAGATCAGGGCATTATTCAGGTAGAAGCAGGAGGTACAGCGCGTGAACGTAAGTATATTTACTCAATTATTAAGACCGTGAATCGTGGCGGTGTTCAGGGCGTGCAATATATTTTAACTATGCACATTGGTTATTACTCGGATTATGTATTTCAATGTCAGGCTTTCTTTGATGAGACGGGCCTAATTGGGGCGAGGGAAGCGTCGGTATTTGCGATCTTGGAGAATGACCATAAAGTGGGCCCGAATGGTGAAGGCTGGGTGAAGGATCCGTATGACGAGACATATGCGCAAGGCCAGTTAATGAACTGGTCGGAAGTGGACGATTACGATGCGACCTTCCCAAATCATCCGTTATCGCAGGCGCGAGCGCTGGCAAAATTCTTGATTGAAAATAATTAAAAAATATCTCCTCTTGAAAGGAGATATTTTTTGTTAGTTACCGATTGGTTACTTTGCGCTTTCGCAGATAGCGGTGAAGGCTTTTGGATCACTGACAGCGAGTTCGGCGAGAACTTTGCGGTCAAGTTCGATGCCTTTAGTCTTCATACCGTTGATTAACTGGTTATAGCTGATACCGTTTTCGCGGGCAGCAATGTTAATGCGAGTAATCCAGAGGGCGCGCAAATCGCGTTTGCGGTTGCGGCGATCGCGGTAGGAATAACGAAGGGATTTGATAACACCTTGCTTCGCCATGCGGAAGCTACTGGTGCGATAATGCTGCATGCCCTTAGCAGCTTGAAGGGTCTTTTTGTGCTTTGCGCGAGCAGCGACTCCACGTTTAACTCTCATGACTTAAGCTCCTAATGCAGTTTTAACGTTTTTCTTGATTTTGCCGTTGATGAATGCAGCAGTTTTCATGTTGCGTTTGCGGGCTTTAGATTTCTTGGCAAGAATATGGTTGCCGAAGGCGCGTTCGCGGACAACTTTACCAGTTCTGGTAATTTTGACACGCTTAGCTGTACCCTTATGGGTTTTGAGTTTTGGCATGATATACCTTTCCTACTTTAGTTACTATTAGAACGCTTTGGGGTGTAGGGAACCGGTGGGCGTTACATTTGCAACCTATTTTTTACGAACCATGAAGGTAAGGTTGCGGCCGCTCATTTGGGATTTACCGTCAATGACGACTTCCTGGCCGAGTTTCTCCATGATGCGATTCATGAGTTCGGTACCGATTTCTTTGTGAGCCATTTCGCGGCCACGGAAGATAATCATAACTTTGACACGATCGCCATCATCGAGTAATTCGAGGATTTTGCGGCATTTAATATTGAGGTCATTCTCCCCAATTTTCAAACCAAGTCTAATCTGTTTGAGCTCAGAGCTTTTGGCGTTTTTCTTGGCGCGGGCCTGTTCCTTCATCTTTTGGTACTGGTATTTACCCCAGTCGATGATTTTGACAACAGGTGGGTTGGCGTTTGGTGAAATTTCGACCAAATCAAGACCAGCGTCACGTGCCATCAATTGGGCGTCGCGACTAGACATAATGCCTAGCTGTGCACCATCAGCGCTGATTACACGCACCTCTGGATAACGGATCTCTCCATTAATACGAGTGTGCTGCGAATTGTAGTTACTGATGGTATAACTCCTTGTTAGACTTTGTTATGCGCATATTATAGCAAAACCGTTAGGGAATTACAAGGGGTAGATTATCTGTTAGCGTATCCGGTATGCAATGGCTTCAGCAATGTGGATTTCGTCGACTTGGTCGGAAGATTCTAGGTCGGCAATCGTGCGGGCGACTTTGATGATTTTGAAAAAGGCACGTGCAGAAAAATTTTGCGATTTTGTGGCCGATTCGAGCAGGTTTTTTGCTGATTTTGTGAGTTGAATGAGCGTAGCGGTCTCGTGGGAGCTTAGGGATGAGTTAAAAATGGCGGGGTTATGGTAACGGTTAATTTGATTATTCAATGCGGTCCGGATTTGGAATTTGGCAGAATCCTGTTCGGGACTGCTAATCGTTGTGCTTTTAAATAAAACGGATTCAGTAGGGCGGTTGACCGTGAAGGCGATATCTATACGGTCGAGCAGTGGTCCGGAAAGTTTTTTCTGGTAGGCTTGGAGTTGTTGCGGGCTACAATTGCAGGTATGGTCGGGCGACTGATAATAGCCACATGGACACGGGTTGGCAGTAGCAACGAGCATGAAATTGGCAGGATAGGTGGTTTTAATATTGGCACGACTGACGGCGATTTGGTGGTCTTCTAATGGTTGCCTGAGTGCTTCTAGGACATTACGTGGGTATTCAGCGAATTCGTCCAAGAACAACACGCCATGGTGCGCGAGTGAGATTTCGCCGGGTTGGGATTGAGAGCCGCCGCCGATCATGGCGCTGAGGCTGGCAGAATGATGCGGAGCACGAAATGGACGTTCCGTGATGGCCTGAGTAGTTTGACGGACGAGGGAATGAAGCTTGGTGACATCAATGCATTCCGACAAGCTCATGGTAGGCAAGAGCGATGGTATGCATTTTGCCAACATAGATTTGCCAGTGCCGGGCGGGCCTTGTAGCAAAATATTGTGTCGGCCAGCCACGGCAATAGTGAGTGCGCGTTTGGCTTGTTCTTGTCCACAAACGTCATCCAAAATAATGTGCTTATGCTTATCTTTTTGTGTATTTTCCACAAATGGCTTAAGAGGGGAAAATGCGGACAATGATTTAAGCTTGAGCCATAATTCACGCAAATTTTGGACTGGGTAGATATCGATATCGTTTGCTACGAGCGCAGCTTGAGTGGCGTTTCCGACAGGAATGTAAATCTCACTAAAGCCATGAGCTTTGGCGGCTTCGATGATATTGATAATGCCACGGACGGGACGGATCTCGCCGGTAAGTGAGAGCTCGCCGACAAACATTTTATGGCGTAGATTTTGTTGTAAATTTGCTGAGACAGGGATAAAACTGCCAGGGCGATAGGCAGGTCTAGTCAGGTACCGGACTTTTCGAGCTCTGCTGGAGCGAGGTTAACGATGATTTTGTCTCTAGGGAAGAAGAAGCCGCTATTTAAGAGGGCAGAACGGATACGCTCACGGCTCTCAAAGACGGTTTTTCCGGCCATGCCAACGATGTTAAAACAGGGGAGACCGTGATTAGAATCGCCTTCAATAGTGATAATTTTGTGTTCAAAGCCATAAGGTATGGCGCTGTAAGTTTTACTGGTCATAGAAGCGATTATAGAGGCCTACAAGTGGACTTTAAAGCACGAGTATGATAGAATTACATCTGTTGGGGCTGACAAAGCTTAGACGCGTAGTTAACAGTATGCATGCGAGTCGATTTGTACCGTAAGTACTTCTCATAAATGCAGATAAAACTGCTAGTAAGCACGTGGCTTTCATGCCAGCTTACGCTTGGGCCTAAGATTATAACAGGTCTGTTATCGGTAGTGAGATACCATAGCTTTCGGTAATATCATACTCATGGTATTAAGATCGACCTCCTGACAGGGGTCGGTACGAAAATTTAGTCATGGCGACTTAGAGTTTTGTTGATTCCAGCTCTAGGTGTTATGCCGAGATGAAAGAATTAACTATGCTCGTAGATTGCGTATCTAGAGATTATGCGGACCCGGAGGCAGTATCCGGCAGCTCCACCATGAATAGAGAAGAAAACCACCCATTAGGGTGGCTTTTTGATGCAAATATCTCTATAAAAGCGAAGAACCGGTAACTGCGAGGAAAACCGGTTCTTCAGTGTGTGGAGTGTGGAGTTATATTTTGGAATCGATGTTTGTTTTTGGCTTTTGTATAAGATTTTTATTCAAAAGCTACTTCCATCATAACCCCCTAAAATGCTCATGTCAATAGAAAAAGTGTTGTAATTTTTTCAACGATTTTAACAGGGGTAGAATGGCCAAAATAGTGGAAAATAGGCAAAATTACAACAGCAAAATGTGCAAATATTTGTGCAAAATGTAATTTTTGGGTTATGTTGTATAAAATACAACATTTCTAGCATGGGTGAATATATCTGGTGGGGAATACATTGTTGTAAAAAGTACAACGGATTTTGAATACAAGAATTATTGACTTTTGCGGTTATGTTTGGTATATTGAGAATGTGCCTGAACAAAAATAAAAAGCACAAAACAAAAATAAAAGAGGAGTGAAAGATTGGAACCATAGATAGTGTGTAACTTTGGCGCAGTGAAAGCTTATTGCTAGCCATAAATTACAACTAGGAATAAGCTAAGCTCCGCCAAAGCTCATCGAGAGATGAGGAGCGTAGAGCGCGTAAGATATTCAAACGACTAGCACATTGATACCCAAAAAAACAGAGAAGTGAGAAGATCTTGCAAGGACGTGCCTCTCTATACGAGAGGCGGTCAATCTAAGCTAACGGTAGAGCCCAAGGTTGTGGCTATAAGTAATGTATATATTTGCCAGATAACCCCCTCTACCTTAGCTTTTAGGAATGTCATCTTGTGGGGAAAGGAAGTATATTTTGTTGGTTTTTCAGTCGCGGCCGGACGATTACTAGTTTTGACTTAGGTGCAGGGTAGAGCACGGCCTGTGCTATAATATCGCTTATGGATAAGGCGTTAATTTTACTAAGTCTGCTTTCCTTTCTGTTAATCATAACGATGATGTTTTCGTTTTCGCCGAGTGATGTCGGTGTAATTGGCGTATTTGCCTTTTTCATCCTGTGCTATGTTCTTTTTCTTGGGCTTGCAGTTTTTGGCTGCAGGCTATTTTTTGTCTTGCGGGCAAAACTCGACAAGAAGAAGGGTGGTAATCTCAAGAAGAAAAGCTATTATTACGGTTCGGTAATTGCCTTGGCGCCAATTTTGATATTAGTGGGGCGATCATTTGGTAATATCTCGATTCTAGAAATTGGCCTAGTTTTAGTGGTAGAAGCGATGCTTTGTTTCTTGGTTTCACGGAATATTTTGTGATACAATAATGCTTATGGATAGCATGGGCGCTGGTGGGGGTAATTTTTCTGAAAAAACTCCTGTTTTTGGCGCTCCTGAAAATAATCCTATGCTACCTCCTACAGGGGAAGTAGAAGATTTTAACGATTACTTAAACGAACGAAGCGACTTGAAGCCAGATATCGAGCGCCCAGCTGAAATGGTTGAGAGTCAGGAGTCATCGGTAAGCGAGAAGGCGCCAGAAGTGATGTCGAGCGCGATGCCGATGTTGCAACAGAAGAAGCAGCCGAAGCCGACCAAGAATGACGAGGAAGGTGCGGATGCGTTGCGCGATCTTGGTTCGATAAGTATAAAACGCGATGCAGAGACTTTGCCGAAAGCTTATATGCAGGCAGTGTCGAAAATCGTGAATCGTGACCGTAAGGACCCGCATAAACTATTGGCAGAGATGGATGTTGCGCGGTGGGACATGATGAATAAAGCATTTAATCGTAACCGTGGTGACGGGTTAAACGGGAACGGTAGTTAATGGATCCGAAGACTGTAATTATTCTATGTTTGGTAGCGATTGGCGGTCTGTTGATTGGCTGGAAAGTTTTTGCGACCATTAAGCGTACGCGTAAAAATTACGAACGCGCACTAAAGATGGTACCGATGTTGATTCATTTGCCACCGAGCACGGATGACGTGCAGGGCGGTGGTCGCGATGAGCGCGATGTGATAAATGAACAAATTTCCGAGTCGCAAGTAATGTATAGTATTATTTCGTCGACTTTGAAGAAGGGTATCAAAGGTAAACTGTACGGTCAGCGCCATATTAGCTTTGAAATCGTCGCACACGATGGCTTTATTAATTATTATGCTGTCGTGCCGGCCGTATTGACCGAAACGGTCAAGCAGGCGATTTCAGCGGCATATCCGACAGCACGTATGGAAGAGGTGGAAGATCCAAACTTCTTTAGCGCAGAAGGCAAGATAGATGCCGTGGTCGGCGGTGAGTTGAGGTTGAAGACCGAGTTCTGGTATCCGATTGCAACCTATGAGGATAGCAAGCGCGATGCGAGCTTGGCGTTAATTAACGCTTTGTCGGTGGCGAAGCATGGTGACGGTATTGGCCTCCAAGTTATGTTCCGCCCAACGGACGGTACTTGGACAAGAAAATCGCTCGAGCGAGTACAAAATATACGAGACGGGAAGAAGACTACGGCACCGTCGAACTTTTTGGGTAAAATTGTTTATCACTCAACGAACTTTATCGTTGATGTAATGCAAGCGCTATGGAAACCGCCAGAGCTACACGATCCTTACGGAGATAATAAAGAGAGTCTGTCAAATTTACAACAAGAAGAAATTACAAAGGTCGAGGATAAGACTAAGAATCCTGGCTTTGAATGTTTGATTCGTATCGTTGCAAGCAGCGCATCTAAGGCGCGCTCAGAGGCTATTATCAATGGTGTAGTTTCAGTATTTTCGCAGTTTGATTTGCAGGGTTACAACGGTTTCCGCTATGACATGCAAAAGGGCAGCGAAAGCTTAGCAAGAGATTATATATTTAGGACTTTCCCGCAAGAACGTAGGGATATGATTTTGAATAGCGTGGAGCTAGCAAGTATTTATCACTTGCCGGCGCAGAATGCTATTCCGACTAGCCAGGTTGAGCGTCAGGCGACGAAGCAGGTCGATGGTCCAGCAAGACTGGTAGAAGAGGGCCTAGTACTTGGCGTTAATGAGTTCCGTGGCGAAAAGAAAACGATTCGTTTGAGCGAAAATGACCGACGTCGTCATACTTACGTAATTGGTGCTACTGGTATGGGTAAGTCTGTGCTTCTCACGAACTTGGCTTATCAGGATATGTGCGATGGGCGCGGTTTCTGTTTTATTGATCCACATGGTGACGCGGTGGAGACGATTCTTTCGAAAGTACCGCCAGAGCGCATGGATGATGTGATTTTGTTCGAGCCAGGTAACTTGGATAATCCGGTTGGTATGAACATGTTCGAATTCCAGACGGAAGACCAGAAGGACTTCATCGTTCAGGAAGGTATTAATATGTTGACTAGCCTGTACGATCCGGGTAACCAGGGTATCTTTGGTCCGCGCGCGCAGCACATGTTCCGTAATGCCGCACTATTATTAATGAGCGATCCGGATGGCGGCACATTTATTGATATTCCACGCTGTTTCATTGATCCAGAATTTGTGAAGAGCAAATTAAAATATGTGACCGATAAGACCGTATATGATTATTGGACGAAAGAGTTTCCGGCATCACAAAAATCGAATGATGCAGGTGAGGTGACGAGCTGGTTCGTTTCGAAGTGGGGTCCGTTCCTTTCGAACAAGATGATGCGCAATATTTTGGGTCAGCCTAAGTCTGGGTTCAATATTCGCGAAATCATGGATAACAAGAAAATCTTGCTCGTGAACCTGTCGAAAGGTAAGACGGGCGAGTTGAACGCGAAGCTTCTTGGTATGATCTTCGTGATGAAGTTCCAGGCGGCAGCTATGAGCCGTGCGGATACGCCGGAAGATGAACGCGTTGACTTCTGTCTATTCGTAGATGAGTTCCAGAACTTTGCGACAGAGAGCTTCGAATCGATTCTGTCTGAGGCTCGTAAGTATCGCTTGAACTTGGTATTGGCGAACCAGTTCATGACGCAGCTGACCGACAAGATTCGTGAGGCGATTCTTGGTAACGTCGGTACGATTTTGTGCGGTCGTATTGGCGTGACAGATGCGGAGTTGATGGAGAAAGCCTTCCAGCCAGTATTTAATGCGGAAGATTTGCATAAGATTCCAAACCACGAAGCGGTAACGACGGTATTGATGTTTGGTTTGCCGACATCGCCATTTACGTTGAAACTTTTGCCGCCACTAGGCGAGTCGAGCGAAGAATTGATGCAGCGCATGCGCGAGTATGCTTTGTCACGCTTCGGCCGTCCACGTGCGGAAGTTGAGGAAGAGATTGATAGGCGTTTGGCGGCAACCGATGAAGCGCCAAGTGCGCCAGCGGCTCCAGCTCCAACTCCAGTAGCGGAAAAAGAAAAGCCAGTAGTGGCCGGCGCAGTAGTAGAAAAGAAAGTTGAGCAGGTCAAGCCTAAGCCGAGTGCGCCACCGAAGAAGAACTTCCTTGATGCGTGGCTAGAAAAGAAGGCAAAACTCGAAAAGCAGGCACGCGAAGAAGTAAAGGCGAATGCTGTACAGCAAGTTGCGAAGCCAGAAGTCGTACAGCCGGCGGTAAGTAACGCAGCGCCTGCACCGCATCCGAGCGTAGCGGCAGTACCGAAGGTTGCGCAACAGAAACCGGCGCCGGCCATACAGAAGCAGTCGGCAGCGCAACCAGTTCAGACACAAAAGTCGAGCATGATTACGCACAACAAGGCATCGGGCTCGGCGGGCGTGATGGTTGGTAGTACACCGGTACAGGCTCCGCGGATTGTAGCAGCAGAGAAGATGATGGAGAATCCGAATGGTTCGGTATGGGCAGCAACGGCAGCACAGAACGCAATTTTGGCTCAGACTGGCCAAGCGACTTTCAATACGGATCCGACGGTATTTAAGATTCAGCACAATAATAACCGCAAAGTTTTGATGGCGGGTGCAAGCGGTACGCCGCCAGCAGCCAACAAGATGGCAACTGGCATAGCATCGACGCATGGCAAGACATTGACGCCGGTAGCGGCGCCAGTACAGCAAGCTCCGCAGGACCCATCGGTGTTTAGGATTGATCACAGTGCGTCAGCGCCAAGGCCGGTAGCAACGCAACCAATTGCGCAACCAAACTCTACCCCTGTAGCAGCAGCGCCGGTAACAGTGGCGGCGGCACCAATGATGCAACCACAAACGACCGCGTCAGGCGGCATTAGGGCCACGAATGACGCTGAAGACGGTATTGTACTGCGCTGGCGCTAAACAAAGGCCTTAGACGCGATTTTAGGGGGTAAAAACTTGAATTATTAGATACAGTAATGTAATATATTATATGTATTAAATATCAAGTTGAGGTAAAGTATTCATGGCTGCATCTAGCAGGGTCTCTAAACAGGCCGAAGAAGAATATAATGCGTCCGAAATTCAGGTTTTGGAAGGGCTAGAGCCAGTTCGTAAACGTCCTGGCATGTACATTGGCTCAACTGGGTATGACGGTTTACATCATCTCATTAAAGAGATTGCCGATAACTCCATCGATGAGGCAATTGCAGGTTTTGCGACAAACGTCGTGGTCACCTTGCTAGCCGATGGCGGTTGTCGTGTAGAGGATAACGGCCGTGGTATTCCGGTTGACATTCACCCAAAGACGAAACTGTCCACTCTTGAGACTGTTCTTACGGTTCTCCATGCTGGTGGTAAGTTTGGCGGCGGTGGCTATAAAGTATCGTCAGGTTTGCACGGTGTTGGTTCGTCGGTAGTAAACGCGCTTTCGACACGAATGATTGCGGAAGTCTATCGTGATGGTAAAGTTAATCATATTGAGTTTGAAACTGGTCGCACTGTTAAACCAATTGAGGTGACGGGGAAGACAGAGAAGATTGGTACGAGCATTACGTTCTACCCAGATCCAACCATCTTTAAGGAAACGACCGTATTTGATTATGATTGGGTAGTTAATTATTTGCGTCACCAGGCATATCTGACTAAAGGTATCTTGGCAACCGTACATGATGAGCGCACCGGTAAAAGTGATTCGTTTTACTTTGAAGGTGGTATCAAGAGCTACGTTCGCCGTTTGAATGATGGCAAGGAAGTGCTCGGTGGTGGTGATATCTTCTATGTTGAGAAACAGATTGAAGATAGCGTCGTTGAAATCGCGGTTCAATATAATGATAGTCTCGCTGAGACGATGCGTCCGTTCGCGAACAACGTGTTGACGCCAGATGGCGGTATGCATGTGGTTGGTTTCCGTACAGCATTAAACCGCACGATTAATGATTATGCACGCAAGAATGGTTTGCTGAAGGAAAAAGACGAGAACTTGACGGGTGACGATATCAAGGAAGGCCTCGCCGCGGTTATTTTGGTTAAGTTACCGGATCCGCAGTTTGAAGGTCAGACCAAGAATAAACTTGGTAACCCAGAAGTACGTGGTTATGTCGATAAAGTGATGAGCGAATACTTTGCTTATTATTTGGAAGAGCATCCTGATGTAGCGAAAGCAATCGTTCAAAAAGCTACGCTTGCAGCACGTGCTCGCAAAGCAGCACGCGCAGCACGTGATAACGTTTTGCGTAAAGGCGCCTTTGAAGGTCTGAACTTGCCATCGAAGTTGGCGGATTGTTCTTCGCGTGATCGTACGGAATGTGAACTCTTCATCGTAGAGGGTAACTCTGCGGCGGGTTCAGCAAAGGAAGGTCGCGATTCGAAGATTCAGGCGATTTTGCCACTACGCGGTAAAGTTTTGAACACTGAGCGCGCTCATCTCGATAAGATGTTTGCGAACGCCGAAATTGTTTCTTTGATTAAAGCTATGGGCGTCGGTATTGGTGAATCGTTCAATATTGACGGTTTACGTTATTACAAAATTGTATTCATGACGGATGCGGATGTAGATGGTGCACATATCTCAACTTTGCTTCTTACATTCTTCTTCCGCTATATGCCTGAAGTTATTAAGGCTGGTCATGTTTACTTGGCGAAACCACCGCTATTTGGTTTGATTAAAGGTACTGGTTCACAGCGCAAAATCGAATATATATATAATGAAGACGCACTTGAACAAACTTTGACCAAACGCATTGAAGAACGCAAGGCGGCTGGTACAAAAATTAATCCAGACGACGAACGCTTTAAGCAGGCTGGTTATACCGCACAGCAGCGCTTTAAGGGTCTTGGTGAGATGGATGCATCTCAACTCTGGGCGACTACTATGAATCCAAAAACACGTACATTGATTCGCGTAAATATTGAGGATGCCGAAAAAGCGGATGCAATCTTTACCAAGTTGATGGGCAGCGAGGCGGAACTTCGTAAAAACTTTATTCAATCCCGTGCCGCAACGGTTGATTTGGATGATTTGGACTTCTAAGGAGATAGGTTATGGTAGATAAGAAGAAATTAAACGAAACTCCAGAAGAGAACGAAAACGAAAAAGACGCCAGTAAAGTTGGTGGCGTGCCGGATGCAACTGATAATAAAGGCGTTGATGAAACGCTCGGTGATTACAATACCGAGGAAGAAGAGATTGTAAAAGTTGGTGGTCTACAAGCACATCGTGGGGAAGATGGCGTCGAAGAATTGACGGTCGAAAACGTGATGGAAGATAGCTTCCTACGTTATTCGATGTCGGTTTTGATTGATCGTGCACTTCCAGATGTACGCGATGGTTTGAAACCAGTAAACCGTCGTATCTTGTACGCAATGAATAAGAATGGTTGGAAGGCGCCACATGCAACTGTGAAGTCGGCACGTATCGTCGGTGAAGTAATGGGTAAATATCACCCGCACGGCGATTCGTCGATTTATGAATCCATGGTGAACCTCGCCCAGCCTTGGAAGATGCGTTATACGCTCGTTGAAGGTCAGGGTAACTTCGGTTCGATGGACGGCGATGAAGCCGCTGCATCGCGCTATACCGAGGCCCGCATGGATAAGGTTGGCGCAGAGCTATTGGCCGATATCGAAAAGAATACGGTTGATTTCCGTGATAACTTCGATGGTACTGAGCAGGAACCAGTGGTGCTTCCAGCTGCCGTGCCAAACATTCTTTTGAATGGTCAGATGGGTATTGCGGTCGGTATGGCAACCAATATTCCACCACATAACCTCGGTGAGGTTGTGGATGCGACGGTTGCGCAAATCGATAATCCAGATATCACGCTTGAAGAATTGATGAAGCACGTAAAGGGTCCAGATTTCCCAACGGGAGCGGAAGTTTACGGTGGCGCACCAATGAAGCAGGCTTATGCAACTGGTCGCGGTTCGGTCACGATTCGCGCCGTAGCAAATATCGAAGAGCGTAAGAACGGTCGCTATAATATCGTAATTACGGAAGTGCCTTACGGTATGAGCAAGGAAGCCTTCGTCGAGAAGGTGCGTGACTTGGTACTCGCAAAGAAACTTGATCACATTGCCGATGCACGCGATGAATCCGCCCGCGGTAAGATTCGCGTAGTAGTAGAACTGAAAAAGGATGCCTTCCCGAAGAAGATTTTGAACCAGCTTTACAAGATGACTGGTTTGCAGACTTCATTCCACTACAACGTGCTTGCACTCGTTGATGGCATTCAGCCAAAGGTGATGGGTCTTAAGGAAATCTTGGCAGAGTTCATTAAGCATCGCCAGAAGGTGATTCGTCGCAGGACTGAGTATGATCTCAATAAGGCAAAAGAACGTGCACATATCTTGGAGGGTTTGAAGATTGCGTTGGATCACATCGACGAAGTGATTAAGACGATTCGTGAATCCTATGATGATGCTGATAAGCGCCTCATGGAACGCTTCGGTTTATCGGAAATTCAGGCTGCAGCGATTTTGGCAATGCAACTTCGCCGTCTCCAAGGACTAGAACGCGATAAGATTGAGAATGAACTTAAAGAATTACTCGAACTCATTGCGAAGTACGAAAAGATTTTGGCTTCCGAACAGGCGATTCTCGATGTCGTTAAGGAAGAACTCCTTGCGATGAAAGAGAAGTATGGCGATAAGCGCAAGAGTAAGATTATTAACCATGAACTTGGTAAGTTCGCCGAAGAAGATTTGATTCCTGATGAAGAGAGCGCAGTACTCTTAACCGCACAAGGTTACGTCAAGCGCGTACTTCAGAGCGATTTCAAGAAGCAGAATCGTGGCGGTAAAGGCCGTCGCGGTATGACTACGAAGGAAGAGGATGTGATTGATACGATTATTACTGCATCTTCACATGACTTCTTGCTATTCTTCACGAACCAAGGTCGCATTTTCCGCATTAAGGCTTATGAGATTCCACAATCGTCGTTGTCTGCCAAGGGTACGGCGTCGGTGAACTTGCTCAGCTTACATCCGGAAGAGAAGATTACGGCGGTGATTAAGCAGGGTGACGAAGCGGGTGAAGACGGTTATCTCTTCATGGCAACTACGAAAGGCACCATCAAGAAGACCTCATTGAAGGATTACGCTAATATCCGCACCAACGGTTTGATTACAATCAAGCTTGATGAGGGCGACGAATTACGCTGGGTGCGCGGTACGACAGGCGAGAATGATATTATCATCTCTACGTCAGCTGGTCAGGCAGTACGCTTTAACGAGAAAGATGTACGCCCAATGGGGCGCTCCGCACGCGGTGTACGCGGTGTACGCCTACGTCCAAATGACACTGTAGTCGGCATGGATGTAGTGTCTGATGCAAAGACGCAGAAATTGATTGTGATTTCGACGAATGGTTATGGCAAGATGACGGCCGCAACAAACTTCCCACCACATAAGCGTGGCGGTGTAGGCGTAAAAGTAGCCGCTGTGACGGCCAAGACTGGTCCAATCGCAGCCGTACATACGCTTGATCCAGATGCGCAAGAGATCATTATGATGTCGACAAACGGTCAGGCCATTCGTGTGGCGGTCAAGGATATCCCAACTCTTGGTCGCGCAACGCAGGGTGTACGCGTGATGCGTCTCAATGATGGCGATACGGTAGCTTCTATTGGTATTATTCCGAAAGAAGAGGAAGAAGCTGAGGCTGAAGACGAAAAGCTAGCAGCAAAAGCCGAAAAAGCCGAGTAGCCAGCATCTTAGAGCGACTAATGAATACCCACTATAATAGTGGGTATTTTTGTGGAATACTGAAGATAAGTCTCCTTGCTAATAATAAAAAATATGTTATTATATATATTATTATTCTTGAGGAGGGGTTGCATGGACAAGAAGTACATTGAGACACTGAAGATTAATGACACGGTAATTATCTATGTGCCGGTATGCGATGAGTCGCATATTGGCTATACGCATGGTAAGTTTGTGAAAGCGAAGTGTGGAAAGCCATGGGAAGACGGAGGAGTAATTTTGTTTTTCGACAGAAAAATTCAATCTGAGCCAGGAGATTTCTTCTCATCGATCCCCACGAATCAGCTAGGAGCCAACCTGGCGAGTCCGCTGATTTTCGCCGTTGAGGAATTTGAGGAACTTAGGGGTGATAGAGCAAAGATGGACGAATTCTTTAAGAATTATCCGCATCCGAATGATTTCGTCGGGCCGTTTTCAGTGAGTGAAACGATGCGGATATGCTGGCAGCAGACGAAGAATGAATTGAAACGGATGCTGAAGCTTAAAAAGCCGATTATCGTGGATATGTCACACATTACTGTTCTGCCTTAAAACTGGCATTGCTCATTGATCTTTGAAAGCCCCGTCCGAATACGAAGGACGGGGCGCTTTTTTATTCAAGAGTTGGAGCGGCGTTCGTTGTGAAAAATACAGACAAAGATTAGCATAAGCGTAGTCATAGACGAACAAAATATTGGTATGATATATTATATATATGGATATGAGTGGTTTGGGAGGGCTAATCGCATTTGTATTAGGCTGGCTTGTGGCTCAGACTGGCAAGCTGCTTGGCGATTTAGTCTCAATGAAAAAGATGAGCTTTAGGCAGGCTTTGGACTGCTTTACACGTAGTGGTGGTATGCCAAGTGGCCATACGGCTAGTTTTGGAGGTCTGACGACCTTCTTTATCGTTAAGTATGGCATATTTGCCAATATTACAGTTTTGGCGCTGGCAATGACGATTATCGTGATTTATGATGCTGTGAATGTGCGCTATGCCGTAGGAGAGCAGGGGAAACTGCTGAATGTGATGGTGGCAGACGGCAATCAAAAGACGAAGAAATTGCGTGTTGTAGAGGGGCATACGGTGCCACAAGTATGCGTTGGAGCAGCAATTGGCATTATGATTGGCCTGTTTTGCGGCTTTGTGCTGTAAATAATTGAAAATTGTTCAAAAAAGTCAAAAAAAGTGCTTGACATTGGTTCTAGAGTGATATAAGATTAGAACAGTTCAACTGCGAGAGGACATCTTATTGAAGGACTCTTATTAGTTGAGCTTTTAAATTCTGTAGTTTAACAATTTAGTTGTGCAATTAAAGAATGTCAATTTATGATGTTCAACACATCGTCAGTCTTTTATATTTGAGTTTTATCTTAGTTTTACTAAGATATAGAATCTGCACATTCTCAGAAATAGCAAAACAAGTTTTTCTATTTCGTTCGAATGTTTGATTTATCAAATTTTTTCATTTTTATGGAGAGTT
>JAFRWP010000002.1 GCA_017437945.1 Candidatus Saccharimonadota bacterium | reverse complement strand
TTTCACCGCTAACCACAAGTCATCCAAGCACTTTACTGCGTACCCTGGTTCGGCCCTCCGCCGCGTGTTACCGCGGTTTCAGCCTGCTCATGGTTAGGTCACCCGGTTTCGGGTCTAATCATGCCGACTTGTCGGGCTATTAACCCTCGCTTTCACTGTGGCTCCATCATCTGACTTAGCCTCGCCGACAAAATTAACTCGCTGGATCGTTCTACAAAAAGCACGCCGTCACATAGCGAACAAAGCTCGCAACCTCTCCGTTTACTGATTTGCGCGACTTCGTCGCGACTCAGTTAACTACACACTGGTAGTAAACTGATTTGCGCGACTTCGTCGCGACTCAGTTGTGAGTTTTGTTCGCTATGCTCCGACACCTTGTAGGCACTGAGTTTCAGGATCTATTTCACTCCCCTCCCGGGGTTCTTTTCACCTTTCCATCACTGTACTAGTTCGCTATCGATCATTTGCAATATTTAGTCTTGGCAGGTGGTCCTGCCGGATTCAAACAGGGTTTCTCGTGCCCCGTTCTACTTGTGAAAACACATATAAGTTCTAATAGTTGTTTTCGCATACTGGGCTTTCACCATCTTTGGCGCGTCATTCAAACGCTTCCGCTAACAACTACGAATCTTATCCACTCAGTTAACGCTGTTGGTTTTTATGCCGAACGGTCAAGCAAGCTTAACTGCTCAGCATAAAAATTGTGCTAACACGCAACACCTTTAATAACTCAGGTCGTTAAACCGTTAGGTTATCTTAAGGTTTAGACTATTCCAATTTCGCTCGCCACTACTTTCGGAATCATTGGTTATTTTCTTTTCCTCAACCTACTAAGATGATTCAGTTCGGCTGGTACCCGTCTCATTACCCTATGTGTTCAGGTAACGGCAATACAACATGACTTGTATTAGGTTTCCCCATTCGGAAATCTCCGGATCAAAGCTTGTTCTCAGCTACCCGAAGCTTATCGCAGAGTTCTACGTCCTTCATCGGTTGCAAATGTCAAGGCATCCACTATCAGTGCCCTTATGTACCTTTTTATGCATTGACTTAGCTAGTAATTGATTTTCAAATCAACCACTTGTGCCGTCAATTAAAATTTCCTATTGTTGTCTAATTCAAATTGTTAATAGATAAATCTGGGGCGAAGAAAATAATGTAATTATTTCCTCGCAATTTATCACACTATTTTCAGAGGTTCAAAGAAGAACTTGAACAAAAACTGTTCTTATATTAGCGCATATTTGCGGGTAATGCAAGGGTTTTTTGAAAGATTTTTGACTTTTTTTGAAGATTTTGGGGTTTTTAGGGGTAAATAACTCAAAAAAGACGGCATATTTATATATAAATATGGTTTATATCTATATATTAGCATAAGGTTTTCAGAATAGCGAATACGCCCGGACGATCGGTTTCGATAAGCTTCATGCGGGCATCAATTTCGGAGATGCCAACCGCAATATCGCGAGAAAGAATGGTTTCATGGCGATACTTATTGAAGAATGATTTATACTTCTCTGCCTCATTTGGGCGGCGAATAAGGTTAGCTACATAACGCGGATATTCCGAGATGGTCTTATCCCCTTCTTCTTGACGAAGCCAATCCCAGTTGGCACACATCCAATCCAATACTTCGTCTTTAATAATATGGTTTCGGAAAAGACGGAGGAAGAAGATGAGGCGATCCTGTGGGCGAATCGTGCCATCTTTGAGATGTTCGAGGTACTTTATGGCCACGTCATGCTCATGAAGATTAGTGATAGCGTCCGTAAGGTCACGCTTTAGAGCGGCATCTGGGGTTTCTTGATAGATCTTGAAATATTTAGCGGCGATATCGGCAAACTGGCGCACCAGCGTAGCGCCAACCACCCAACGAAGGTTGGCATCAACATTAACAATATTTTTGCCTTTATATATATTATTAATATCGTTTTTATAGCCTTCATCATCGGCATATAGCAACATGCCAAGGATGGTCGACCGAAGCTGAATATCGTCATAAGTATCATCCGGCTTCGCAACTGGGCCTAATCGGCGATAATTCGGCATGGCGAGCTTGGTGACAAATGATTGAAACTCGCTCTTCTCTTCGGTTTTTTGATCGAAGAATATCTTTAAATCAGCAATGATGGCAGAGATAATCTCCCAAACGGCAGAATCGGTTTCATCTTTAAAGCCGTTGACAAGCGGCAAAAGCGAAGCAGAATCGACATAGTTGGTTTTAGCCAACATGCGACGATCCATCAGCAGGCGCAGTTTCTGTTCTTTATTCATCGTGCGGATTATTTTGATTTGTTCATTCAGCTCGGCATCGGTGTAATTAATAATATAGTGGCCAGAAAGATCCGTACGCAGCTCTCGAATCGGGTATTTCGTATCGTCCGTTTCGCCGGTAACCAAAAAACGTTGCTGCTTTAAGTTCGTAGTAACGACCGGGAATCCGGATTGAGTGAGCCATGGCGTCATAAATTTCTTAACGTCAAAACTAGTATGCGGCGTGAGCGCATTCCAAAGATCATCGGCAGTCGTGTTGCCGTATTTATGCTTTTCGAAATAATCGGCAAGACCGGCGAAGAAAGCCTCTTCGCCAATCGTACGCATCAGCATTAGGAGAAGATGCGCGCCTTTCCCATATACAATGGCACCATCAAATAGATTAGCAATATCCTCTACGCTAGCTACGTCGACGCGGACCGGCTGAATGCCCGGCAAACTATCGCGCGAGATAGAACTGCCGATAGACGTGAGATAGAAATCTTCCCAGGCGCGTAATTCTGGCCGAATTTTATCGGTAGAATATACTTCCATCATGTTCGCGAACGATTCATTGAGCCAAAGGTCGTCCCACCAGGCCATTGTAACGAGATCACCGAACCACATATGAGATAGTTCGTGCGCTATTACGATGGCAACATATTGCTTCGTATCGAGCGATGATTTTTCGTTGGCAAGAAGTGCAATTTCGCGGAATGTAACGAGGCCCCAGTTTTCCATAGCGCCAGCTTCAAAATCTGGCACTGCTACGAGGTCCATTTTCGGTAACGGAAATGGAGTCTTGAAGCAATCGTCGTAAAAATCTAGCACATCGGCCGCAAATTGGGCGGCGTAATCAAGATCATTTATATTTTGATTTAGCCCAGCATATACCGCTATCTTTACGCCGTGCTGAGAGACTGTGCGCTTTGCGCAGAACTTACCAGCCACAAAAGCGAGCAAGTATGTAGACATGCGCGGAGTTTCAGCAAATTCAACCGTTTTATGCCCTTCCTGGGCGGTCGTAAAGGTCGCGGGCATATTCGAAAGAAGCGTATCTTCTTCTATCGAGGTCAGTTTTAGAGAGAAGGTTGCTTTCGCAATTGGTTCATCGACACACGGGAAACATTCGCGAGCATAATGCGACTCAAATTGGGTAACCACCATCTTTTCCGTTTCACCGTCATGCTCATAGGTTGAAAGGTAGGCACCTTCCATGTCCGGTTTAATTTGAGAGACAAACTTGATTTTTATCTCGTGCGTGGCAACAGAAACACCTTTTAGAGCCAATACCACATCAGCATGCGTAAAACTTTCAAACTTAGCGCCGTCAAGGTAAACGGATTTGATATCCATTCGGACCGCGTGAAGCTTAATAGTTTCAGTCTTAGCTTCGCCGTTAATTACGACTACACCATTGATCTTTGTTTTCGCATCATCGATTTTTAAATCGAGATCATAGTGCGTCGGCGTGAAATAATCAAAAAATCTCTCCATATAATTAGTGTAGCAAAAAAGAGCCCCAGTGGGGCTCCTCTTTACGTTTTTTATTCTTCTAAGAATTTCTGTGCACGATAGATCATCTGTGCGGTCTCGTCAGTGAAGACAATGTAAATTGGCTTACTGTCCGTAGCGGAGATAAGCGCATGGCGACCAGTAAACTCCGGGTTAGCATTCTTCTCTTCATCAAGACGAAAACCAAGGTAACCCATCTTCTGGGCAACAAAGCGACGAATTTCTTCGGAGCGCTCGCCGATAGTGCCGGCGAAAACTAAGGCGTCGACGCCGCCGAGCGTAGCAGCCATTTGGCCAACATAGCTCTGGATGCGATAGACGAAGATAGAGTGTGCGGTTGCGGCACGGAGATTACCCTCATCGCGAGCCTTGATTACTTCGCGCATATCATCGGATACACCAGAAAGACCAAGGAGACCGCATTTTTTGTTGAGATAGAGCAAAAATTCTTCATCGGTAGTAATCTTGAGGGCTTTCTTGAGGCTAAGTGCTGCGGCGGCATCAATGGTACCAACGCGGGTGCTCATGGCAAGGCCTTCAAGTGGGGTGTAGCCCATGGAGTTATCCATAGCTTTACCATTCAAAATAGCAGAAACGCTAGAACCAGAACCAAGGTGCATGGCAACAAGCTTTTCTGGAAGGATGCCCTGCTCTTTCATATAGCGAGAGATGAAAGCATAGCTTAGGCCATGGAAACCGTAGCGCTTGATTTCAAATTCATCAGCGAGCTCAGTATCGAAGCTGTAATATTTGTAGGTATCTGGCTTTTCCCAGTGGAAAGCGGAGTCAGAAACGGAAATAATTTTAACGTCTTTGAAACATTCGCGAATACCGCGGATTTCATTGGCAGTGGTTGGAACGTGGACAGGATTGCGTTTTTCGGCAATCTTCAATTGCTTCATGTATTCTTCATCCACAATATGATCTTCAGTAAAGTAATCGCCTGGAGCAACAATACGAACAACTACAGCTGCAAGCTTATGCTGACCAGTGACATATTGCTCGTCGGCAAGAATTTTCGGCAAAATACGGATAGCTTCATTTAGATCTTTAATGCCTGGCTTAATTTTCTTTTTACCATCATCGACATCATTAATAGTACAGACAACACTTTTGCCTTCGTACTCAAAGTGGAACTGCGCCATAAGTTCTTCGCCGTCATAAAGGGCGTATTTGCGGCTGGCGCTACCTGGGTTCGTAATAAGAATTAATTTGCTCATGAGAGCATTATAACACCTTAGAAGGGCTTTGTCTCTAGAGATTATTGTCTACGCCATACATGTTGGCATAGTGGGCATTTTCAAGCAATTTGTCTTCAAAGAAATGAGCAAAGTCGTAGCGGCCGGCGCGCTCAAGGATATTGTTTGCAAGGTCATAGCGGGAGCAGCGGTTGCGTGCGAGCTCGTCTAGTGGCGTCGTGGTCGAGCCTTGATCGTCGTAACCATGAACATCGACGCGGCGGGGGTCAGCATAATGATACATAATTGCGCGCATAGTTTCAGCATAACCATGGAAATTAATAATGATCGGTTTGTCGGTCGTGAAATAATCGTTAAAGTCGCTTGGTTTGAGTTTATTTTCCGTGGTGCCGATTGCGCCATAAGAGAGGGCGGCAATGCCCACGAAACGAATACGGGGATCTGGAGCGAGCTGCTTAGCTAAACGAATGGCCTCGATAGCTTCATTCGTTTGAATATCGCCGGCAGCGGCTACGACTACTTCTGGGTTATCATCAGAAGCGAAGCCAAAGATAGAGGCACCACCATTCGTAAGTTGGAATCTAGCATGGTTAATGTCGATCCAGCGCGGCTGTTCAATCTTATTAAACGTTGTAAGATTTACAACATCTTTTGTGCGGGTCATAAATTCCCACGCGGCAGCTGCAGCTACATCATCGACTGGGAATAAACAGTTCGCCAAATTTGATGGTTTTGCCAGCAAGCTGGAAATAATTGAAGGATTCTGATGCGTATAACCATTATGATCCTGGCGCTCCCAACAAGAAGTAGAAAGTATATTCAGGGCATTGACGCGCGGGCGCCACTCGACTTCCTTGCTCTGCTTGAGGAATTTAAGGTGCTGGTCAAATTGCGATGAGACCACGGGCAAAAACGATTCGTACGAGGTCATACAACCGCGCCCGCCGCTCAAAATATGCGCAGCCATTACGGCAAACAGGGTATTTTCGGAAAGTAATTCGACGACGCGGCCATCTGGAGCAAGATTTTTATCCCACGGTTCAGTTTTACGTATCCAAGCCCGGTCCGTTGTCTCATAAACCGCTGCTAGCCGATTAGAAGTTGTTTCGTCTGGCGAAAAGAAATAAAAATCATCATGCGCACGCATTTCATTGCGGAGAGCTTCGCCGAATACTTTAGCGAGGGAGTATTTTTCTGAACCTGGATTTTCAACCGCGTTTGGTAAATTCATCGTAGAGCTCCTTAAAGTTATATGATTTTAACCATTCTTCTAGCATCTTTAGCTGTTTCTCGTCGGTTTTTGCCTTCGGCAGTGGAACTTGATGTGACGCGCAGTTGCCTTCAAGCTTAATTCCATCAAGCTCTGGCGGACAGCCATATCCTTTTGGCGTTTTCATAATAATGAAACTATTTCGATCAATATTTGCTAGTGCAAGCTGGAATTCATCCGTGCGGGTACCGTCGACAATAATCGGATTAAAGCCAAAGCCGCGAAACATCTGAAGAAGCTCGCGCTCACTGCTACGACCGTAGATTGTTGGTGCAGAAATTTTGTAACCATTTAGGTGCAAAATCGGAATAACCCAACCGTTGTTTTCGGAATTAAGTAGTCTATTGAGATTCAAGCTGGCTAGCGCTGTCGCGGTCTCAAGCTCGCCGTCACCAATCAAGACAGCTACTGTGCGCTCTGGACGACCAAGCGCAACGCCATACGCGCTGGCCAAAGAATAGCCAAGCTCACCGCCCTCGGCTATTACGCCTGGGGTTGCCGGATTGGAATGGGATGGAAAACCATATGGCCAAGAGAAATTCTTACAGATATATTCGATACCATGAAGATTCGGAGTTGCATCTGGATAATGCTCCAAAAGTGTGCCGTCATAGAAAAGGTTAGCCTGAAGGGCCGGGAATCCATGGCCTGGTCCGAGGATAAAATCAGCTACCGGAAAACGCGCTTTGATGTTGGCGTAGGCAATATTAATGCCCGGGCATGAGCCCCAGTGACCAAGAAGACGCGGTTTTATATCAGAAAAACTAAGAGGGCGAGAAAGTAAAAAATTATCTTTCAAAAAAATCTGAGCAACCGAAAGATAGTCGCAGAAATCAATTTGGTTTTTTATTTTTTCGGTGCTTACGCCCAACCCATGCATGTGCATGACTATATTTTAGCATAAGCTTAACTAATTTTGCGGAATATTATCGAGCGCATCCATAGTTGCGCCAATTAAATCATTCACAGCTTCCTCATAAGTCGTATCATAGGTACGAAAACCGGCCGCATAAGGATGGCCGCCACCGCCAAAATAGCCTGCAACTTGGTCCGCAATCGGTTGGCTAGCGCGAATTTTGCCTGTAAGTTTGCCGTCTGGGTAAGTTTTAATGGCAACCGCAACTTCAACTCCTTCTACTAGGCGTAGTTCTTCCAAAATCAAGACGTTCGGGTTGTATTCATCGGAGAATTCTTGAATATCTTCAAAAGGGATATGTACGGTAGCAAGCTTTCCATCAAGATGATACTCAATGCGCTTGATGAGATCAGCCTTGTAGTCAAGAATGCGCGGAGATTTCTTCATATACTCGCGACGACGCTCTTCCATGTCGGCGATTTGAGCGCCCCTATTCATCAAATCCGCTACCGCAAGATAATCATCAGGAGTCGTGCTTGGAGAAACTAAGCCAAGCGTATCGGAAAAGATACCGTAGACAAGATTCTCGGCGCAAAGTGGACTAATTTCAACATTTTGATCTTTAAAAATCTTATACAATAGTGAGCAGCAGCTCGATGTCGTCTCTATAATACTGTCATAGCTGAAATCCAAGTCAGCCTCAGTCTCATGATGGTCAATGACGAGCACTGGAGCAGAATAGAGGCAATTGCGGATTGCGCCGTCATCCAAGAGCTTGGATAGCAGCGTCGAACTGGCCGTATCGACAATAATATATCCATCGGCACGATACGGAAATTCTATCTCTACCCTGCTCCATCCTTCGAAGTAGTGCATATATTTAGGAATATCAACCGGACAATAAAGCTGGACATCCTTTCCAGCGAGAGCCTCCTCAAGTGCGAGCGCAGCGCCGAGAGAGTCGCCGTCTGGGTTTTCGGCCTGAATTACGCAAATACTCTGTTTGTCTTTAATAAAATCTGTGAATTTTTCGTACATACTCCTTTATTTTAACATGAAGGCGAATATGTTATAATAAGCGGAGCCGTAGGGGCGTAGCTCAGTTGGTAGAGCACTGGTCTCCAAAACCAGGTGTCGCGAGTTCGAGTCTTGCCGCCCCTGCCATTTTTTTGTGCGACAAAAAGTCTCCATGATGTGGAGACTTTTTAAATGCTAATTATTTCTTGCCCTTTTTGAAGACGCAAATGTCATCTATAACAGCCACCGCGCCAGTGAGGCCAATAATACAGGCCATATCAACTAGCGTAAGAATACCCATAGGAATAATTCCGGTAGGAATCTTAATCGATGGATGAGTGAAGAGATCCATGGCGTAAGCAAACGTTTGATCTGGGATTGGCAGGAACATAAAAATTGCAGCAATGACAGCTAAAACTACAATGGCGTTATTAATAACGGTCAAACCTTTCGTGATAAAAGTACCTTCTTCGCCCGCTTTAAATACGTATAAGCCAAGCAAACAGTAGACGAGCGCAAATAATACACCTGCCATGATACCGCCAGTGATAGCCCCGTTAACGCGTGGCATGTCAGTATTGTTTGCTACAAAGTTGTATATACCACGATACATAAATGGCACAGTAATCATAAAAGTGCTGGCAATCATCATTACAATACCAGTCATACGAAGATTGTGTGCGATTTTTTCGTTTTTGTGTACTCTTAAAACTGCAGTTTTTTCGCGTTTTTTAGCTTTTTTGCCCGCCATTTTTTCCAATTCTCATTTAACTTATGTTAAAATTATAGCAGACAAAATCATAAAAGGGTGAGAAATGAATCAATTTAATCCAATGAGTCAAGACAATACGCCGCATCCACATCAGCGTTTCTTTGATGGTGACGGCAATAATGCTGAGCAGGAAGCTCCAGAACGCAATAATCCTGAAGGCTTCCCTAGCCCACTACCAAATAATGATGCCGCTGGCGACATGCCACCAGCAATGCCACAGGAAGATGCTCCAGCACCAGCTCCGGCACCTGCACCGGCACCAGCTCCAGAGAATAACCAAGAATATGAAGGTTACTTCAATGAAACTCGCGAACGCTTAATCAACGTCCGCAAAGAGCGCAATGGTATCATTCTTCGCATTGATAAGCTTCAGGATCAGCACATCGAGAACGGTTCCGAAGATGAAATTGATGATAGTTCCCGCGAAATCTTCAAGCTTCAAAGCGAATTATTGCGCAAGAACAACTTAATCGATGCGCTTCTAAAAGTTCTTATCTCACTCAAATAAATAACTTTTAAATAACGCCCCGAGGGGCGTTATTTTTTATCTCAGTTTTCGCGCGAGCTTGAAGGAAATAAACATCAATATTGCTGCCACATATAACAGAATTGTAAAAATATATGCGCAGATGTCTTCTAGGTTTGCGCTCGCAGGTAGGAGCAGATTCGAATCAAACACCATTGCGCAGACCAAATAGACGACCAACAGGATTATTCCTGGCGCGAGCGGAAAATAGATGGATGCGCGACTGATGAACGATAGGAATTCGAATAGTTGCGCTGAAAATTTTGACAAGGTAAAACCAATAAACATTGGCACGAGATAAATTAACGCCATTAAGCCAGTAAAAATCGGCGTCAGCGCGGCGATAATGTCCCAAACAGAGCCAGAAAAACTCGAGAAATATTCATCTGGTGATTCAAAATGTGCAATCGAAAAAAGAATTGTAGCAGTCGCAAAAACTAGCCCCGTCGAGACAAACAGCGTTTGTAGACAGATTATCCTTCGATTAAGCACCGCCTTCATACTATTTATGATATAAGTATAGCATTATTTCTTGCCTATAATGGAACCATAGTAGAGCTCATAGGTATGCTTGAGCTGGAAGAATCGAATGGAGAACGCGATTGAAAATACGATACCCATAATTAGACCGGCAGCAGGAAGGATTATTGTAATTACATTATCACTATCGATTTCTTGACCGGCGGCGTCAAACAGTCCAAATAATGACGACAAGGCCACAATAATACCAAAGCCGGCAATTAAGCCAGCGATTTTAATTTGGCGAATAAGGTTACGCTGAGAACTTTCGCGCTGACGACGATTGCGAGCGGCATTAGTGACGTTTGCGGTTTTGTTCGAAACAAATTGGACGAGATTTTCTGCGGCATCTTTGTCTTCACTGCTGCCACCACCAAAATGCGTGCTACCTCCGCCGCCACCGGCAGCCGAACTGCCGATTTTTTCAATCGCTATGACCAATATTAGACCGAGGACGATAAAGACGATAAACGGCGCAAAGTTAAAATTAGCAAAATCCATTTTCATGACAGTTATATATATAATAGCATGCGACGTTATTTCTTATGCTTGCATAGACAATTAATATGATATACAATGAGTGAGTCGTGCTGCGGAGTGCTATATGCGCGATCGACCACGAAAGTGGCAATCAGCCCGCCCCGCAGCCTTATGTTCTTTGAGAGTAAAGAGAGTGTGGTAGCTCGGCAATGATGTTTTATACAATAGCAGACATAGTAAATCATTAGTCACTGTTCACAGTCTAGTCAGTTCAGTTCTTGTTCAGTTCACAAGTGCACCTCCGGGTAGATGGAAGGCTACCTAGAACGTCCAAAGACTCAAACTCGATTCAACCCACTGCGAGCAAAGCCAGCGTCTAGTTACCGAATCAATATCAGGATCAAACTCACACGTTTACTACCACTACTCTCTTTCTCTGGCTCCGCTGCGGCAACCCAACGTGTTGCAGCGGAGCCTTATACAGCCTCGGTTCCATTAGCGGACCGGGGCATTTTTTTATCGCTGTTCCCTACTAGAAAAAGACCGCAATAATTGTTATACTTAAATAATTAATTATGTTTAAACTTCTCAAAACCTTAAATAAAAAAGATTATCTTTTTATGGCCCTCGCGGTGTTTTTCATCGCTGGACAAGTTGGCCTAGAACTGAAGATGCCAGAGTATATGTCCGCAATTACTAAACTAGTGCAGACTGAGGGTAGCGAGATGGGCGAAATACTTCAAAATGGTGGCATGATGTTGCTTTGCGCGCTCGGTAGTTTGATTTCAGTAATCATCGCCGGTTGGTTCGTTTCGCATATTGGGGCCGACTTCTCTTTTATCGTTCGTAAAAAGATATTTGATAAAGTTGAACAGCTCAGCATGAATGAGATTAAAAAATTCTCAACCGCTTCCCTTATCACACGTACCACTAATGATATTACCCAGGCACGCATGGCGATTACGATGGGGGCCAATATGCTTATTCGTGCGCCACTTAGCGCAATCTGGGCAATAGTAAAAATTCAGGGTAAAAGCTGGGAATGGAGTACTGCCACCGGTGTTGCGGTCGTAATTTTGTTGGCGACCGTTATCACGATTATGATGATTGTGATTCCTAGGTTTAAGGTAATCCAGAAATTAACCGATAAATTGAACGGCGTTTCACGAGAGAATCTCACGGGCATCCGTGTCGTGCATGCATTCAACGCCGAAAAGTATCAAGAGCACAAATTCGACAAAAGCAATACTGAACTGGCCGATATTACGCGTTTCGTCGACCGAGTTCTTAGCGTAATGTCGCCAATGATGTATCTGGTTATGAATGGTATCACTTTAGTTATTTATGTACTTGGCGCATATTTAATCGGCAATTCCATTATGTCCGATAAATTAAATCTCTTCAGCGACATGGTTGTGTTCTCGTCCTACGCTATGCACGTAATCTTTAGTTTCTTAATGGTGGCTATGATTTTCATGATTATTCCACGCGCTCAGGTATCAGCGGAGCGTATTAATGAAGTCTTAGACGAAGAGATTACGATTAAGGACGGTAGTTTCGACGAGGAGACCGCTGAAACCGGTACGGTTGAATTCCGCAACGTTTCATTTAAATACCCGGATGCAGAAGAATATCTATTAAAGAATATTTCATTCAAGGCTGAACGCGGCGAGACCGTAGCGTTTATTGGTTCAACCGGCTCTGGCAAATCAACATTAATTAACTTGGTACCGCGTTTTTATGATGTTACGGATGGAGCAATATTTGTTGACGGAATAAACGTGAAGGATTATAAGCAGAAAGCCCTGCATCGAAAACTCGGTTACGTGCCACAAAAAGCAGTTATCTTTAATGGTACGGTAGCGAGCAATATCTCTTACGGCGATAGCGGCAAGGGCAAACCGTCTGAGCGTCATATTCAAAAAGCTGCCCAGGTTGCTCAAGCTAAGCACTTCGTAGAAAAGCTCGAAAAACAGTACAACTCGCCAATCGCACAATCTGGCACAAATATATCCGGTGGACAAAAACAGCGCCTCGCTATTGCCCGCGCAATTGCGCGCGATCCAGAAATCTATATATTCGACGATTCGTTCTCGGCTTTGGATTATAAAACCGATGCCGCCTTGCGCCAGGCTTTACGTGAATATACTAAGGATGCTACGAGTCTAATTGTTGCGCAACGTATTGGCACCATTATGCATGCCGATAAAATCTTGGTACTTGATAAAGGCGTATGCGTTGGCATGGGCACACATAAAGAATTGATGAAAAATTGTGAAGTATATAAAGAAATAGCTTTGTCACAGTTAACAAAGGAGGAACTCAATGTTTAACGGTGGTAGACATAGCAAAGGCGACGAAAAAGCAAAAAATTTTGGCGCAGCAATTCGACGTATGCTACGCGAGATGAAGGGCTTTTATATTTTAATCGCAATCGCGATAGTAATGTCACTCGGTGGCTCGATCTTATCCGTAATTGCGCCAGAGAGACTTGCTGATATCACGGACGAAATATCCTCAGGATTAATGCTTGACCGCGAAAAAATCGCAAGAGTATCAACCATCATTCTGCAAGAACCAACTGAGAATAGCATCATTGACGGCGAAAAAGTTAGCGCCGAAGACAAGAAGCTGTTCATTGAGGCTATGCAGAGAATACAACTGCAATTATCCGAGAATGGTACAGTTGATGAATCAAAAGCTAAAGATATCTATGCCGAAATTGGTAAGTTGCCTACTTCGATTCAAAAACTAATTGCACCAGAAATGAATTATGTACTGATTCGCAATTTAGCCTTTATGATGGCAGCGATATATCTTCTCTCTGCAATTATGGAATATATTGAAGGTTTTATTATGGCGCGCGTTACGGCGGGATTTGCGCGCAATTTGCGCAATCGCATTTCTCGAAAGATAAATCGATTGCCACTGAAATATTTCGATAAGCACCAGATCGGCGATGTGCTTTCACGCATCACAAATGATGTCGACTCCGTCGCAAGTAGTCTCGATAATTCATTCGGGACAATCATCGGTGAAGGGTCATTATTGCTCGGCGCAGCCGTAATGATGCTCGTGACAAACTGGATGTTAGCAGTTGTTGCAATTGGCTCAAGCTTATTTGGTTTCATTTTCGTGGCAATTATTCTCAAAAAATCTCAAAAATACTTTACCGATCGCCAAGTAGAACTCGGAAAAATGAATTCCCATATCGAAGAGGTTTATTCTGGTATTGCCGTCGTAAAAGTATATGGCGGCAAAGAGACGGCTGACCGTAAGTTTGATGTCATAAATAAAAAGATTCATACAGCCAATCAGCGTAGCCAGTTCTTGTCCGGTTTAATGCACCCATTCATGGCGTTTATAGGTAATTTCGGCTATGTCGCAGTTTGTGTAGTTGGGGCGCTTCTTACGATGAATGGCGCGATTAGTTTCGGCGTGATTGTGGCGTTCATTTTATACGCACGCCTGTTCTCTTCTCCGCTTTCGCGAATTGCTCAGGCTGTCGGAGGCCTACAGCCAGCGGCAGCATCGAGTGAACGAGTTTTTGAATTCCTCGACGAAGAGGAAATGCCAAGTGAGAAAGGCTTAACTGCCCACATTAATAAGAAAACAATCCGTGGAGATATCGAGTTTGATCACGTACGCTTTGGATACGACGATGGTAAGACTATCATCAAGGATTTCTCCGCCAAAGCGAAGGCCGGTCAAAAGATCGCAATAGTTGGACCAACCGGCGCCGGAAAAACCACGATGGTGAACCTGCTGATGAAATTCTACGACATTAATTCTGGCGACATCCGCATCGATGGTGTCTCTACGAAAACTATGACGCGCGAAGAAATCCATTCCTTATTTACGATGGTATTACAAGACACGTGGATGTTTAGTGGCACAATGCGCGATAATATCATCTACAATAACGGCCCAATTACGGATGCGGAAATAATGAAGGTTTGTGATACTGTGGGCCTCAGTCACTTTATTAAAACCCTGCCAAAGGGCTTAAATACGGATATAGCTGAGAGCGATTCAATTTCGGCTGGCCAAAAGCAGCTGATTACAATCGCGCGCGGCATGATTGAGGATGCGCCATTCCTAATTCTGGACGAGGCAACATCCAACGTCGATACGCGTACCGAGGAACTGGTCCAAAAAGCAATGGATAAGTTAATGGAAGGTCGCACATCATTTATTATTGCGCACCGCTTATCCACAATTAAGAACGCTGATCTTATTTTAGTCATGAATGAGGGCAATATCGTCGAGTCGGGCAATCATAAAGAATTGATGGCTAAAAACGGCTTCTACGCCGATCTATATAACTCCCAGTTTGCGCTATAATTTAGATATGAAGAAGTTTTTGCATGGTGTGTTTTATGTTGTTGGCACGCTGATTATTTGTTTCGTAGTGATGATGGTCGTGTCGATTATCAGCACAAACACGCAAGAAGCTACTTATGTAGCCGCGATGACGCAATACCGCGATGCGTTTATCGCCGATGAAGTTGATTTCTCGGTAATTAATGAATTAGCCGAAAAAACATATAGTGATGGCAAATATGGCTTAGTCGAGAAAGCCTCAAAAGATTATATATATGATATCTTCATGCCTTATTTCATGGCACAAACCACAGAAGAAGAGGCTGTCTTTAAAAACGGGATCACAAAAGAGTTAATCGAAGAAGAACAGCCAGATTTTAAAAAATCGCTCGAGGCCATTACAGAGATGCGAAAGTATCTAGCCATTATAAAAGAAGCCGCCAATACACTGTTCTCGCGAGAAGAGGCATTCAAGTATCTGGCAGGATACATTGGTGATTATTATGAGGAGCTATTCGAAGAACAGGTAGCTGAATTGTACGAAGATCAAGAGATGAAGCAGGACTACCTAAACTACGTCGCTTCAATGCAGAAAAAATGCGACGCATATGCAGAAGTTATCAATTTTCTAAAGTCAAATAATGGGTCCTGGCACTTAGACGGCGATGTAGTAGTATTCAAAACGACATGGCTAACAAATCAATATAATCAGCTGCTCGAAAAGATAAGCCAATAATATTTCAACATTAATTCTTATTTTGTCAATAGTATGTCTGCTATTGACTTTTTATTTGTTTATTGTGTAGGTAATACCTGGCATGCAATCAGGGGCGGTTTGAGTAATCACAACCTCTTCGTCGCCGTATTTGACCGTCTGCTCTTCCCACTCGCCAGTCTCATAGTCGCGTTCTTCGATTTTGACGCGATCATTGCCGAGCTCGATGATTTTTAAGTATGCCTCGTTGGCGTTCGTGGTTTGGCCATTTTTGCCGACCATTGAGCCATTACTAACGCCTGCATACCGATAGTGATGATTTAGATCTTCAACGCGGCCAGAAAATGATGTTGTACAACCAACTGAATACTTAAGCGTATATCGGCTAGTGATGATGGATGGATCGAGCTTATAAACAACAACGACTAACGCAGCGACCACCAAAACAATCACTCCAACCGTAGCGGCGATATGATACCATCGAATTGTGAATGCCGCTTTTGGCTCTACCCCCGTTTGTGTATTTTTTACATGTTTAGAGGTTGTATCTTTAGAATTTTTAGTTGTTTTTTTGGCCATATGTTTCATAGTCATAGTTTCTGTCCCTATGATAACAAAAAATCAAAAAAATTATGCTTTTTTGCTTGCGCCACGAAGCATAAGTGCTATACTAGATATTAGATGAAAATATTGATGTTAGGATGGGAGCTACCCCCACATAACAGCGGCGGTCTAGGGGTAGCATGTTTGAACCTCTCAAAGGCACTAGCCAAGATGGGAGCAGACATCGATTTCGTGGTTCCATATGAATCCGATCATCATTTTGACTACATGAATGTCCTTTCAGCAACTCACGTTGATCCATTGTTCCGCTATGGTGGTGCTAGCAACGGTTCTTATGAGTCGAAGAATATTGAAAAACAGATTTTTCCTGAAGCTAACTGTGAAGGCCTAGTATCCATTCGCGACATTCAGAAGAATTACATACGTTTCGTTGAACGCTATCTGATGCAGTTCAAGCCAGATGTAGTGCATGCCCACGACTGGTTGACCTATGAGGCTGGTATTCTCGCAAAGAAGAATTTCGGCATTCCGCTAGTTGCCCACGTCCACGCAACGGAGTTCGATCGTGGCGGCGAAAATGGCGGCAACCCACTAATCCATCAGATTGAATACGAAGGTTTGCTCTGGGCGGACAAAATTATTGCAGTTAGTGAAGCTACAAAGCGCATCATTGTCGAGAAGTATGGCATCCCAGCCGATAAGATTGATGTAGCTTACAATGGCTTCAATATTCCAGACGATGATTATCAGTACGATGGTTCTAGCTACCAGTACCTAGAAGGTCTCAAGAGCAAGGGTTACACAGTCGTCTCAACAGTTGGTCGCTTCACGCTTCAGAAGGGTCTTGCCCACATGATGCGCGCAGCCGCACGCGCTATCAGCATTCATCCAAAGATGGTGTTTCTCTTTGCTGGTGATGGTGAACAGCGTGAAGAATTAATGCGTATGTCCGCCGAGCTCGGTATTTCCTCGAACGTCATCTTTACCGGCTTCATTCGTGGCAAACAGCTACGCGATATCTATAGCATTTCAGATGTTTTCGTAATGAGCTCCGTATCTGAGCCATTTGGGCTTACCGCCCTTGAGGCTGCACACCATGGCAATGCTTTGATTATCACAAAGCAGTCTGGTGTCGGCGAAGTGCTCCGCTCGATTGTTCGCTACGACTTCTGGGATGAAGATAAGCTTGCTAGCGCTTTGGTGAATATCGCTGAAAGTCCAGCATTAACGGAAATATTGAAGGGTGGTATCCGTCGAGAATACGCTCGCATATCTTGGGATGATGTTGCGAAGAAGTGTCTCGAAGTATATGATGAAGTAAGTAGGAATCGACGCAACAGATTCTAAACGGAGGAGGTTTAGCTATTATGAAATCAGTAGTGCTGTATTTGCATATGCACCAGCCATTGCGCATAAAGCAATACAGTATTTTTTCTGTCGGACACGACCACGATTATTGGACAGAGAAAGATTGGTATGCTGGGCCAAATAACGAACGTATCTTCAAGAAAGTTACCGAAAAATCCTACCGTCCAATGCTCGCTAAGCTAGAGAAATGCCTCGTCGATTATCCTGGATTCAAGTTTTCTATTTCGATTACCGGTACCTTTATTGAACAAGCTCAAAAATGGGCACCCGATCTAATCGTAACTCTACAGCGCCTGGCTAAAACTGGACGCATGGAGATCGCAAGCGAAACTTACTATCATTCCCTCGCCTTCTTCTTCGACAAAGCCGAGTTTGAAGAACAAGTACGTATGCATCAAAATAAGATTCGCGAGTTGTTTGGATTAGAAACGAAAGTCTTCCGCAATACGGAATTTTCCTACAATAACGACCTAGCACATTGGGCGGACGAATATGGTTTTAAGGGTATTCTTGCTGAGGGCTGGGATAAAATTCTCGGTAGCCGCACACCGAATGCAGTATATCGCCCAGAAGGATGCTCAAATATTAAGCTCCTCATGAAAAACTACAACTTATCAGACGACATAGCCTTCCGCTTCCCTGATAAGACTTGGAACGAATGGCCTCTAACTGCCGAAAAATTCACCAATTGGGTATCAAAAGCAACAGAAGAAGGTCCGATTGTTAACCTTTTCATGGATTTTGAAACTTTTGGGGAAAATATTTGGAAAGATACTGGTATTTTTGGCTTCTTCGATGAATTTATTCGCCGTTGGGACGAGATTGACGGAACGAGCTTTATGACTCTCTCTGAAGCTTGCGATAATATCGAACCGGCCGGAGAAATATCTGTTCCTTGGACGGTCACCTGGGCGGACACTGAGCGCGATTTATCGGCTTGGCTCGGCAACTCTATCCAGCACGAAGCTATGAAGGCGCTATATGAGCTAAAAGACAAGGTTCTGGCTACCGGCGACAAGAAATTGATCGAGGATTGGCGCCACCTCCAGACATCTGACCATCCGTATTATATGTGCACCAAGTACTTCAACGATGGCGGCGTGCATGCTTATTTCTCGCCATATGATTCGCCATTTGATGCATTTCAGTACTTCATGAATGTGATTCGCGATATGCGCCTACGTGTTGACCCGGAAGCAAAAGCCGGAGAATCGGCAACTTTGCCAAAGCCGGAAGCTATCACGATTGAAAAGATAGATTAAAAAAAATAACCCCGCGAAGGGGTTATTTTTTAGATTAACTTGTTTAGACAATCGGCGGTAAATTCTATGTCTTCGATGCTTGAACCACGCGAAAGATCGGCTACTGGTTTCTTAAAACCAAGTAAGATCGGGCCAGCTATATGGGCATTGCCGAACTGTTCAAGCGCTTTGTAAAGAATGTTGCCAGAATTAATATCTGGGACGATTAAAACGTTTGCTCTACCTGCGACAGTTGATTTTGGCGCCTTCTTTCGGCCAATGCGGTCATTAACGGCTGCATCAAGCTGCATTTCGCCATCGATATCTATGTCTGGGCGACGAGAGTGAACCAGTGAAATGGCATCACGGATTTTATCAATAGATGGATCGGAGCCGCCAGAACCTAATGTTGAGAACGATAGCATCGCTACGCGTGGTTCCTCACCGAGGATACGAACGGCTGCGCCATAAATAAGTTCTACTATATCAGCTAGCTGCATTTCGGTCGGATTCTTGCAAGTCGCACCGTCACCGATGATTATTTCGCGTCCATCCGGAAATCTAGCGACGAATAGGCTCGAGAATGTGCGTTTTTCTCCAGGAGTTAACTCTGGACCTTCGAGGCCGAGCGAATCGCGACAGGCCAGAATTACATCGCGTGAAGGCAAATCTATGCCAGCTACCATGCCGTCAACTTCGCCATCCTGTAACATTTTGCAAGCTTTTGGTAAATCACAAAGCTCAACGATTGGTTCGCATTCACCCCTAGCGCGCAAGCGTGCTACGGCTGCTTGGATGAACTCGTTGTAGGCTTCCGGAAAAAGAATTTTATGCATAACTTTATTATAGCCCGCTGTAGCTATTCAAGTCGAGAATTAATTGATTAGGGTTGTACTTTTCAGAGGCGGCAGCGCTAAGTTTTGCTAGGTCGTCACTGTAGCGAGAAGCTACATCTTCGATAGCCTTCTGTTTTTCCGATAAAGTTGAGTCTGGACAGATGCTAATACAAACTGCCGATTTTTCTGCTACCTGAATGACATCGTTGCTCATGGCTGTAAGAGTCTTAACAAGTTCGGCAAGCTCTGGCGCCTCGAAGTTCTCAAGACCATTGCGGAAATTCGTGTAATTTTGGACAATATCATATACCTTAATAGCGTCAATCTCTTCAGACTGGGCAGCAATAGACACATTCGAGATGGTCGCTATAGCCATGCGAAGTTCCATTAATTTTGTAATGAATTCAGAATCCTCCAGAAGGATTCCGCTGTAATCTTTGAGGCGATGCAGCAAATCTGAGGCTTTTACTTTAATGTAATGATTCTTTTCAAACACATCAAGATTTGAGCGATAATCGGAAACCGCCTGAGTATATGCAGCCTTATCGCCAGATTGCAGGGCTAGACTAATCATTGATAGTTTAATCGATAATTCTTCGGCGGTATATCTACTTTGCTCATGATCGTATTCAAATTTGGCATAGTTTAGAATTATCGACTCGACCACCAAGAATAATAGCACTAAACCTATAACTAAGATGCGATATTTTATTACACGCTTGGAGTTATTCATCTTCTAATACTCCTGATAACATCGTTGATTAATCTAGCATAAGCGGCACGACCTTCTGGGTTTAGATGAATATGATCAGCATACATAAGCGACCAGTTATTGTGAGATATCTCCCACCAATCGGCGAGATATATTCGATCATGGTGGTTGACATAGTTTTTTAGAATGGCATTTTGGCTTTCACGGGGCTGCTTAGGGCCAGCGTATCCGGTGACAAATACAAAGTAGTGTCCAGGCCCAGCCACATCAACTATGCCCTGTAGCAGACTATCACTAATTGGATATTCGTTCGTGATAAGACTAATTACGATTACGTCCGGTAGGCGTCCTGCAGCGGCATAATTCGCCAAAATATTCCTGGCCGCCCAAATGCCGCGCGACTCGACGGCATCGACGTAAGCGCTACTAATAGTCGATTCTAGGGCCGGCTTAGCTCCAAGAGTGACAGAATCTCCGATTACTAGTACTTGTGCTGTACTGGCACTAGATGCTGCGCGCGACGCGTCCTGTGGAGCCGCAGGAGCGTTATGATTAGCCTCGATGTCTAATTGATATATCAATGCTTTACGTGTCTGAGCTAGCGCATCAGCGGCGCCGATGTAGTCCACGCTCGCCGCGACTAATTGCTCACCCTCTTGCTCCATGATTGAACTTAGTTGTTCGGAAATACTGGAAACTTTTGGGGCTCGAACCAATGCTAATGCAGCTGGTATGAGCAATATAAAACCAATTACGGCAACGGCGCTACGATACTTTGATGATTTTAAGAATCTTGCTTGAATTCTATTTGCATCAAGATACTTTAAAACAAAATGTGTCGCCAGAACGCTGATTACTATAGTAAGTGCTATAGCAATACATGGCTCAAAATTATACGGCAGAATGTTTGGGAATAGGAGATACAGCGGCCAATGGAATAAATACAATCCATAAGAGTAGGCACCAAGTTTTTCCGTAATACGTATTGCTACATTAGTATTTGAGCGATAGCGAACGTGCGCATTTGGCTGAAGCTTAATAATGCAGAACAGTATCATGGTCGTTAATACCCCCACAAACGACAATCCAAAAATATACGTCAACGGATCGCTAAAAGTAAGCTTGGCCGCCAAAATCGTAATGATCACTAAACCGGCAATTACATCAATCGCAGGAATCGACTTTTTGGTGCGCGGAGTACGAGGTACGAGATAACTAAATACGGCCAACACGCCTCCTAGGCAAAAGGCAAATAAGTGCGAGTCGATTGCGAAGTATGCACGATCTTGCATATTAAATACGCCGCCGTAAATAGCCATTAATGCTGCCGAGAAAACACCTAACGCCGCCAGAACGCCCAGAAGTATTTTGGCTCCTGTGCGCGTCTTTTTAGCTGAACCCATAATTAATGACACGATAATTGGCGCAATAAGATAAAATTGCATCTCTAGCGCCAAGAACCAAGTGTGTTCAAATAAATTCGGCGCAATTGTATTCTCATAAGCGCCACCCGTAATAAGTTCTTTGATATTAGTCGTGAAAGTGAGTGCAGATAAAGCATTCAACCTCATCCCCGCCACTACATCCGGATTCACTAAAAAGCTGAGGAATAGAGTTAGTAAAATACAAGCAATTAATCCAGGCAATAAGCGCGCAAGACGCCTGCGAACAAAATTCCAATATTTAATTTTTCCGTTAGTGGCAAATTCGTTCACTAGTTTCGAAAAAATCAGAAAACCTGAAATCGTAAAGAAGATTTCTACAGCTATAAAACCGCCCGGAAGAATGGTTTTGAAGAGATGGTAAATGATGATTAATATAATCGCAAAAAACCTCAGCGTGTTTATACCAATCAGCAATTGCATACATTAATTATACCGGCCGTAAGCCACGAATGAAAACTTTAGCGTTTTGTTTTTTGCAACTTTTTAATAAGGCAATATGGATTGATACCAAAGCTGTAGCTCTTCAAGTATGAACGAGTCTTTGCCTTCAGCGGCAAGTCGTTGTATGTCGCGAATATATTGGTTCTGCATAGCTTTAATACGCCCCATACGATATTCTTCCCACTTCGATCGTTCTGATTCCGTCAACGCGCGTTCAAAGTTACGCGCTTTATAATGCAACAATAAATCAGGCAAACGCGGATCGTGAAAATCTGGATGGAAGTCAGCGAGGTCGTTTAAGGAAGCTTTTCGGACCGCCGCACAACGAGTTTTATCGTTATTATCTAGAAAACCATCGTATAATGCCGATTCCGGATCAACGGCCGGCGGGAACTCTTCCCTTTCTTCGTTTTCGGTTCGCATTTGTTCAATAAAATCAGGATGAGCAAGTAATACTTTCAGATTCTTCTCTATCTGAGTTTTATCGAGACCTATTTTTTGCCAGCCATCTCCCTGCTCCAACACACCCAATGGCGCGACGGCAGGACAGTGATTATATTTCATTTCTTTTACGACCGGGAAAAATTTCGGCTCTTCCTGCGCAAGAAGTTCATCAAGGTTGTAGCGCAAATCAAATACGAGCACATTGCCGTTTTTGGCTGGGGCGATAGGATAAGCAACGGTAGTTTTGTTATATTCACTCTCATAGCGGCCAGAAGAATAGACAAACGGGGCCGGTTTTTCTAGGTTTACTAGTTGTTGAACGGCTTTCTTATCGCGTAGCTTAAATAACCAATTATATAATTGCGGCTGTTTTTCTTTAATTAGCCGAGTAACCGAAATAAGCGCCTCAACATCCGATAACGCATCATGGGCATGCTCGTGGGCGATATTATTCTCTTTCGTCATGAGTTCGAGACGATTCGTGGCTTTACCGTCAGGCGTGAATGGCCAATTAATGCCTTCCGGACGCAGTGCGCGCGTCATGCGGACAACGTCGAGCAAGTCCCACTTGCTACGTCCATCTTTCCATTGCCACTCATAAGGATCGTAAAAACAGCGCCAAAAAATGTTGCGCATAAACTCATCATCAAAACGAACGGAATTAAAACCTACCGCAATGGTTCCAGGGGTAAAGATTTCATCAGTTATGTATTTGCAAAACTCTGCTTCCGTAAATCCATCTTGCAGGGTTGATTGCGGCGTGATTTTTGTAACCATCACCGCATAAGGGCTCGGCAGCGTATCCTCGTTCATTTTGACGAGTAGATTAACTGGATCGCCGATTGGATTTAAATCCATATCGGTACGCCACCCCGCAAACTGCATGATGCGGTCAGTGCGCGGATTTAACCCCGATGTTTCGAGGTCGTAGAAGAAAAAGTTTTGTTCCATACAATTACATATTCATCAATTCGTCATAGAGCCGCGAGAGTTCTTCCGATGGTTCAATTTCGGTTGGCTTCTCGATCAACATCACAACGAATTTGAGTGGGCTATTCGCCGGAATATCCCCCTGTTCCGTCTCGCCGTAAGCTAAAGCAGACGGAATGGTAATTTCGCGAACGCCACCGATGCGCATACCAGACCAGTTAACAGTGCCATCATCCTCAGTGGAGCGGGCTATACCGTCTAGCCAGCCCTGAATCATACTAGTTGAACCAAAGAGTGGTTCTTTAAGTGCGGTTGGGTTGCTAATGTTATCAAATGACGAATCGAAGACCGTCTCGTCGGAAATCCAACCGATGTAATATGCGGCATAGTCAGTATCTTCAGCGGACTCAATTTCGCGGCCGGTGCCAACTTTGAGATCATTGACTTTGAGTAGATCTACGCCTTCACGGTTGAAGCTTCTTACGCGATTTTTATATTGTGAAAATTCTTCGAAATATTTGCTCGACAATTCAGCGGCCTGAGCATCGATTTGCTTTTCATACTCATCATATAGCTCTTCGAAGCGAGCCTGCTTCTCTGTTTTTGAGATAGTTTGATCGTTATTGTTGCTGTAATTCAAAACAATCCCTGCATATAGCGCAAAGGTTGATCCAAGCATAAAAATAGCAATCAAAATTATAATAATACGCTGCTTTGGTGACGTCTTTTTTTCTTCATTTTGTATCATATTACCTCCAATTGCCACCCAGTTACTTAATAGATTCCACTTCTGCCATTATAACGTTAATTTCGTCTTTCTCCAAAGTTTTATTTGGATTAGCGAAATCAAGATGGAAGCTAACGTTTTTGGTTTTAGCGCCATCGGCTTGGTAAATAGAAGTGCAATTTAGTTTATAAATATAGTTGCGAAGCTCAAACAATCCACGGATTTGTTTTTCAAGCGAAATGTATTCAGTTTCAAGCGGAACAGTCAAAGTAACATCGCGAGATACAGATGGATACTGACTGACGCGGAAATCTTTGTGCATTGCACCCTCCGCCTTTTCAAGAATCAGCTTCAGGTCGAGCTCAAATGCGGCCGTGCCCACGGCAAGTTTGAATTCGCGAACGACATGACCTTTTATCTCGCCAATATATCCAATAACTTGATTGTCGGCATAAATTGTGGCTGAACGTTTTGGCTCATAATATGCGTTCGTCTCGTCTTTGGCTGCTTCAAATGCTTTTAGCTCGTAGCTAACGCCTAGGGCTTGAAGTAGGTTTTCAAGATATTTCTTAGCTGTATAATAATTCGTTTTGTTGCCAGCGTCTGCATATACGAAGCCGAGATTATAATTATTCTCCGGAACACCGTCCTGATCCATACCATTCGTGCGTGGATAGACTTGATTCATTTCAAATAACGCAAACTTATCGTGGCCAGCGCGAATATTGCCATATGTCTTGTCTAGTAGACTTGGCACAATCGTCTGGCGAATATGTTGAAGTTCTGGCGAAATCGAATTGACGATTTTGTATGAATTATCTGGATTTTGTCCGACTTTCTTCATGAGATCGCCATGGACAAACGAGTAGGTTAGTACTTCATTTGCGCCGCAAGCAGCCAAGTGGTTGCGAATTTGCGTTTTGAGTCCGAACATAGGATTCGGATCAGAAGTAGCATGGAGCGGCAAAACTGGTTTGATATTATCGAAACCGGATAAACGTCCCACTTCCTCAATTACATCTTCTGGAATGTGAATATCGGTGCGCCAGAATGGTACGGTTACAGTAATATGCTCGCCAAGTTTGACTGAAAATTCGACGTTTTCAAGGATTTGCTTAACTTCTTCATCGGAGAAATTAGTACCAAGCAAACCATTGATTTGCGAAAGCGACAAATTTACTTTAATCGGAGCAGGCTCTTCGGTTTGACTATCAAACAATGCGAGAGGCTTCAAATATGGTGCAGCCGATTCAGTAAAACGAAGTGCGACTGGAAGGGTCTGTCCGGTTGGTTGGCCTTTTGTAAAGCGGGTAATGGCTTCCGAGAAGATGCCATGCGCCATCTGAGTTTTACGGAGATTATAAAGGCTGAAGGTTGCCGATTCGAGAATGACGCGCTTCGTATCTTTGTCGATGGCCGTATTGGCGCCGCCCATAGCACCAGCGAGAGCGACTGGAACATCGTTGCTCGTAATCACAATATCGTCAGGATTCATCGTAATCTCATTACCATCCAGCAGCGTAAGTTTTTCGTCTTTTTTGGCTGCACGGACAATAATTTTTGGCGTATTAGTGCCACCAACTTTGACAAATTTATCGTAATCAAACGCATGAAGTGGTTGTCCGAAACCGAGCATGCAAATATTTGTTAAATCAACAATCGGATCGATTGGTCGCATGCCGGAACGAGCCAATAATGTATCGTTATTGTTTAGGTATTTCTTCGGCCAGTCTGGTTTTACTTCTAGCACGATTGCCGTGTAGCGCGGGCAAAGCTCTTCATCAATTTTGATGTCGAGTTTGATAGAAGGATCATTGTCGAAATTTGGCTCTGGATCCATCAGCCAGTCTGGAGAAATATGTTTTTGCCCCAAAATACCAGCTACCTCACGGCGGAAACCAAGAATACCAAAAGTATCTGGGCGATGCGTGAGAGATTTGTTCTCGATATCAAGAATTTTGTCGCGCAAATCTAAGAATAGGTGGAAAATGCATTCACCTGGATGATGAACCTCGGCCGGATTCAATTCAACAATACCGGTATGGTCATCACCAAAATCGAGCTCGTCAGCACCAGCCATCATGCCGTAGCTGTCATATTTTTTAAGCATTTTACGCATGCCGATCTCGAACGGCTCATTGGTGCCAAAAGTCGAAGGAACAATTGCGCCCGGAGCAATCCAAACTGCATACATGCCTTCATGAACATTTGGCGCACCACACATGACTTGAATGTAGCCGTCTTTATCACGCTCGACTTTATCAGCAACGCCACCATCATCGATTTTGCAAAGTGAAAGATGAGTGCCATCAATTGGTTCGGCAGAAATCACTTTTACGGCGTAAATTTTTTCGTATTTTTTGGTCTGATCATAAACATCTTCAACCTCAACGAGACGAGCACCAATTAAACGAATTAATTCGTCGTCAGAAATGGTTATTTCGTCAAGGCCGCGTTTAAGCCAATTTAATGAAATTAACATGTGAACTCCTTAAGAAAATCAAGTTTCGCGGATTCAAAGTAGCGGACATCGCCAAGGCCGTAACGTAGCATGACGAGGCGATCGATGCCGCCACCCCACGCAAAGCCTTGATATTCGTTCGGGTCGATGCCAGCCATTTTTAGGACATTCGGATGAATCATGCCGCAACCGAGCATTTCAAGCCAATCGCCGCCCTTGCCGCCAAGAACTTTTGGCTTTTCGATTAAGAATTCAAGTGATGGTTCCGTAAATGGGAAATATCCTGGTTGAGTTTTGATGTTTAATTTTTGGCCGTAATATTTTTCGAAGAATTCGCGGAGAATGCCAAGCATATTGCCGAGCGTGCAAGTTCTAGAAACATAAACGCCTTCGCACTGATAAAATGTATGTTCGTGCGTAACGTCCACGTCTTCATTGCGATAAACGCGACCTGGAACCGCTACTGCGATTGCACTGCCCTCGTCCAATTTGTGCTTGTAAGTTTTTAGAACGCGATGTTGCATCGTGCTGGTATGGGCAGGCGGGATAAAACCTTCTTCGGTACGGAAAGTATCATAACCGTCGCGAGCAGGATGACCTTTGGCAAAGTTGAGACTGTCAAACATATGAAATTCATCGTCGAGCTGGCGAGATTCCATAATATCAAAACCCATACTTTGATAAATGCTAATGACGCGATCAAGTTCGGTCATAAGTGGATGCTTGCTACCAAAATCTGCTGTCAAAAACTCTGGTTGCTTAGCATTAATATCGCATGGGGCCGTAATGTCGATTGGCAATACAGAATCATTTTCTGCCGCCGCTTCGGCATCAGCGATCTTTTGCATAATCGCTTGTTTTTTGGTATTGAGTTCTTTACCAAAATCGGCACGTTTTTCGGCCGGCACGTCCTTGATTTTGGCATATTCAGCATTGAGCTTTTTGAGCTCAGCTTTTAACTCCGCTACTGTTGACATATACATATTATTTTACCATATAAAAACAGATATGGTTGCCATTCTAGCGGCAAATCTAAGAATTATTTCAAGAAGAAAATAATGCCAAGCGCAATTAACGCCAAAACTACTAAAACAATCCAGAAAATTGCAGAGCCACGCGATTTGTGCGTGCCTTCTATATATACAGAATCTTCTTCTAAATCCACATCATCGTCATCATCGCCGCCATTTTGCGATGTGCGGTATGCGCGTTCGCGTAAGTCAGCCGCGATGCGTTCTTGTAATTGAGATTTTTCTTCGTCTTTTTCAACTAAAATTCCCATAGGGTAAATTGTAGCATTTTTCTTAGTTATTATGCTAATATAAAAACATATATTTCTTTAAAAGGAGGAGAAATGGCAACTAGTAAGCCTAAAACGGCTAAAAAGTCTGCTGCAAAGAAAGCTTCCGTGAAGCCGAAAACAGCAAGCGCTAAAGCCAAAACAGCAAAGTCTGTCGCAGCCAAAACTACCAAAAAGGTAACTACCAAAGCAGATAAGTCCGAGGTAGAAGCCGAAAAAACTGTAATTGTGTCCAAGGTGGAAAAGTCACATCCAGTTAAAGAATTCTTCGCACGTAAAGGCGATTCAAAAGAAAACATTTTAACAATTTTTAAAGATACAAAAATCATCGGTGCTATCATCGCTGAGATTGTTGGTACTGGTCTTATCACCGGCATCGCATTAACACTCGGCTTATTCAACCCACTTTATATGATTTTTGGTTACATTGGTGTCACCGCAGCCGTATTTAAGCTTTCCGGCGCACATCTCAACCCAATCATTACTGCTGGTATGATGGCTAGCCGCCGCGTTTCTGCAATCCGCGGTATTCTATATATCGTTGCGCAGATTCTAGGTGCATGGTTCGCATTCATCATCGTTAACGGCTTCTACCAAGCTGGTCTTGCTTCTGGTAATATCGATGCTGCCTCCACTTCACTTCCTGCCCTTACTGCGGCAAGTGATCTCGCAGCAACGACCGAAGGCTTTAGCTTCTTCTGGCCAATCACGATGCTCGAATTTGCTGGCGCAATCATTCTTGCATTCTTCTTTGCACGTGCGCTTAACTACAAACGTGGTGTTTATACATTTGCCGCGATTGTAGGTACTGGCGTATTTATTGCAATGGTATTCGCAGTAATTATCAGCTCTAACTACCTTGGCATTCCAAGCGATAACGTATTCATTATGAATCCAGCTTCCGCCCTCATGTATGGCTTGCTCCCAGCAACCGCAGAAGGCTTCGATGCATTAATGGGCGCGCTCATGCCAATGATGGTTACTTACGTAATCTTCCCAATCATCGGTGGTATTATCGGTTTCTATCTTTCCGATATCGCCTCCAAACTTTCTGGCCAAGAATACGCAAACTAATAAAACGGAAACAACAAAATATCCCCCACTGGCTGCGGGGGATATTTTTTATTGATATAATGTGGGCATGAAATTATTACTACATACATGCTGCGCGCCTTGCAGTGTTTATTGCATTAAGTCCCTACGCACGGAAGGCATTGAGCCGACATTGTATTGGTTTAATCCAAATATTCATCCATACGCAGAATACAAAGCGCGACGTGATTGCTTGATTGAATATGCGAAAACCGTCAACGTAGATTTACAGCTCGACGACGCATATGGATTGGATGAATTCTGCAAAAATGTTTCCGACAAATTAACTACACGTTGCGTTGACTATTGTTATCCAAAACGTTTACGCGCAGCTTGTGAGTATGCGAAAAATAATGGTTTTGATGCGATTTCAACGACGCTGCTATATAGCATCTACCAGAAACATGATTTTATCGCAAAGTTGATGCAAGAACTCGCTGCAGAATATGGATTGGAATTTGTATACCGCGATTTTCGCGAAGGTTGGCGCGAAGGCCAAGACGAAGCGCGACGCGTTGGATTATATATGCAAAAATATTGTGGCTGTGTTTTTTCCGAAGAAGAATCAATGATTGGTCGCAAAATTGGCAAACAAATGCAGAAAAAAGGCGTCTCGCCAACAAATGCGAATGTACGCGAAGTAATAGAACGCAGTAAAGTTGATGGCTTAGTGCGCGACACTTTTGATGTGTAATTCTTTGAAGCGGTATTTCTGTTTAATTTCAGGGTGTTTTTGATGATCGATTTCATCAATAAATAAATTCATTGGACGAACCCAGATTTGACCGTCGCCATAAAGTGCTCGATAAATAACATGTTCTTCTAGGGTTTCAGAATGCTTTCCGACACCCAAAACGATGTATTTATCGCCTTTGTAATGCTGATAAATATGATTGATGCGAACTTTACGCATAGCTCCTCCGATTTGAGAGTATTATAACAAAGAAAAAGCCACCCTTGTAGGGTGGCACGCGTTTTGATGGGGTTATGTCTTTTTGGCGCAGATTTCGATCCAGCGCCGGTGGTCTTCTCCGCCATAAACTTGGTATTTATCGACGACGAAGCCGTTGTTCTCGACGAGTGTGATGATAGCGGTGTTCTTCCAGTACTGGAAATAGCGGTCAGCACCCAGATGGTGGAAACCAGGCAGATCAATCCAGCCGCTTTTGCGTCCTCCTTCAGCGTCTATATTGCCGACGTTGAAGATGAACCGGCCTTTTGGCCGCAGCGAACCGTAGATTTTGGGCATAATGCGATAAAGGTCCCCCTCCGTCATATGAATAAATACATGGTTCGCGTAAATCATGTCGTAGAATCCGCTGATTTGGTTTTTTTTGGAAACATCCAGTAACATCGGAGAGTATCCCTTGTTTTGTAATATGTCAACAAAGGCCTGCGCCCCGTCACTGGGCTGAACACGACATCCGAGCTCCCTAAGCATCGGAACGTCATCGCCGGCGCCGGAACCGATTTCCAATACCGACGGGTTGCGCGACATTCCTTCCATATACCATGTCATGCGACGCTTTTTCTGCTCGCACTTCGCGGCGTATTTGGCCGGCTCTTCGCCGTGCTTCCGTGATCGATTACTAATGTAATAGCTTGCCAATCGGTTGTAGACTTCCAGCGTTTTCTCGTTTTCCCTGCTCACATTCTCATCCCCCGTTTCAAAATACTTAGGCCCTCCCAAGGCCTATACTATCAGAATAATATATTTTGGCATTTTTGTCAAGAGGTGATATGCTTAGGGTATATGAGTGAGGTAACAATGCTAAATTCGCCGGCGGAAGTCGCGAAGAATTATATAAAAATAGGCGTGGGCAAAGTATCTCTAACGGCTGGAAAAATGTTCCTGCTCGGCGTGATGGCGGGAGCTTTTATTGCTATCGGCGGCATAGCATCAACCGTTGCTGGCGCAGGTGCGCCATGGGCAGCGATTGGCAAATTACTCGGCGCAATGGTTTTTCCGGGCGGTCTAGCAATGGTTCTGCTAGCGGGTAGTGAGTTGTTTACGGGAAATTGCCTATTAATTATTCCGTTCATTGAAAAAAAGATTAATTTAAAGCAGCTCCTAAAAAGTTGGGGGATTGTATACCTAGGAAATTTAGTCGGAGGGATTCTAGTTGCCGCCGCGGTTGTTTTCTCGCATACAGGAGATATGTTTGGTGGCGGAGTTGGCGCTTCGATCGTTTCGACTGCCGTCGCAAAATGCAGTTTACCGTTTTGGGATGCTGTACTAAAAGGCGTCTTGTGCAATTTTCTAGTCTGTATTGCGGTCTGGATTTCGTTTGCGGCTAAAACCGTTGGTGGCAAAATTGCCGGCCTCTTCTTCCCGATTATGATGTTCGTGCTATGCGGTTTCGAGCATAGCGTAGCAAACATGTATTATATTTCAGCCGGTTTATTCCAAAATATGCTCAGCGGCGGTGCGGATGCAGCACTTAATGTAGGTAATTTCCTTGGCGCTAATTTACTGCCAGTAACAATTGGTAATATAATTGGCGGCGCACTATTCGTAGGTGTAATATATTGGGCCGTATATCTCAGAAAGAAAAAATGAGCACAGAAACCGACGACCAAATTGCGAGATTAAAAGAGATCATCGCAGATAGCAATAAAATTGTTTTCTTTGGTGGCGCCGGCGTTTCGACGGAAAGCGGAATACCAGATTTCCGCAGCAAGGATGGCTTATATAATCAGCACGACGTGCGTTTTGACGATTATTCGCCAGAATATTTGCTGTCCGACAATTGTTTATTCGATGAGCCAAAAGTCTTTTTCGAATATTATCGCCAAAAACTTGATGCGCGCAAATGCGAACCAAATCCGGCGCACAAGAAACTGGTCGAGTGGGAAAAAGACGGCAAATTGCTTGGCGTAATAACACAAAACATCGACGGACTTCATCAAAAAGCCGGCAGCAAAAATGTCGTAGAGCTGCATGGGACGACGCAAAAATGTCATTGTGTAGCATGCGGTGCGGAGTATGATGGAGATTATATTTTTGAGCACGAACGCGCCGTGCCGCGATGCGAAAAATGCAACGATATGGTGCGACCGGACGTAGTTTTGTATGGCGAAGAATTGCCGGAGGACGCCTGGATGCAAGCGGAAAAATGGATAGCGGAAGCAGATTGTCTGATAGTATGCGGTACTTCCCTGGCGGTTTATCCAGCTGCCGCATTACCGCGTCGATTTGATGGAAAATATATTGTCGTTATCAACCGTGATACGACCGATTTCGATAATGTAGCAGATTTGGTAATCCATGATTCGGCCGGAAAAATATTAAGTCAAATCTAACAAAAAATCTCCGCAATTGTGCGGAGATTTTTGATGAGCCCTAATTACTCAGTAACGCCAAGCTCGATGCGCTTGAACTGCTTAACGGTGATGTTTTCACCAGTTTTTGCAATCGTATCCTTGATGTATTCAGCGACAGTCTTGTTTTCGTCAAAGATATAAGACTGATTCAAGAGTACGCGATCGGCGAAAGCTTTGGAAACCTTGGATGCAATGATTTGCTCTTTGCGATCTGCTGGCTCTTTGCCGGTAAGAGACTTTTCTGCCTCTTCGCGAGCTTCTTTCATTTTGTCAGCTGGAATTTCATCTTCGGAAACCCATTGTGGGTTCATGGAAGCGACTTGCATAGCAATGTTGTGGGCAAGAGTCTTGAATTCGTCGGTCTTAGCTACGAAAGAAGTTTCGCAGTTGACCTCAACGATAGCGCCAAGACGGCCATCATGAATGTAGGATTCGATAACGCCTTCGCGAGTTTCGCGGTCGCCACGCTTTTCAGCCTTCGTAAGACCTTTTTTGCGCATAGCAGCGAGAGCTTTATCGAAATCACCTTTAGCTTCGATAAGAGCGTTCTTTGCATCGGTTAAACCAACGCCAGAAAGCTCTTTGAGCTTCTTGATGAGTTCAATGCTGATTGCTTTTGCCTCGCCGGCTACTTCTTTTGCAGATTTTTCTGCCATTTTAAAAACTCCTGTTTAATTTAATTCTTTGCAACTTTAGCTTTGCCGTCTTTGATAGCGGCGACAAAATAGTCGAGAATAAGTTTGACGGACTTGATAGCGTCATCGTTGGCTGGAATTGGATAGTCAACAACACTTGGGTCGGTATTCGTATCGCAGATAGCGAAAACTGGAATATTGAGAGTCTTAGCTTCTTTGATAGCATTCTTGTCCTGGATAGCATCAGTGACGATAACAGCAACTGGCTGTTCGGTCATATTTTTGATACCACCATAGCGTTCGTTGAGAAGATCGATTTCTTCTTGGAAGCGCTGAACTTCGAGCTTGCTGTAGCGTTTTTCGAGTTCGCCAGAAGCCATGCGGCGCTCGAGATCTTTGAGCTTGCGAATCTGCTTGTTAACGGTTTCAACGTTAGTGAGCATACCGCCAACCCAACGAACCGTGACATATGGCATGTCGATAGATTCGGCCGTCTCTTTGACGACGTCTTTGAGTTGTTTTTTGGTGCCAACAAAGAGGACTTTTTTGCCCTTAGAGGTAAGCTCGGTCATCTTTGGAAGAGCCTCGTCGAGACATTCAACAGTCTTTTCGAGATTAATAATATGAGCGCCTTGGCGCTTGCTGTGGATGTATGGGGCCATCTTTGGATGCCAGCGGCTGGTCTTGTGACCAAAATGTGCGCCGGCAGCAAGAAGCTCCTTAATATCTGCTTTTGCAGGCATTTGAACCTTCTCCTTCGCCTCTTTTATATAGAGGCTGATTCATTAAAATTAATTACTTGGTTATTTTAACATATATTTCCAGATTACGCTAGATGTTTTTCGTTTAGCACTTGACTTTTCTTCCCTGTTATGCTTAAATCGAGGCAGTGGATTGTGGAAAATAAACACTAAAAATAAAACACCAATACAAAAATGTTATTTTTCCACAAAAATAAACGTCAGTTTGGATTCCATTCGCATCGCAAGGTTTTTGTTGCGATGTTTTTGTTTGTTGGTTTTGTGGTATCTTTCGCGATTTCATTATTCCTAAAAGCGCAAGCTGCCGATGTGCCAGTACCGTCCGTAGAGATTAGCTCTCAGCATAGTAACTTTGCTAATAACGATCCGGGTTCTTGGAAGATTACAAAGTCTGCTAAATGGATAGGTACCGGTAAAGCGCGGGTGACATTCGAGGTTGAATCGGTTGCGAAATATAATGACACGACGCACCTTGATGTTTTATTAATTATCGACCAGTCCGGATCAATGATGGGAAATAAGATAAGGCAAGTAAAAGAAGATTCTACGGATTTAGTAAATGTCTTATTGAGTGACCAAGGTAACCGCGTAGCTTTAGTGACTTTCGGTACGGATGCACAGGTTGTGTCAGGCTTTACTGATGATAAGAACCAAATGATTAATTATATAAATGATATCAGCACGACTGGCACGACAAACTATAATCAAGGCTTAATAAAAGCATTAGAGGTGCTGGACGGCTACCAAAAACAGGACGACACGGAATTAATATTGCTCTTTCTAACGGACGGTTTTCCAAACGAAGAGGTCCCAAACGAGGTAGCCCAATATCAGTTAATTAAATCTTTACATCCATATGCGACGGTAACTGGCATCCAATATGAAATGGGTGACGTGATTTACGAACCTATTAAACGCGTTTCCGATAATCAGTATTTGGCTAGCATGGAGTCATTAAATAATGTTCTTTTTATGGCAACAGTAGTGCCGTACGTTTATAATAGTTTTACAATAGTCGACTATATTGATACTACTTATTGGCAGTTAGGTATCCCTGATAATGAAGGACATATAAGCAACGAAGATTTAGCCAATGCTATTTCGGCATCTATCGGAACTTACGGCAATGGCATCGAAGTCGACAGCGAAAACTGGTCAGTTTTATGGGATATAAGTGGGTTATACCGTTCGGGCCAAAAAGCCACGCTCACGATCGATTTGCTCCTTAAGACTAATTATATAAATAGCTCGGACGATGTTCTTTTGTTGCCAACTAATTTCCACGAGATTATTACATCCAATATCGAAGAAGTGCCAGGAGAGATAATTGATAGTTATAAGACACCTGTATTGAGAGATAAATATGCCGTAATATATAACGCCAATGCGCCAGACGGTTGTGAAGTCCAAGGAACCGTCCCGGATACGCGCAATCATACGGTCTACACTACCGTAGAATTCCAAAACAATCAGTTATCCTGCCAGGGATATAACTTCAAGGGTTGGAAGATAGAAAATTACGGAATTAATTATATTAACGACGACTATTTCAGAATGCCAGAGGAGGATGTTTACATTCGCGCTGTTTGGACAAGACCCAATATATCTAAATCCCTAGACGGAATTATGCACCAGCGCGCCGTGGCGACGTTTGATTCAGGTAATAGCGTAAACGTAAAAATGAAAAGGCTTTCCGGACAATCCACTTACTCTTATAATGCCTCTAATACCACCGTAACAAAAATCACTTGGACCGACACCATCAATACCGACATAGATACAAATAATAGCAATAATCAATTGTCGGCGCCTAACTCTGATTTGCCGATTTACGCCTGGTTTGATAATGGCACACTGTATTTATATACTGATGCCGAAGATATTTATTTAAATACTAATTCCGCAAATATGTTTTATGGTTTTGACGGCATTACGGATTTAGATTTCGCGAGTAAAGTTAAGACTTCTAGAGTAACCAACGTGTCGCAAATGTTCTACGGTACAAAGAATTTAGCCGATATTTCTGGATTAGTCGATTGGGATGTTTCAAATGTTACGGATATGCGATCGCTATTTCACAGTGGTGGCGCTATGCGAACTAATCAAATTACCAATCTCGACGCTTTGGCCAAATGGAATACTAGCAATGTAGAAACAATGGGCAGTATGTTCCTCGGCGCGAGGAATATTACAAACATCGACGCCTTAAGCAATTGGGACACTAGCAAAGTGACAAATATGGGGTCCATGTTCATGTATAATGACAACTTAAGCAACATTGACGGTGCGAGCAACTGGGATACCGGAAACGTGACTAATATGAGTAGCATGTTCTATGGCTCAATTCTCTATGGCATGAACGATTTGACAAATATTGATGCCATTTCTGATTGGGATACAAGCAAGGTAACTGATATGTCGCTTATGTTCTATTGGTCAGATAAGCTCATTAATATCAACGGTGCGAGCAACTGGGATACCGGAAACGTGACTAATATGTATGGCATGTTCTATGGCGCTTCTAGCTTAACCAATATCGATGGGGCGAGTAACTGGGATACTGGAAACGTGACTAATATGAGTAGCATGTTCTATGACGCTTCTAGCTTGGTGAATATTAATGGTGCAAGCAACTGGGATACTGGAAACGTGACTAATATGAGTAGCATGTTCTATGACGCTTCTAGCTTAACCAATATCGATGGGGCGAGTAACTGGGATACTGGAAACGTGACTAATATGTCTTATATGTTCAATAATGATACAAGTTTGACTAATATTGATGCGTTGAGTCCTTGGGACACCAAGAATGTAACATCCATGTCTTATATGTTCAACAACGCAAACCATTTAATTGATATTAATGGCGTAAGCAACTGGGATACCGGAAACGTGACAAACATGTCTGATATGTTCCGCTCAGCATCATCGATTACGAACATAAACAGCTTAAGCGGCTGGAATACGAGTAATGTAAATGATATGTCATATATGTTTGGAGGCGCAAATAGCTTGGCAGATATTAACGGCGTAAGAAGCTGGAATACTAGCAGCGTAACAAAAATGGGTTATATGTTCACCTCGACAATGATTACGGATATCGACGCATTGAGCAACTGGAATACGAGCAATGTGACGGATATGGGGGCGATGTTCGAAGGCGCCAGTGTCTTAACGAATCTAAATGGTGCAGCTAACTGGAATACAAGTAACTTAACCGGCTTGACGCGCGCATTCTCTAATGCAAGTTCATTATCCGACATTAGTGGTCTGAGCAGTTGGGATACCAGTAAGGTCACTGATATGTCGAGCATGTTCAGCAGCACTATTATTACCAATATTGACTCTTTAAGTAGTTGGGATACAGGAAAAGTCAAATCAATGTATGCTATGTTCTACAATACCAGACAATTAGCTAATATCAACGGGGCGAGTAATTGGAATACGGAAAGCGTGACAGATATGTCTAGTATGTTTAAGAACTCAGGAAGCTTGACTAATATCGATGCCGCTAGCGGTTGGGACACAAGTAATGTTACGACTATGGCTAGTATGTTCTATTACGCGTCAAGCCTTACCAACGCTGATGGCGCGAGTAATTGGGATACGGGCAATGTTACAGACATGCGATATTTGTTTAGCTGTGCTACGCAACTGACTAATATTGACGGGCTCAGTAATTGGAATACTGGAAATGTGACGTCTTTATCCAATGCATTCGCCGAGACTAAAATCACTGATGTCAATGCGTTGAGAAATTGGAATACGTCAAAGGTAACTGATATGAATTATGCATTTGCCTATACAGTTTCTTTAGCTAATATTGATGGCCTAAGGAACTGGGATGTATCAAAGGTTAAAAATATGTCCTCAATGTTCCGCGGAAAAAATGGTAATGGTAGCCTAACCAATCTAGATGCATTAAGTAATTGGGATGTATCTAGCGTAACCGACATGTCTGGTATGTTCTATTGGACCTTTTCTCTTAGAGATATTAGTGGTATTAGTGGTTGGAATATATCCAATTTGAAGAAAATGGGCGCCATGTTCTATAATACGAGTTCTTTGATGTCGCCATCACAAATTGAGAACTGGGACGTGTCTGGCGTTTCCGATATGACACGCGCATTTTTCCATGTTCCGGAGGCTTCCATTCCGAGCTGGTATACTGGAGAGCGATAAACTATTTCTTGACTTTTTAGCTGAAGTGTGCTATAATAGTATTATCTGCCTGCTTCAGGCGCTTTTTTGGCGTGCAGGAAGATAATGCACTTTACGAGGAGGTGTTTTAGTTGAAGACCGATGTGCACACGATTACGGTTAGGAATTCACAACGATGCCGTAGTCTTGGCCAAGATCAGGTTCAAGAAGTTCCTATTACGGAAAATGGCGTGCTAAAAACACGGCTGCTCCGAAGATACTTAAAAGAACAGGAGGCGACAAAAGATAAACCCCCGGAGGAACGCACGATTGTCGATATACCAAGCTCAATAATTTACGAATTGGTAAAAAACTATGAGCTGATGTCGAGGTCGAACAAAAACATACGAAGGGTCCTGGATAAAAAGTCAAAAACAATTGAAGGACTAAAAGGTGACCTTAAAAAGAAGAATGACGAGTTGGAGACCGTTTCTTCTTTCGCCGCTGGACTAACTCAATATCTTACGATGTGTTCATTCATGTTGGGCGCATTCCTAGAGTTACTAGATGCGGCTACGGATTATCGACAGGCGGTCGATTGCGTCGACAACGCAAGCGCTGCGCAAAAACCATTCGAAAGACTCAGCACAGAAATTGACGAATCAACTGATCTAATCAACCAAATCATCGAAGAACTGAGAGAATCGGAAAAGGTATAGGAGGAAGAAAAGAACGACCTGTACCAAATCCGTTCTTATATCCCCTCAGGGCCACGTTTATCACGCGGCCCGTTTTTTATTTGTATGAGCCAAGTGTAACGTTGATAATTTTCTCTTCACCGTCGCGAAGAATCGTAAACTGGACCGTATCGCCAGACATGTACTCGCCAACTAGCGTAGAAACCGAACCGGCGCGGCCAACCTCGACGTTGCCAACTTTACTAATAATATCGCCATCTTTGATTCCGGCTTTTTCGGCTGGACTACCTTTGACGACAGCGCTCGAGCCATTTGTGCTCTTGACATAGGCACCGTGATTAACGGACAGATTGTATTCTTTTGCTACTTCAGGAGTGATGGAGACGTATGATACACCGATATAGGCGCGTTCAGCTTTGTTGTTTTTAATAATGTTATTTAGCATGCCTTTGGTGGCGGAAATTGGAATGGCAAAACCAAGGCCATTCGCATCACCCGCGACTGCGGTATTGATGCCGATAACGTCGCCGGCAGCATTTACGAGTGGACCGCCAGAGTTACCTGGGTTAATTGCAGCATCGGTCTGAAGCATATCGGTCAAATATTCAACATTACGACCGTTAGCATCGCCAGCGGCAACTTCGCGACCAGTACCACTAATGATGCCCTGAGTGACGGAGTTTTGATAGGCGCCAAGAGCGTTGCCGATAGCTAATACCGGCTGGCCAACGGCGATGGTTTTAGAGTCGCCCAAAGTGACAGTTGGTAGATTATCTACGCCATTAATTTTGAGGTAAGCGACATCATTGAGTGGGTCGGTGCCGACTACTTCAACATCTTCGTAAGTATCACCGGCATCAGTAATTACCTTAATATCGGTGGCGCCATCAATGACGTGCTTGTTCGTAAGGATGTAGCCATCTTTAGTCACAATCATGCCAGTACCAGCCGCCTGACTAGTGCTGCCATAACCAAAGTAATTGGTGGAATAAACGGAAGAAACAATGGAGACGACGGCAGGAGTAACTTTGTTGGCAATACCAGCGATGGAGGTCTCTTCGAATTCAGTAGAATTGCCAGCGTAATAGCCATCTGGGCTTACGAGCGGAGCTGGCTCATTTTGCCCTTTTACAACGTAAACAAAAGCGAGTACGCCGAAGACTATACCGGCAATACCGACTAGCAAACTAAAAATAGCCAAGCCGAGTGCAGCGCCGCCAGCATCGCGATGACGTTCGCGACGTTCGGTGTTTGGTATATAGTTATCGGCCGATCCAGTGTGTGGTGCCGCAGCACTACTGGAACGATAATTGCGCCAGTCGTGCGTGTTTGTTGAATTTGTTGAAGTCCCACTCTCCATCAATACTCCTTTCCATTAGATGTTGAAACTTGCACTTGAAAATAAGAATATCATCACTACCATAAGCAAAGCTGAAAATAATGCTGGTAGTGCGATATCATCTACACGAATTTTGCCATCATGGCGAACGGCGGACTTGTAGCCACGTGCCAGTACAAAGAACATCGTCGTGGCAGCAAGCGGTAATTGTGGCACGACCATAACGGAATCAAAGATGCGCACGTTATAGACGATGGCCCAATGATAGAAAATCCAGCTAAGCTCCGCAAGCATAAGTCCAAAGATAAATGTTGTAAGCGTATAATCGTGCTCTTCCCCCTGGACCAAAACGTGGCGGCTGGCGCCAAAACCAATAATGAAGCAAACTACGACGCCAACGATTGGATCAACGTTAGAAGCAATGATGGCGGCCGTGAAAGTGCCAAAGAACACTGCAAAGAGCGACTGTACTTCGGCCATGACGGTTTCGCTACGTGGCTTAATCACAACTAGCCAGACGGCATAAATTACAGTGAGAATGATATGCCAAAGATTAAGACCATTCTCGGTGCCAGATAGATAGACTAGCAAAACAAGGCTAAGGCCAACTGTAAAATCGACAAGATTCGACTTAATGTTGAGCCACCAATAACGCGGACGCACGGCAACGACACGCCATTTCGACAAAAGGACTAGCAAGACGCCAAAAACCCAGTTACCGCTAATGACAGTAAGAGCAGTCGAAATAAGCGCCAACGCGATATTTAAGATGATATGCGTCAGAGAACTGAGGGCATTGCGCCCCTTGCGGATCATTACAAAATCTGCCATGACTCTATTTATTTTAACACGGACACCCCATTCTCGCCACTTATGTTAAAATATAGTCTATGGAGACAAAGCCAAAACCGACATTTGCACAAAAATATCCAGCTCTCAAAGATATTTTGAGCTTTTTGGCCTTTGTGGGCGCCGTAGCACTGGGTGCTTTTATCTTAAACAGTTTTATTTTCCGTAGTTATAACGTCGTTGGTGGCAGTATGGAAAATACTTTCCATGACGGCGAACGTGTCATTGTAAACCGTGTACCGGTCAGCATTGCTCATTTTAATGGCGAAGAATATGTACCAGAACGCGGCCAAGTAATTGTATTCGCCAATGGCGGCAATACTTCTATGACTAACTGCGAAGCAAATTCCGCAGTAATTGATCAATACATTATCAAGCGCGTGATTGCTTTCCCGGGCGAACGCGTACTGGTGGCTAACGGCGAGTTAACCGTCTTCAACGATGAGCATCCAGAAGGTTTTAATCCTGATTTAGATACGCGCAAGTCTGATGAAGACGGACCAAAAAAAGATATTTCTGGCAGCGTAAACATGATCGTACCAGAAGGAGAATTGTTCGTTTCGGGCGATAACCGCGTAGGCCAAAATTCCTATGATTCGCGTAATGGTCTCGGCACAATTCCGTATTGTCGCGTGGTTGGACCAGTTGTTTCAAGAATCTGGCCGTTTACAAAAATTCGATTCTTTTAGTTTTCGATTTGTGGGGCGTCAATTTGTTTGACTTCGATTTTAGTCTCACCTTTTGATGTAATTTTTACAACATCTTTGTCGATTTGGGCGAGGGTTTTGTAGGCGGTATTGTAATGGTTTACGGTTGTGCCAAGCGAGCTACCAAGCTTGCTCATGTAAGTATCAAAGTTATTGATATGCGTACCGAGCTTGGCGACGCGAGCCTGAATTTCGGCGGTGTCTTTTTCGATTTCGAGGCTGCGAAGTCCCTGCAAGATTGTCTGGAGATAAGCCATGAAACTGGTCGGGCTAGTGACAATGACTTTTTTGTCACGATAGGCATATTCGATAAGATCGCGTTCACTGGCTGAGCCGCCAACTTTATTAATAAGGAGATCATAGTAGAGACTCTCAGAAGGAATAAACATGAATGCAAACTCCATGGTCTTCTCTGCTGGGCGAATATATTTGGAAGTTTCGTCAATGCGCCCCTTGAGGTCGTCGCGCACCTTTTTGGCATAGGCCTCGCGTTCGGTTTTATCTTTCGCGGCAACCATGCGGTTGTAATTTTCGAGCGAGAATTTGGAGTCAATCGGAAGTATTTTACCCTTATCGAGGTAAACGACCGCATCCACAATCTCGCCATCTTTGAATTTGTACTGCAAATCATAAGAGCCGACCGGAAGAACATTGCCGAGAACAGTATCGAGATAGTATTCACCGAAAACGCCACGTTGCTTTGGGTTCTGAAGCACGGCCTGAAGAGTTTTAAGTTCGTCAGCAACCGATTCGACGTGCTTGTTGGTCTCAGTAATGGTCGCTAAGCGAGCAGAAATTTCAGCGATAGCACGCTTGCTGTCGCGCATCTGGCGGCCGGATTCATTGAGCTGATTAGTGATTGATTCTTGAACGCGTGAGTTATTAAAATCAATCTTGCGATTAACGGCTTCGTTCATCTGATCAATTTTGTCCTGAGTGCGACGATTTTCTTTGTCGACTTTGTCGCTCATTTTTTCAGTTAATTTTGAGATTTGGTGAGTGAAATAGAAAAACATAGCCATGATAACCACGACTGCGACCACCAAAATAATAATTGCTGTCGTATCCATACTGCTTATAGTTTAACAGATTTTAACCGTTACGTATTTTTCATGAGTAGTGAAGTTGTCATTGAGACAAAAAGGGGCAGCTTTAATCAGCTGCCCCTTTTCTTTTTAGTCGAGATTATTTATCTACAACTTCGCCTTCGACGGTGCCATCGTCGGATTTGCTATTGGAAGAATCTTCCTTCTTGTCCTCAGACTTGGCGTCGGCAGAAGCTTGCTGGTACATCTTAGCGCCGATTGGCATGATAGCATCATTGAGCTTCTTGGCGGCCTCTTCGAGCTTCTCTTTATTTTCCCCGTCTTTCTCGAGGGATTCTTTAGCTTCTTTGACGGCTTCTTTAATCTTGTCTTTATCTTCGTCAGAAATCTTGTCTTTGTATTCATCTGGCATCTTCTCGGCCTGATAAATCGCGTTCTCAAGATGGTTCTTAGCTTCGACAGCTTCCTTCTTGCTCTTATCTTCGGCGGCATGAGCCTCAGCTTCACGCTGAGCCTTTTCGATATCGGCCTTGCTCATGTTGCCAGAGTTCTGAATTGTAATGCTCTGCTCTTTGCCAGTGCCTTTATCCTTTGCGGTAACATTCAAAATACCGTTGGCATCGAGGTTAAAGGTAACTTCAATCTGTGGAATACCACGTGGAGCTGGAGCGATGCCATCGAGGATGAACTTACCGAGAGATTTGTTATCGCGAGCAAATTCACGTTCACCTTGAAGAACATTGATTTCTACCTGTGGCTGGTTATCGGACGCAGTACTAAAGACTTCTGAGCGGCTGGTAGGAATCGTAGTGTTGCGATCAATAAGTGGAGTGCGCACGCCACCCATGGTTTCGATACCAAGGGTAAGTGGAGTGACATCGAGAAGGAGAACGTCCTTCACGTCGCCAGCGAGCACGCCGCCCTGAATAGCAGCACCAACAGCAACGACCTCATCTGGGTTCACGCCCTGCATTGGGTCTTTGCCGAAGAGTTTCTTAGCACGCTCTACAACAGCTGGCATGCGAGTCATACCGCCAACCATAACGACGTCAGCGATATCGGAAGTGCTGAGATGGGCATCTTCGAGGGCTTTCTTAACTGGGCCATCAAGGCGATCAAGAAGTGGCTCAACGAGTTCTTCGAGCTTAGCGCGAGTAAGCGTGAGTTCGAGGTGCTTTGGACCATCAGCATCAGCGGTGATGTATGGAAGGTTAATTTCAGTTTCAGTAGCGGAGCTGAGTTCCTTCTTGGCTTTCTCAGCTTCGTCTTTAATGCGCTGCATCGCGGCAGCATCTTTTCGCAGATCAATGCCATTCTCTTTCTTGAAATCATCGAGAATGTAGTCAACAATTTTATTATCGAAGTCTTCACCACCAAGGTGGGTATCACCGTTAGTAGCTTTCACTTCGAGGACACCATCACCGAGTTCGAGGACGGAAACATCAAAGGTACCACCACCAAGGTCGAAGACTACGATTTTCTCGTCTTCCTTCTTATCAATACCGTAAGCCAAAGCCGCGGCGGTTGGTTCTGGAACGATACGCTTTACTTCGAGGCCAGCAATTTTACCGGCATCTTTAGTAGCTTGGCGCTGAGAATCGTCGAAATAGGCAGGGACGGTAATGACAGCCTCGGTTACCTTGTCGCCAAGATAAGCTTCGGCATCGGCCTTAATTTTTGAAAGGACCATAGCAGAAATTTCTTCCGGAGTGTATTCTTTGTCGCCCATTTTTACAGCAACAGCTTCACCCTTGCGAACAATCTTATATGGCAAGATATCCATATCGTCCTGGACTTCCTTGTCATCATACTTACGGCCGATGAGACGCTTAATGCCGTAAATGGTGTTTTCTGGATTGGTAACGCGCTGGCGTTGAGCAACTTTACCGACGAGACGATCACCCTTCTTTGTAATAGCAACGACCGACGGAGTTGTACGGTCGCCCTCGCTGTTAGTGATTACTTCTGGTTTGCCGGCGACCATGTAGGCGAATGCTGAGTTCGTCGTACCGAGGTCGATGCCGATAATTTTACTCATGTTGGATTTATCCTCCTTGATTAAATACGAATTTATGTTTTAGCACTCGCACCGTGTGAGTGCTAACTATGCTTGTATTGTAGCGCGTTAGCACTCGGCTGTCAAGTTTGCTAAACAGGGGTAAAAAAGATTTTTAGCAATAAAAAATGCCCCGCCGGGTGGGCGGGACGGGATACGGGGTGAGATTATTTGGACAGGTTGTAGTAGGCAAGCAGATACATACCCAACTGCTCCCAGGAGCCAACGTTGTCGGAAGCCATCATGTGGTCGATGGTAGCTTTGATATTTTCGCTGACCGACTTGGCGATCTCGATAGGTTTTTCGCCGAAAGCGTATTTCGCGAGGGCCTGAGCCAAATTGACGGTGCCAGGAAGAACATTGTCCGTGGTATGGCCGTTGTTGGTAAACTGGACGTCTTCCTTTACTGTATCGACGTCCGGGAAATAGTAGATTCGCCGGTGATAATACATCGGGCGGCCATCGCCGGAAAACTGCAGAGGGTCAATAGCATAGTAAATCAGGATGGGAAGTTTTGATTCTCCGAGGCGCTTCTTGGCTGCTGCGACTTCTTCGAGATCTTTAGTGTACCATTCAGGGAATTCCGTCTTCATTCAATTCACACTCCTTTAAAGAACTATTTGACCTTTCGGCCAACGGAATCGCTCTGTATAGTAACATAATTTTGTTTATAAGACAAGAAAAAGCCTCGCTCTGCGCAAGAGTGAGGCGATGGAGTTGACGAAAAAACCGCACAGACGAAGGCAAATAGACTCAGGAAGAGATATTTTTGACAGTTTTCATTATTTTTCCTCCTTAATCGCGGTATCCTTCGTCGTCAAAAGACTTCGCGAGCACCTCGAAAGGAAGACCGGCGATAAATAAGATACCGTAGAGAATTGCAGCGAAAGACCAGAAAACAACCATAAATATCTTGGCGAACCGTTCCATATTCTTCAACTCCTTTCCAGGTTCTTTAGATGCAGGCATCCAACCTTTTAATTATAGCACAAAATTATGCTTATGTCAATCTTATGCTAAGATAGAGACATATGACATCAGCGATTTTACAGATTATCGCAATAATTTGCATGACGATTGATCATGTTGGCCTATACCTACTCGGCGACCCAGATTGGGCCCGAATTATTGGCAGAATAGCGATGCCGCTATTTGCTATGGGAATCGTCGAGGGCTTTCTTCATACAAAGTCGCGGCAGAAATATTTCTTGAGACTAGCAATCTGCGCACTACTAGCCGACATCCCGTACTTATTGTTGGGTGTGCAGATGGGGTTTGATAGCACCCATAATATATTATTCGGCTTCATCTTGGGGTTTGCGGCTATGCTCTGCCTCGAGAAGAGGGGTTACTGGTGGATTTGTGTACCGTTTTTGATAGCTGCTGGCAGCGCATTTCAGGTTGATTATGGATTCTCGGCAGTATTACTCCTGGTATTGTTCTACTTCTGTCGGAAATACTTACAGAAAGAAAAAGTGCTTTACTATGCCGCACTGGCCGTTAGTCTGACCATATCGATGGGGGTACTAGCGGCCGTAATCAATTGGCCACTCCAGCTATGGTCAATTGTCGCATTCGTCCCGCTAGCACTTTATAATGGCAAAAAAGGCCACCGCCTACCAAAATACGCCGGATACGTTTTCTTCCCGGCGCACTTATTAATAATTTGGGTAATTCGATTACTTTTTTACTAAAATAGCCAAGGTGGCTGCGAGACGAAAATCGTATTCGTCGGCATGCGCATCCATGAATTCATTGACGGCTTTGGCGCTGCCTGGAAGAGCCGGGTTACGGTAATCGTGAACAACAATTATGCCACCTGGATTCAGACGCGGAACAACTTTTTCGAGGCTGACCTTGATGGATTCATAGAAATCGCCATCAAGCAGTGCGAAAGAGATGCTAGACGGCAAATCGTCGTCAGTCAATTCATTGAACCAAGCCTTCTTAATAACCGGATCCGGAAGACTAAGCTTCTTAAATTTGTGTGCTACCGTGTCTTCAGAGACGCGCAATTCGCCAGCTTGAAATCGCCAGCCCTGCGGCGCCTCGTCGGCGGCAGTCTTTTCTGGTAGACCTTCAAAAGAATCATAAAGATAGAGCCATTTGTCAGGATTGTTTTTGAGCTCGGCGGCAAGAATTACAGAAGTGTCGCCAGCATAGCAGCCAAACTCCACAACGTCGCCGGCAATGTCGGCAGTTTTTTGGAGTTCGGCAACAATAATGTCGGTCTCACGGGTTGGAATTTGGTAATCTTTCATATTAGTCGATGAAACCAATTTTCTTCATAAGTGCACCGAAGCTTTCGTGGAATTCTTCAATGGTGCCGGAGTTGTCTACATAGTAATCGGCGATAGCAATTGGGCCACCTTTTTCGAGGTTCTCAATTTCACTGCGATCGCGCTCAGCTACCTCGGCGGCCGTAAGCGGACGTACAGGACGATTTGCAAGACGTTCGCGACGAAGAGCCTTCGGAGTGACCACGGCCACGACGGTCATTTCGTTCGGAAACTCTTTGCGGAGAATTTTATATTCAGTCCAAGTATATAACCCATCAAGTACGATGCGTTTTTGGCCAGCCTCGATAAGCTTCTTAGTACTCTCAATAACACGATTGACGATGAAATCCTTGCCCTCTTTCTCGCGCAAGCTTTCGCGAATCATCTTTTCGTTTTCTTCATTGATTTCAAGTCCAGCTTCTTTAACAGCATTCAAAACAACACCGCCAAAATATACTTTCGGAATGTTGCGCTCAGTTAAGTAATCTACGGCCGTAGATTTACCGCTGCCGCACATCCCAACAACGGCAACTAATTTTATGTCTTTATTATCCATTAATCTGATTATATCAGATAGCGCCAAGAACGCGCGACCATAGCTCGTCAAGGACGGCTTTATTCATATTGCTAACAGCGGCAAGGCCGGAGATGCCCGATTGCATAAACTCGCGAGCAAGAATGACAATGGTGCTCTTATCGATGGCATCGATCATCTTTGGTGCCTCGACCATCGGCTCGTAAGTACCAGTAGTAATGTAATCACGAAGATAATAGTTACTAATCTGATCGGCGGTCTGCGCAAGCATCTGATGACGGCCGAGCGCATATTGCTTGGCGGCGTTAATGTCGGCTTCGCTAATATCGCCATTAATAACTTTGGCGAGCACAATAGCAATCAAATCAAAGAGTTCGGCGGCATTTTCGGAGTTTACTTCCCCATCAAAGTCCCAGGCGCTACTCCACTTATCACTGTCGGTCGTAGAGCCCATACCGTAAACGATGCCGCGCTTGCGAGCGGTGCCAAAGATTTTGCTACTCATGGTGCCATTCAGGATATGGTTGAGGCAGCTCATAGCGTACTGCTCTTTTGGTTCAAGCGCACGCGGGGTGATGAAAGAAAAGCCGAAAGACATATTCGAAGCGTCTTTGCGACGGATTAGGACTGGGTCGGCACCAACAAAGGCACTGAGCGGAATGTCAGACTTTTCGCCTGGCTTTAAGTCCCAGTTTTCAAGCATATTTATGATCTTGCGCTTGCGACCACGAAGGTTGCCGGTGATGATAAACTGCATATTCTGCGCCGTATGAGTGCGGCGATGGTGTTCGCGGACATCTTTAAGCTCAATATTGTTGATAGTCTTGAGGCGTTCACCGTAAGTCAAAACTTTCTCACCAAGTTCCTGCTGGAGCTTTGGCCAGATTAAGCGCGAATAATCGTTCTGATAGCCGGTGAGCTCAGAGCGGACGTTGCCCTTTTCGCTGTTCAACTCGTCCTCATTGAAGCGTGGCTTAGCGACGGCGAGTTCCTCGAGCGCCAAAATGCGTTCCCATTCGAAATCGGCACATTCAGCCTCGTAGGCAATAAAGCAATCAGAGGTCCAAGCATTATGATAGGCGCCGTTTTTGGTGAATTCGGATTCGTAAGCTTGTTCGTCACGGTATTCAGCGTTAGAGCCAAAGGCCATGTGCTCCATCAGATGGGCGACCTCATAGATTTCTGGCTTGCGGACGAATTTATTGCCGGCGCGGAAAATAATCTTCATATTAACTACACCAGAGTTTGGCGCGTCAATCAGGAGGCCGCTGGCTCCGCTCTTTAGTTGAACTTCTTCGATTGAGTGTTTCATATAATTCTTATGTTTAGGCCGAATCTAGAACGCGGCCTTTCGACCGCGTTCTGATTGTTTGATTCTAGCGACGAGCGCGTTTCTTGTTTTGGCGAGCTTTTTTCTTGCTCTTACGTGCTTGATTGCGCTTAGCATTGCGATTGGTGTTCTTGCCACCGGTACGAGTTGCCGCAGCCGGTACGCGTTCGGTTTCCTTAGTAATGCCATGTTCATCTTTAGAGAATTCGTTGTCGAGATTCTTCTCGCCGGCGGAAATTTCGTTCACGCCCTTTTCGGTGGCACCTTCGGCCATCTTGGTGAGCTCAGTATCGTATTTATCGTCAGAAACTTCGGCAACATCTTGCTGACGGATGCTGAGGAGGATATGCATAACTTCCTCACGGAGCGTGCGCTGGAGACCATCGAAGAGCTTCTGGGATTCAGAGCGGTACTCTACGAGTGGATCACGCTGGCCAACTGAGCGCCAGTGGATACCCTCGCGGAGATGCTGCATGTTTTCTAGGTGCTGCATCCAAAGAGTATCGAGAACGTTGAGGTAAACTTCGCGCTCAATCTTGCGCATGGTTTCCTCGCCAAATTCCATCTCTTTGTCATGATACATTTCTTCGACAGCGGAGAGAGCGAGCTTGTAGCGATCTTTCTCTTTGCGCATGAGACCAATGGTATCAATGAGATCATCATCGAGATCGAAGACACGCTTGAAGTTGTCGTTGAATTTCTTGTTTACGCGAGAGCTAAACTGAACGAGCTCGGCAATTTCATCTTTATAGAGGCGAGAGATCTCTGGGCGGATATTATCGCCTTCGAGAATCTTGCGACGCATCGTGTAGACGACTTTGCGGTGACGGTTAATGACGTTATCGTACTGAACAACGTTCTTGCGGGAATCGAAGTTGAAACCTTCGATGCGCTTCTGAGCTTGCTCGAGCGTCTTGCTGACGGATTTGTTGCGAATTGGCATATCGTCATCAATGCCGAGGCGCTTCATAAGCATGCTGATGCGGTCACCCTGGAAGATGCGCATGAGGTCGTCTTCGCAGGATACGAAGAACTGAGTGGTACCAGGATCGCCCTGGCGGCCACCACGACCACGGAGCTGGTTATCAACGCGGCGAGAATCATGACGGGCGGTACCAATGACAACGAGACCGCCGAGTTTAGCAACACCTTTAGCGAGCTTAATATCGGTACCACGACCAGCCATGTTGGTGGCGAGGGTGACTGCACCCTTTTCGCCGGCTTTCTCGATGATGGCAGCCTCACGCTCGTTGTTCTTAGCGTTCAAGAGCTCGAATGGGATGCCTTCCTTTTCAAGATAAGCTGCAATACGTTCGTTGTTGGCGATCGAATCAGAACCGACGAGCACAGGTTGACCTTTCTCGTGGTACTTCTTGACCTCAGCGGCAATAGCTTTAAGCTTAGCAGCCTCAGTGCGATAGATAAGATCGTCTTTATCGACACGGATAATCTTCTTGTTTGGTGGAATTTGAATTACATCAAGAGCATAAATCTGCTGGAACTCTTCTGCCTCAGTGAATGCCGTACCAGTCATACCGGAAAGCTTGTTGTAGAGACGGAAGAAGTTCTGGAAGGAAATGGTAGCGAGGGTCATAGACTCTTCGCGAACCTGGACACCTTCCTTGGCTTCGATGGCCTGATGGAGACCTTCGTTGTAGCGGCGACCCTGCATCAAACGGCCAGTGTGCTCGTCAACGATGAGAACTTCGCCAGAATTGGTGACGACGTAATCTTTATCGCGATGGAATAGCGTTTGAGCACGGAGAGCCTGCTCAAGGTGGTAAACAATGCGAGTATTCTCGGTAGTATAGAGCGTGTCTACACCAAGAATCTTCTGAACTTTCTCGACACCTTCTTCGGTAAGAGTAACGGTGCGGCGTTTTTCGTCGACGATATAATCGTTTTCGCCGAGCTGAGAGCAAACCTTAGCGAACTGGTAGTAGCTCTCTGGGTTATCACCAGCTGGAGCGGAAATAATCAACGGCGTACGGGCTTCATCGATTAAGATGGAGTCGACCTCATCGACGATGGCGAAGTTAAGTTCGCGCTGGCGCAGATACTGGGCATCCTTGACCATGTTATCGCGGAGGTAATCGAAGCCGAACTCGTTGTTGGTACCATAGGTAACATCGCAGAGATAAGCTTCCTTGCGGGTGCATGGTTTAAGATGGCGCATGCGCTCATCGTCATGATCTTCGTTAGTATAATCACGGTCATATTTGAAGCTGGCCTCGTTAATAATGACGCCAACGGATAGGCCTAAGAAATCATAAAGCTTACCCATCCAGCCGGCGTCGCGCTGTGCGAGGTAATCGTTAACCGTCACGACATGAACACCACGACCAGTCAAAGCATTAAGGTAGACTGGCAAAGTTGCGACGAGAGTCTTACCTTCACCGGTCTTCATCTCGGCGACGTTGCCTTCGTGAAGAACGATACCACCAATTAGCTGGACATCAAATGGACGAAGCTTGAGGACGCGATCGCTAGCCTCGCGAACGAGCGCGAAAGCATCTGGCAGAATCTGGTCGAGCGCGCGGTTGGCCTCGGCGATTTTTTGCTCTTTCTTTTCGACTTTCTTTGGCTTCTTATCTTCAGGCTCGTCGTCTTTCTTCTTAGATTTAGCCTTTTCTTCTTTCAATTTTTCAACTGCCTTAGCAGCGAGAACTTGCTTCTGGGCTTTCTCGAGGCGCTTCTTGAGCTTTTCGGTCTGCTCCTGGAGCTCCTTGTTGCTCATGTCGGCGTACTTTGGCGCGAGCTTGTTGATTTCTGCTACGCGCTTCTCGAGACGGCGAAGAGTCTTCTTCTGTGCATCGCCAAAAATATGCTGCAAGAAAATGGTCAAGCCGGATTTATCGGCAAGTTTATCAGTAGGTTTCTTTTCTTTTGGAGCTTTTTTCTCCTTTGAAACCTTTTCGTCTGCGTGTTTTGGTTTTTCAGCCACCCTCTGTTTTTTCTCGGACCTCTTCTCTTTCATCGTATTAGTATATCACGCGACTTTATTTCTTAATAAGGCGCTTGAGAAATCCTTTCTTGTCGTAGTTAGTTTTTTCAGTCTTGAAGCGGCGAATTTGGCCCATGAGCTTAGCCTCGAGGATATCGACGCCAGCAAAAGTGTTGGAACATTCTTCCTTAGCATTCAAAACTTTGCCTCCAGGAATATCAAGTGTTGCAGAAATTTCATACTTGTTGCCATGGTCACGGTTTACCTGGGTAACGACCACCTTAGCAACGAGATCTTTGCGGTTCTGGCGTGGAAGATAGCGATCGAGCTTCCCGATGCGCTTTTGGACATACTTTTGGAAGCTTTCTTCGACTTTATAATTAGAGCCGCTAATATCTATATTTTCAATCATTTTATATGGTCTCCTTTCCATCCATATACTTACGCAAAACTTCTGGGACACGAATCGTCATGTCTTCGTTTTGATAGTTTTCAATTACTGCAATCATGATACGTCCGAGCGCAAACGCGGTGGCATCGTTGGTGTGAACGAGCTCTACGTCGCCACTGTCACGGCGAACGCGCGTATTGAGACGGCGTGATTGATAATCAGTCATATAATCCGCTGTATGCGTTTCACGGTATTTGTTTTGGCCTGGGAGCCAAACTTCCATATCAATACCGCGGGCATCTGGTTTACCAATATCAAAGGTACATTTGCGAATTACGCGATATGGAAGATCGAGTTGTTCAATGAGCCAGCGCTGGATGGCAACGAATAATTCATGCTCTTTGCGGCTGGTCTCTTTCGTAGAGAAGCTTTCCATTTCGAGCTTGTCGAACTGGTGCATACGGATAATCCCCTCCATGTCTTTGCCGTAAGTACCGGCCTCTTGGCGGAAGGAAGTGGCATAACCTAAGTAGCGAACTGGAAGTTCTGCTTCGGCAAAAATTTCACCCTGGTGCATGGAACCGAGAACGTGCTCAGCGCTACCCTGAAGCCAAAGCTCTTCGCCTTCAATCTTGTAGCGATCTTCACGTGGTTCGAGGCGGTCCATAGCGTCATACATCTCGGTGCGAAGCATAAGTGGAGGTAACACAAGCGTAAATGGCTTCGTAGAGAGGCCTTCGAGCTTGTTTTTCTCAATGATTTCTTTGATAACTTTCTCGTCGGAAAGACTATTCATGACGAAGTTAACAATCGCCATCTGCAGCTTGACCATATCGCCCTTGATGTAGGCGAAGCGAGCGCCGGAAACCTTGGCGGCACGCTCTTTATCGATCCAGCCACGAGCTTGGCCGATTTCGAAATGATTCTTTGGCGTAAATTTGAATTTGGTTGGCTCGCCACATACTTCGGCGACTTGGTTATCGTCTTCGGTAAGACCAACTGGAACGTCATCTTCTGGGACGTTCGGAACGGTTTTGAGCTTGGCAATATATTCTGGTTCGACTTCTGAAAGCTTGGACTCGAGTTCGGAAAGTTCCACCTTCAGTTCCTTGCCGCGTTCGATCAAAGCCTTATCAGGCTTGCCACCCTTCATCTTAGCGGAAATTTGATTACGCTCTTGGCGCAATGCGTCGATTTTCTGAGATAATTCCTTACGCTCGTCATCGAGCTTGAGAATCTCATCGAGGTCAATTTCATAAGCCTTGTTATGAATGGCGTCCTCGACTTTCTGCCGATTCGCTCGGATGAAATTAATATCTAACATATCACCATTTTACCATTCTTCTGGTGGTGTGACTAGTAATCTTTAAGAGATAGACGCTTATGCTTAATCTAGGCAGCGTTGTAGGCGATATTATGGGCGAGTGCTTGCTGCTCAAGGCGCTTGGCACGAGTCTCATCGTCAATGCAGGAATTGACGGAATGTTTGACGCGAGCGGCTTCTTCAGCCTTCTTGCCATCGTTCCAGCGATCGAGTGTACCGACGAGATAGCCAGTGATGCGACGAAGGCGCTCAAACTTCTCGCCAAAATACTGGTTGTGGGCGTCGAAATACTTCTTGGCGGCCGCTTCCGAACCATTTTTAGCGATGAGGAGCGCGCCGGTCTCAACGAGACGGCTAACATGAAGATTTTCGTAATTATCAAGCTCTTTGAGAGCAGCCTTAATATCGGCTTCTGGAACCTTGGCGTAATCGTTCAAAGATTTTTTGAAACGGTCAAAGTCAAATTTTTCAGAGTCTTCTTTGTTGAAATAGATGATGTTCTTCATGCTTATGATTATAGAACGCTATATATAGCGTAGTCAATAGTATTTTTACGCTATATCTAGTGTCATTGTATATTTTACAACATACCCTCTTGAACGCTGATTTTGGCCCAAAAAATCGGCCACGACGACCGGTATCATTGACTTTTAAGCTCAAGTATGATATAATAATATGTATACTTGCGTCTTTGGCGCAGGCACGTTTTTTCTCATTTCTGTATGACTCATATTTATATAGGAGGTGTTTTCTATTGTCTACGTCCGAAAAAGCCAGACACGAAGAGGAATTGCACTTTGATTCCGGCTATAAAAATGAGCTGGAATTGCTGGGCGCAAACGTCCTACTGAGAGAAAATCGCAGGAACAGGTTGAGCTATCTGAAGAATCTCGCAAAGAGGCAGCTGGTCAACGCCAGAGAGTTCAGATGGCGCGACCGCGTCACCAGCCTGCAGAGCCGGTCGGATTACTACGAAACACGGGCTAAAATACTGATCGCAAAAAGGGACATAGCTCACCTCGATGACGCCATCGAATGCGGAGTCGAAGCAATCGGCGACCATTATGTCGACCCCGAGGACACGAATAATTACAGGGAGGTCGGCGGATCAGTCACCGTTGAAGTAAGGCCGCCGGATGATTTCGGTGATTGCGTAGACGAGCCGGTGACGGACGAGAATGATGCGACGCCGGAAGCGGAAGTTGATACGCCCATCGAAGGCGAAGAATCAGCCGACGATGAGACCCCTGCAGAAGGTGACGCCCCTACGGGAGCGGAAGCTCCGGCGGACAAACCCCCTGCCGGCATGATGCCTAGATGAGCCAAGAAATATCAAACTTTGGCCCGGAAAAATCCGGGCCGCTTTTTTGTTATAATGAGCTTATGGATAAGAAATTACGCAATTACATTAAATATATCGAGAAAGAATCCGCACATCCGACAGCGGAATTGATAGATTACCATAAGACGATGACACAGCAGTTCCAGCACGAACGCCTAATTCATCTGATTGTGACCTTTTTCTTTGCCCTGTTCATGATTATTTTCTTTATCCTATTCTTGGCTCTAATGCTAATGCTGCCAAACGACATCTATAGTGGCATCATGAAAGGCTGCACGGGCGTAGTGACGTTGATTTTCCTGGTGACCGTAATCTTTTACGTGCGCCACTACTATCAACTTGAGAATGGCACGCAGGTACTAGAAGATATTACCCGCAAATTATATAAACGCGACAAATAAAAAATCCCCCAGCCGGGGGATTTTTGATGCTATTTAATCTTCTTCATATCGAGCGTGTAGTATTCGGTCTTCCCGCCCTTGAGGGCTTCAATATGCGAATCAAGCACACTGATACTGTCGTATTTCTCAAGCAACACTTTGCCTTCGCCATCTAGCAGTGAGTAGCTATCGTCTTTAACCGCAATGAAGAAATCACCGGCGAACTTGATGGTCGTATAGGTATCTTCGGTGATAATTACTTCACCCTTGGCATTTAGTACGCCAGCATATCCGCCGTTATCTTTAAGGCTTTCGCGAACCACAAAGTAACCATTTTTCTCAGATACATATAAGCGGCTCGGGCTACGATAGAGAACGCCTTTATCTTTGTTAACGACATAATTATAGGTCGAAAAGTTGCCGTACTCGTTCATTTCACTCATCGAAGAGGCCTGAATGTATTTATCTTCAATGATGTAAACCGGATCTGGGCCATCCTCGTAGATATACAGCTTTCCGCCATAGGATATGCCAATCATTTTATTTGTGGCCGAAATGGTCACTTCATCAATACCAGTATCATATCTCTTCGTATCACCACCGGAGCGCATCGTGTAGGTATGACCGCCATCTTCTTTGTATTGATAATATGCGAAATGATCCGCATCACGAACTACGATTTGGGCAGAGCTTACGAGGATTGTTTTGCCGTTCGAGATGGCAAGTTTAACACCATCTGAACCCATGACATAATCATCGGTTTTAATGAAGAAACAGCCAATGTCGTTCTTATGCTGAAGCGCTAGGATTGTAGTCTCAGGACCGATATCCCTTAAGGCGCCCGTAACGCTATTATAGGTATATCTATGACTCTTTTCGTCATAGAAAGTGGCGCACTGAAGGTTGTCCGAAATTGAGTTATTGGTTAACTTTTTGTCGGTCTTGAAGGAGAATAGCTTGTCGCCAGTCTCAACACTAAAGCAGGCGGTTTCTTTGTAGTTTAGACAAATAACTTTACCCAATGAAGTTGGCTTCGGAATGGACGATTTCCCTTCGGTTTCGAAGACTTTTTCACCATTCTTGTCAAAGATATATGACTTTTCGCCATCAAATACATAGTAAAGGTGATTCTCGTTCTTTACGTCTAGGACTCTCATAAGGATGTCACCTGAGCCGTCCGTAAGGTATGTATCAGCATCACGCTTGGTGATTATATAAAATGGCCCGAATTCAGAAATAGTCTCAAATTCACCAAATGCTACCGAGAGTTTCCCAGTGTTAGCAACAAGCCCCTGAGCATCCTGATTGATCTTTCTGACAATCGCGTATCCACTGACGTTAAAGTCGCTCTCTTTGACGTATGAATAGTCCGTTAGCTTTTCGCCTTTATCGTTGTAGATAGCATAAGAGGCATCGCCGTCCTCGCCTTCAACGAAGAAAGCTTTGCTCTGAGGATCTGCCTTAGCACCACCCTGTTCGTTCGATGCTGTATTAGACAACATGAGCCAAGCGGCTACACCCGCCACACCTAAAACAAGAACGGCAATGACGCAAATGATGACGAGTTTACCTTTCTTTTTCGGTTCTTTTTCCTTTTGAGGTTTTTCTAATTCCAAATCTGACACAAGCGCACCCGTATCTTTGTCTGGGGTGCTCTCATTAATGATGTCACCGAAAGGCTTCATCTCCTCATCGGTCTTTATGCCAGCCATGATAGAGTTGTCCACCTCTGGCTGTGCTGGTGCATCGGCGATAGCTTCGGCAGCCATCTGTTTTTGAATCGAGTCTGCCTGATGAGCAGCCTCGGCACCAATGCCATAATCTCGATCATCGGAATTCATACAAAAATGCTTATCCTTATTTATCTACCGTTATTTTAGCACACTTTACTTAAGGTGAATTATCTGATATAATTGGCTGTAATTATGAAAACATCAATCCAACCTAAAGATTACCGCTTTGTAGTGTTCGCCGATGAGCAGGCTAAGTTTTCCTTTTTGACCCGCTCTACTGCAAAGTCGGACGAAACCATCAAGTGGACGGATGGAAAAGAGTACCCACTCGTAAAGATGCAAATTTCTAGTGCTTCTCACCCATTCTTCACTGGCGAAGAGAAGATTATCGATACTGAGGGTCGCGTTGACCGCTTCAAGGCTCGTGCTAAGAAAGCTGCTGCTCTCAAAGCTCAGCTCGGCAACAAAGCTGCCAAAGCAAAGAAAGAAGCTGCCAAGAAGGCCGCAAAGGAAGATAAGTAGTTATGGCTCGCAAGATTAAAAAGATTGTTGCAAAAGCCAAGCTTAATCGCAACAACAATCACAAGCACAGCGAAAAGCGCAAACACTACAGCTTAAAAGATGGTCGCTAATTAAAAAATATCCCCTTCCGGGGATATTTTTTGTGGTTTTAGATTGAGTAGCAAATGATGCCGGCGATGATGATAATCAGGCCGAGAATTTGCTTTTGGCGCAGTTCTTCTTTGAGTAGGAAATGGCCGAGAATAGCCACAAGACCATACTCGAGCGTGCCCAAAATGGCGCCGAGGGTAATCGGAATAACTTTGTAAGCGTAAATTGATAGCAGCGTGGCGCCAAAGAACATTGCATAGGCTGAAATGACGCGCACGTTGAGGTATTGCTTGATGATTGATTTCTCGCCGCTATTGGCAGATTTTTTGAGCAAGATTTGCGAAAATGCCGAGATAATGACGCCAACAAGGTAAATGCCGGCATAAAGAATGACTTTACCGCTTTCCATCGTCTACCCCCTTCTTCTCGACTTCACTGCTGACCACGAGAATGACGCCAACAACAACGATTAGAATGCCAATGATCATATTCGGACGAATACCTTCGCCAAATAGCAGGACGCCGTAAATCAAACTCCAAAAGAGTGTGGCAACTTTATTGGCGAATGCGACCACCAGCGGCATGCGCTTAAGAGCTTGTTGCCAGATGATGGCGTACACGAAGAGTGCCGCAATGACGCCGCCGTAAAACAGGACGAAGCCCCACGACATAAAGTCGTAAGTCGAGGCTTTCTTAGAACAGAGTGAGGCGAGCGACAAAATGAAGATCGCGATATGGAGAATGACGTAGCCAGAAAGTTTCTTTTTGGCCGAAGTAGGTTTTTCTGGCGCAGGCGTCGATTCGGCCTTAGCCGGTTTAGATTTAGTCTTAGTCGTTTTTGCCATTGAAGAATTCTTCCACCTTTTTTACGACCGTCGCCGCATCTTCGTCTGTCATATTGAAATGCAATGGTAGGCGCAGTAAACGACCAGCGTACTCTTCCGTAATCGGCAAATCGCCTTCCTTATAGCCATATTCGAGACCAAGCGGCGCGCTATGAAGCGGTACGTAATGGAAAGTAGCACCAACTTCATGGGCGCGGAGGTAGTCGAGCATAGCGTTACGTTCCGCGATGTCACTGAGCAAGATATAGAATAAGTGACCGTTAATTTTGGCGTAGGATGGAACAGTCGGGCGGGTGATGCAACCAGCTTTTTCAAGTTTCTCAAAGGAATTATAGTAATAATTCCAGAGGTGAAGACGCTTTTCCATGATTTCATCAAAGCGTTCGAGTTGCCCGTACAGTACAGCAGCGAGCAAGTCGGATGGCAAAAGCGATGAACCGATTTTATACCAAGAATATTTATCCACGAGACCATTGAGGAATTGTTTGCGATTGGTGCCCTTTTCGCGGATAATTTCTGCCTCGGTCATCAGCTCGTCGTCTTTGATGTAGACAGCGCCGCCTTCGCCCATGCAATAGTTCTTGGTTTCGTGGAAGCTGAAGCAGGCGATGTCGGCACGCAGACCACATGGCTCGTCTTTGTAAAAGCTACCAACGGCCTGGGCGGCATCCTCGACGACGAAGAGATTGTGTTTCTTGGCAATGACCATGATTTTATCCATGTCGCAAGAAACACCAGCGTAGTCGACGGGTACGATAGCTTTGGTTTTATCGGTAATGAGCGCTTCAATTTTATCGGCATCGATATTCATGGTGCCAGGTTCAATTTCGGCAAATATCGGCTTGGCGCCACGCAGCATGAAGGCGTTCGCAGTCGAGGAAAAAGTGAACGACGGTACGATAAATTCATCGCCCGGCGCAATCTTGGTTAGCAAAGCGCCAAGTTCGAGCGCGGAGCTGCCAGAAGTGGTTAAGAGAAAATTCTTGTAACCTTTGGCGTTGAACCATTCCGTACATAGCTTAGTGTATTTCTTGTCACCGGAAAGGTAACCATGCTCGAGCGCATCGAGTGCGTATTTTTTCTCGAGATCGGTTATCGATGGCTCGGTAAAATTAATCATTTGCCCTCCTTTTGGTCTTTTTCCATCTCTTTCTTATAGTCTTTCAAGTAAGAAATATAATCGTACTTTGGCGTGTAGCCGAGTTCGCTCTTGATGTTGCTAATATCCATCACGAATTGGTCGCAACTTGGTTTCTCTGGACGGTAAACAATCTCGGATGGATGACCTTTTGGCGAAAAGACTTTAATAAAGCCTTTAATTTGGTCTTCCATGCTGGTCTTAACACCGGTGCCGACGTTATAGATGCCGGATTCGCGATCAACGAATAATGCAGCGAAAATCATGCCGCAAAGGTCTTTGACATAAACGATATCTTTGCCAGCTTTTGGATCGCCCCAACATTCAATTGGCTCGCCTTTGATGGCGCGATCGATCATGTAGCGATAGCCAATTTTCTTTTGCTCGCCATTTACGTAGTAGTACTTGGTTGGAGCGTAGAGATAAATGTTCGGCAAACGGAAAACGAAATCACGAATGCCGTATTCAGCGCGATAGTGAGCTAATAGATCGACGGCTGCACATTTGGTGATGCAATAGACCGCATGGTCGCCGGTTAGAATTGGCTTGCGCGGCAAATCAGCTTTGAGTGGTTTACCCTCTTTGAGGTAGCCGTTGAGGTCGGCCCAAGTCTGAGTAAAGACAATACGATCAGCGCCAGATTTGCGGCAATATTCACAGATATTGAGTGTGCCGTTAATGTTGATTTTAATGTAATCTTCATCGGTATAATTGACATAGGCTGGGAGAGCGCCGGCAAAATCGATCACGGCATAAACATCTTTTTGTGGGAGCTTTTCGAAATCGGCTTTATTCGTAATGTCGACCTGAACGTATGGAATTTTGGTAATGCCGCTATCTTTTTGCGAACGACGGCCAGTTGCGATGACTTCATATTTTTTGAGGTCCAAGTTTTCAAGAAGATAGTCGATACAATATGAGCCAAGATTGCCAGTTGCACCAAATACAATTATTTTCTTCATTTTTTCTCCTCCTCGTTTAGGGTTGTACGAATTATATAAAGCGGACGCTCTTTAACCTGAATGAAAATTTTGCCGATATAAAGACCGGCGATACCCACCACGAAAATATTCAAACCACTCATTAGGCAAATCATGCAGATTGTGCTGACCCAGCCAGAAAGCTGCGGGTAAATGAAGAGATGCACGATGATGATGGCGATGATGGCAATAAATGAAAGGAGACTGATAATCAAACCGGCGATGGCGATAAACTTCAAGAATTTATCGGACTGCGAAAGGAGAATTTCGGTGGCGAGCTTGATGCGGCGGCGAAGGCTATAAGAGCTCTTGCCTTCTTTGCGCTCGGAATGTTCAACCGGAAGCGTAGCCTGCTTGAAGCCGAGCCACTGCACATACATTACGAAAGCGCGATGCTCTTCCCGCATGCTGCAATAAGCATCAACCACGTTGCGGCGCATAATGCTGAAGTTGCAAAGTTCCGGATCGTATTTAACGCCAGCGGCCAAACCATAAATCTTATAGAAGAGTTTGGCGATGAAGATTTTGCGTTTTTTATCCTTGCGCGAAACACGTTTGGCAAAAACTACATCGTATCCCTCTTCGAGCTTTTTGTAGAGATTTTCAATTTCTTCTGGGCGATCTTGCAAGTCGCAGTCCATCACGACGACATAATCACCGGTGGCATTGTCTAGACCAGCAAGAATGGCCTTCATCTGGCCAAAGTTGCGTGATAGTTCGATGCCTTTGACGCGCTTGTCGTCTTTGCAGATTTCGACAATTGACTCCCAAGAGTTTTGCGGACAACCATCATTGACGAGGATGATCTCGTAAGAATCAGTAATTTTTTTGAGTGATTTGTTAAGGCGTTCGCAAAGTTCAACCAGAGCGCCACGACAGCCGTAAACCGGAATTACGACTGAGATTTTTTTAGTGGTTTTCATTAAATAGCTCCTTCTTTAGGGCTTCAAATTTTTGGCGAGTATCAATATCAAAGATGACGAAGCCGAGGCGGTTGCTACTGTCGGTAACTTCCGTGATGCCAGTATTGAATTCACTACAATAAAATACTTCGTCCGGGTTTTCCTTCATAACTTTAGTAACCAAGTTAATGTCGTCGGAATTGAAAAGAAATTTGATGAGAGCGAGATTTCTGGTGCCGCATTTCTGGAGGTCATCATCAATAGATGCCCCAGTAGCGACATCAATTACGGCGCCAACGAAATCAAAACCAGTCGAAATGCGCACTAAGTCAGAACCGATGCAGTCGCCGCCCATACGGGCGCCAATTTCAATGATGCCAATTTTGCCGTTTGGCTGGACTTTGAACTCAGAGTGGCTGGCCCCATTTTGGATGCCAAGAGCGTCAAGCGCTTTTTCGATGGTTTTAAGTACCGTTACGGCCTGCTCGTCAGTCAAATCAGATGGTTCGGCGTGGCCAGTTTCGATGAAATGTGGAGCGCCGGTAGTATACTTCTTTGTAATCGCGAGGAAATGATGTTTGCCGTTTTGTGAAATAAATTCACAGCTATATTCATTGCCCTCAATGAATTCTTCGGCGATGGCGCTTTTCTCAAACGATTCGCTGCGCGCACTGTCGAGCGCAGATTTAATTTGAGATTTGTTTGTGATTTTGTAAATACCGCGCGAGCCAGAGCGATCGGTCGGCTTAATAATGAACGGAAGCTTGAGCTCGTTTACTTTGGAATAATCTTTTTCAGAAGAGATTTTGACAAAATGCGGGACCTCGATGCCGGATTCTTGGAGTTTCTCGCGCATGAGGTATTTGTTCGTGCACCAGTCGGTGATGGAAAGTGGGTTAGCCGGAAGTTTGAGCCCGTCAGCGACGTAGTTGACCGTAATCGAAGCTAAATCCGAGGCGATAGAGCAAACACCGCTGACGCCGATTTCTTTGCATTTTTGCAGGATGGTATCTTTTTCGGTGATGCTGATTGGGTAAAAATGATCCGCCGTGCGTTCGCCGATATCGCCGGCCGCCCAGGCAAAAACGTGAGTTTCGTAACCTTTGGCGCGGGCTTTAACGATGAGTTTATTCTGGAATTCGTTCGCGCCGATAATAGCAATTTTCTTCGGCTGGTAGGCATTGCGGTATTCCCCGCTCTCGATGTTTTCGAGCCAATCTTGATGCGCGAGATACCAATCGATGGTTTCGCCAAGGCATTCCTCGAAGACGTGAGACTGCTTCCAGCCAAGTTCTTTCTCGGCCTTAGTACAGTCAATAGCGTAGCGCAAATCATGGCCAGGACGATCTTCGACAAATGAAATCAGCGATTCTGGTTTGCCGAGATGCTTCAAGATGGCTTTTACGACGTCGATATTGTGGCGCTCAGAACGGCCGCCGAGATTATATACTTCGCCAACTTTGCCGTGGCGGACTACTTCATCGACACCAATGCAGTGATCTTTAACATAAATCCAGTCGCGAATGTTGAGGCCTTGGCCATAGACCGGCACCGGTTCGTCGTGAAGAGCTTTTTTAATAATGACCGGGATGAGCTTTTCTGGGAACTGGTATGGACCGTAGTTATTCGAGCAGCGCGAAATAGTGACTGGTAGCTTGAAGGTGCGCGCATAAGCCATTACTTCAAGGTCGGCGCTAGCTTTGGAAGCAGAATATGGACTCGAAGCGTGGAGCGGAGTGTCTTCGGTAAAGAATTTGTCCGGCGCATCGTATGATAAATCGCCGTAGACTTCGTCAGTCGAAACCTGATGGAAGCGTTTGATGTGAATTTTGCGCGAGGCGTTAAGCAGATTTAATACGCCAAGGATGTTCGTCTCGGCAAAAATGTTAGGATTCTTGATGGAATTATCGACATGGCTTTCGGCGGCGAAGTTTACTACCACGTCGAAACGTTCGGCGTCGAATAGTGAGTCAATAAAATCTTTATCCCGAATATCACCTTTGATGAAACGATAGTTATGATATTTTTCGAGATCAGCAATGGAGTTGTAGTTACCAGCATAAGTTAAGCTATCGAGGCAATAAAAGAAATCATCTGGGTATTTCTCGACTACATAATGAAGATAGTTGCAGCCGATGAAACCGGCGCCACCCGTGACTAAATATTTCATTGCTTTTTCTCCGTGGCGATACTGATAAGATATTTGCCGTAGTCGGTTTTCTGAAGTTCTTCGCCGATTTTCTTAAGCTTGTCGGCGGTAATGAAGCCACGACGATAAGCGACCTCTTCTGGGCAGCCAACATACTGATTCTGGCGGGCCTGAATGGTTTGGATGAACATGCTAGCCTCAAGCAAGTTCTTTGGGTTGCCGGTATCTAACCAGGCAATGCCGCGCGGAAGGATGCTGACGTCGAGCTGATCTCTTTCGAGGTACATATTGTTGACGGTAGTGATTTCGAGCTCGCCGCGGGCGCTTGGTTTGACCTGCTTGGCGATTTCAACGACGTCGTTGTTGTAGAAATATAGACCCGGAATAGCATAGTCAGATTTTGGATTCTGAGGTTTTTCTTCAAGCGAAATGGCATGATGATTTTTGTCGAATTCAACGACACCGTATTCGCGTGGATCGGCAACGCGATAGCCAAAAATGACGGCGCCTTTGAGCATACTTTTAGCTTCGGCGAGGATGCCGGTCATGCCGTTGCCGTAGAAGATATTGTCACCGAGCGCGAGACAGACGGAATCTTTACCAATGAACTTTTCGCCAATCAAGAAAGCGTCGGCGAGGCCACGAGCTTCTTCCTGAAGAGCGTATTCAATGCGAATACCGAAGCGGCTACCGTCCCCAAGTACATTCTGATATGCTTCGAGATCGCGTGGCATGCAGATAATCAGGATTTCTTTAATGTCGGCGAGCAAAAGCGTCGAAAGCGAATAATAAATCATCGGCTTGTCGTAAATCGGCAAAAGCTGCTTGGATGTAGATTTGGTAATTGGATATAGACGGGTGCCCTTACCGCCAGCTAAAATGATACCTTTCATTATTCGGTGACCTCCTCATATTCAAAATCGACGTTTTCTGGCAATTCATAGTAATCGACTACGGCCTCTTCGATCCAATCAATGCCAGCAAATCCAGTAAAACCATATTCCCCATATCTTGGCTGAACCAAGAACACGACGCAGACTTCTTCGCACTCCGGCGAGCTATTCTTGAACTCTAAAATGCGTTCGACGTTTTGATCGTATATCTGCTTGTTGACGTAATATTTGTAGACCATCATGCCATAATTGGCGAGCGCATAAAGGCCGAGCGTTATCATGAAGACTAGCAAGTCGACGCGATATTTGTCTTTGTCTTTCGGTTTCAGGATGCAGCAATACAGGACATAGAACAGCGCATACATGAGGGCAAAATAGAAGTTGACGCAGCCAAGAACGATAAGCGCGATTGGAAAGATGCGAGTTTTGGCTTCCATGCATTGATAAAGAAGTGCGGCGATTGCGCACAAGGCAAACATGACGCTGTAAAATGCGGAGCGGAGCGGACTGTATGGCGACATCACCATAATAAACTCTGCCGCAAAGGATACGGCAATAGCCATTGTGATGAATGGCTTTTTGTTATTCTTCCAGTCGAGAATCCAGGCGTTAATGATGGTGGCGCAGGTAGCTAATGCAGCCAAAGCATATGACGCGAGGCCGGCTAAGAGTTTAACATTAATCTCGACATTGTAGAGTTCGCGGAAACGATAGACGCGCTCCATCAATTCAGAGACTTTCGGAACCGGGATGAAGGTCAAAACATAGCCAATCGTGAATAGTAGGCCAATGCCAGAGCAAATATAGGACAGAATTTTAATTTTGCGGTTTTTCTCATTGCGGACTTTTTCAATAGCGAGGAGCGAAACAAGACCGATCATCAAATAAACGAAAACCGACAACGCGGTAGCGTCATAATCGTGACCATTAAATAGTAGCGCGAAGACGCTTGGCGCACGATAAAGGATTTTTTGCGGCAATGAGAGCGCAGCATATTCTTCGAAAGTACCCATGCGCGAACCATTGCCTGGCGCAAAGTAGAAAATGCAGAAACCGATGAGCGTCAGCGCAACAGAGGTCCAGCAAAGTGCGCTAACCTTCTCTTTCTTAAAGAATTGCTTATAGAGTGCAAAAACGATGGCGATAAGTACAGCGACGGCACCACTCTGTGCGCTGCTCCAGCCGCCGAAGAAACAAAAGAGCGGGAGCAAAACGACGTCGTATTTCTTTTTGTCGCCCATGAACATGCGCGTGTAGAGGAAATAGAAAACGAGGAAGGCCTGGAAGGATGAGAATAGATAGGCCATGGCACCATCAAGCCAGTAAATGGTTTCGCCAGTTAGGAAAATTGAAAGTCCAAAGAAGAAGGTCCAGAGTACAGTGGCGAACATGGCGCGTTTTTTGTCGTCATCTTTGCAAACCATACGGCTAGTCATACTGACGAAAAGCGAGACTAAAGATACAATGAGTAATTTCCAGACAATAGGATGGAGCATTAAGAGTGTAATTACCATGCCCGGAGTATAGCCGCCACCCCAGTTGAAGTAATGATAAATGGAGTGCTCAATCATGCCAGGGATGCCCTTGCTACTGATGGCGCCTAATACATAATCGTCGGCATACATCGTAACATTGATCATCTGAATTGCGAGGGCAATAAAGCCCAGGGCCATCACGCTTAGAAACAGGCGATGTTTTTTTAGATACTTAAAGAAACGCGTCTTCACGCTAAAAATAACTCCATTTATACACTTTTATACTGAAAATTATACCATAATAAGGGGAGTTTTTTACTGCTATAATAAGATTATGAGTGAGGAAAATCGGAAGACATTAGCCGCTTACGACAAGACTGCGCAAAAGTATCTAGATAATTCTGTTGCGCACGACGCCATGCGACCAGAACATGCTCGCGAAAAGCGTGCAAAATTAAACGAAAAACTTCAAAAAGCTTTCTCTACTCTACCAAAGGGCGCGAAGATACTCGAAATTGGCGCCGCAGACGGTGAAAGCACAAAATTTCTTGAAAGCATTGGCTACGACGTGACGGCCTCGGACGTGGCACCAGCATTTCTGGAAGCACTCAAAAAGCAAGGTCTAAAAACGGCAAAATTCAATGTACTAGAAGACGATTTTCCAGACCGCTTTCATGGCATATTATGCTGGCGCGTGTTTGTGCATTTTA
>JAFRWP010000013.1 GCA_017437945.1 Candidatus Saccharimonadota bacterium | reverse complement strand
TGTTTCCGATAGCCGCAAGAGACGCATCGTTTCCGGCATGACCGCCGAGCAAGTCTCTCACCTCACCTCCATTAACAGCAATGGCCGTCAAGTTGGCTCCCTCTCCGCCGTTGGTGGTGCCGCTATGGTCACGAGCGCGAACTCTGGCGCCATTACGACATTGAACTCCTCGTCTGGCGACACGCTCAGGGGTAACATGCAGAAAGACGTTAAGTCTGGTCTTGGCGTTAAAATGGATTAAAAAATCGGCTCCCGCAAGGAGCCGTTTTTTTATTTGTTCGCCGTTCGAATTACGTTTTCGAATAACATTGCGACCGTTAGCGGACCCACGCCACCAATCTTTGGCGTCAGCGTCAGATCATCACGTTCGCGTGCAGCATCGTCTAAATCACCTTTAATCACTCCGCCTTCAGAAGCCGTGCCGGCATCAACGACTACGCCACCATATTTAATCATGCGGCTTGCAATCAACCCAGGCACGCCCGTCGCAGTGACAATAACGTCATAATCGACAAGCTTGTCTAAATCATCGCCGCGATGGAATAACGACACGTCGTATTTGCTATCGGTCCACATTTTGTAGAGCGGGGCACCAACAAGCTTACCGCGACCAACGATCGCAAGCTTTTTATGTTCCAAATCTATGCCATAACCAGTCAGAAGCCAATGAATCGCCATGGCGGTCGCCGTATCGGACTCGCCACGCAATCCGTCCACATCTTTATTTAGTGGGATCAAATCCAAAATATCCATCTCGCATTCAGCAAGTGGCAACTGAACGATAATTCCAGTTACGTCAGTGTCGTCTGCTGCGGCTTGTAGTTTTTCGCGCGCATCATCTTTGGATATTTTAATAACTTCAACGTCAACCCGGATATCTTCGCCGTAGCGTTGCTTTAGTGACATATATTTTGCAATTACCGGAGAATCGTTGTCGTAAAAGATTGCTAATTTTGGAAATATCTTTTTTGCGCGTAGTTGCCTAACTTGGCGCGCCTGCCTTTCTTTTACGTAGCCCGCCAATTCTCGTCCGTTTAATTCTTTCATTCGTCTCCTAACTCCATCGGCTCTTGCTCGAGTTTATAACCGAATTTTTCATAGACTGCATCAATTACTGCTTCGCGTGCTTTGGCTAGGTCCGCGTAGCTCTTCGCAGAATCATTAATTAACACTAGAGCTGCTTTTTCCGATACGCGCATGCCGTTGAATACTTTGCCTTTCAGCCCTGCGTTTTCAATTAGCCAACCACTTGGGATTTTCCCGCCCCCCCAAACCATAATACCTTTTGCCTCAGCGGCTGGAATTTCGTCTTCCGAGATATAAACATTCTTAAAGAATGAGCCAGCCGAGGCTTCCACCGCTGGATCCGGTAATTTGCTCTCACGTACGGCGGCTACACCATCGCGAATAACCTGTGGCGTAAATTCAGTAATATTATGTTCTTCAAAAAATGCCTGGAGGGAAGTATAGAATGGTGGTTTAAGCCAATTCTTGTTTAATTCTACGGTTACACTAGTAATAAAGTATCTTCCTACGCCATCACCGGTATTAAAGATGCTATGGCGATATCCGAGATCAAGCTCGTCAGCCATCATATGCTTGAAACAATTGTCTTTAAAATCATACACGCAAACAGAGTGCAGCACATTTTTGATCTCCTGACCATATGCGCCAACATTCTGAACCGGCGCCGCGCCCACAGTGCCAGGAATTTTACTCAACGCTTCGATGCCGGAGTAGCCATATGATTCGCCATTCCAGAGCTTTACGCTATATTCGACTAAATCATCCAGAAGTTCGCCAGTTTTTGCACAGAGACGAATGCTTTTCTCGTCGCTATCAATCACGTAAATGCCATGCAATTTGTTTACTAAAATAATGCCGTTAAACCCGCCATCACGTCCAATCACGTTGCTGCCGCCACCCAAGATATAAGTCGGCAAATCTTTTTCTTTCGCAAAAATATACGCTTCGGCAAGATCTTTGTCTTCCTCGATTTCGATCACATAGCGAGCGTTACCACCTAGGCGCATTGTAGTTAATGTTGATATTGGTACATTTTCGCGAATCTTCATACCATAATTATACTATGTCCACCCCTTTAATAATAAAAAATCCCCGCACGCAGCGGGGCATGGCTAATCGTATTAGCCATGAAGGTTGTCGTACGCACCGTTGAAGAGAAAATTTGTGATTGCCAACAACAAATCGCGTTGATCGTCTTCAATGCCACCAATGGGCATCAATGCTACAGGCTCCAGCTGCAGCAAGTCGTCGATTGTCCAAATATTCTGTTCGCGCAACAGTTTGACCGTTCTCACTTTGAGCATGTCTAGACTCCAAATGTCATCCTTCGGCTTGAGTTTGGAAAGGTATTCTCTGTCTTCCACGCTCAGTTGATACATAGCGACACCTCCTTTGAAAGGATTCCACCTATTTTACATAGGTCATAATAACGGTATCACGCCCCGCGCAATCTTGTCAAAACGCTGTCTCTTATCTGCGTGGTATAATATCCCTAGTGCACCCGTAGCTCAGTGGATTAGAGCACCTGTCTTCGGAACAGGGGGTCGTGGGTTCGAATCCCCCCGGGTGTACCATTTTTTTATGTTTTTTCATGAAAACGCTATTGTTCATTCAAAAATTATTATATAATTATTGAGTGGATTGTCTGGAGTTACGAACAATAACAACAGATAAAAACTTATAAGGTGTGACCATGAGAAGAAAAATATCCGCTTTTTGCGGGCGGACGTTGAAGGCTGCTATTTTTGCAGCTTTATTAGTATTAGGAATTTCGATAGTTACGATGTTGGGGCAGAGCAGCACGTCTAAGAGCTCAAATCCATTGATCAACATCAAAGAACTCCCTGAATCATTCATGGAAAAATACCTTTCCGACTATGCAGAGATTAAGGACGACAAAGCGAAGAACAATATCCTTATCGTCACATCGGCAAGTCCTCTAACGAACACCTATGGAGCTAAAAATGTAATTGAGGCTGCCAATAATCAGTATTTCTTAGAATTCGATTCTAGTGAGGCAAAGAATCTTGCCTATGAGCAAATGAGTGATCTTCCGGAAATCAAAGTCGCCAAGAATGCTATCCGCACCTTTAGCAATGATGGCGATGATGGTGATTCCTTCAACTCATGGGGTGTGAAAAAAATGGGGCTCGATCACGCAAAAGAGCTTCTCGAAAACTACCCAAACAAAAATGATGTAATTGTCGCTATTCTTGATACTGGTCTCGATGTAGATTTGTTTAACCAAAACTTCGAAGGCAAGCTCGCTGGTACATTTAACGTACAAACGAATAGTACCAAGGTCACAGATGAATTTGGTCACGGTACGCACACTGCGGGTACAATCGCAGAGAGTACACCGGATAACGTCAAAATTATGTCCGTAAAAATGACCAGTTCAAGAGAGATTTATTCAACTGATATTATTGCGGCCATCGATTATGTCACCTATTACACCGATGCCGACGTTATGAATATGAGTTTCGGTGGGTATAATTACGAAGATGCTGAGTATTTAGCAATTGAGGCTGCCAAAGAAAACAATATTATTGGCGTTGCGGCAGCTGGTAACGAAGCGACAAACGAACGTAGTTTCCCGTCCAGCTTTGATAACACGATTTCCATTTCTGCTGTAGACAGTAATTATGTCTTTGCGGAATTTTCGAACTTTGGTCCGATGGTAGATTTTACCGCACCAGGCGTAGACATTCTATCAATTAATGGTAATATGAGCGGCACCTCAATGGCTACGCCACATGCTGTAGCTGCTGTCGCTATCGCCAGAGGCTTCAAAAAAGATATCACTTTTGAGGATACGATTAGTTTCTTGAAAACCCGCGTCGTGGATTTGGGCGCCAAAGGTAAAGATGGTCGTTTCGGTTGGGGCTTCATTGACTTTAACGGAGCCACGCTGTGTACAGAAACGAGCCAATCTTGTGACGAATTCTCAATTTTTGAGATTGAGCAGCAGGTCGGAATAGAAATCGTCGAACCAATTTTGACGAAATACAACTATGCTAGTTTGACGAATATTCTCGCAACGAAGGTTAAGTTCAAATATGCTAGCGGCTACGAGAAAGAAAAAGCGCTTGGAGATTTGGGTACTGACGTAACAATTACCGGATACGATCCATACGCTACTGGCAATCAGGAAGTAACGGTAAAATATGATGGTTTTACTACCACTTTTACGGTTGAGAATCCGAGCGATTGGGAAGACGGTTGGCTTTCCGTAGACTATAACAACGACGGGGAAGTGGCCCTGTCTGAATATCGAGACAACGGTTTAAACATTAAGACGCTATATTTGCCGGAGCAGATTGATGGCAAAACCGTAATTAGATCTTATAGTGGCTGTATGTTTAACGGCAATTCGGACGTAATCGATAGGTGTGTATATCCAGATTCCGAAGACGCCTTACATTTTGAAACGGTAGTAATACCTGCTTCTATGGAACTAATCGATGGCTTCAGTGGAACGCACGAGAGTGAAAGACTCCAAAATATTCATACGATTGTGCACCTTGGCGATAAAATCAAAGTTCGCGCTTGGGCCTTCTCTGGGTTAAAAAATCTAGTAAAAGTTGACGCAAACATTTCATTTATTTCTGAAAACTATGGCGACGGCAATGGCAACACTTGGACAAAATATGACGGTTATCAATTCCATGATGATATATCGCTGGAGAGCGTCAGGATAGCCGAAGGTGAAGATACGATTCCTGAAGGCATCTTTGAGAACTGTAAGAGCCTCGAGAGTGTTGATTTGCCTAATTCTATTCAGATTATTGAGAATAGGGCGTTTATTGAATCCGGCATAAGGACTGTTCAGTTAGGTGATAATTTCAAAATTATCAAGGACGAGGCATTCATGAATAGTCAACTCGAGGAACTATATGTTCCAGCATCGCTGGTAGAAATATCAAACAATGCCTTCATTGGAACTAGCAATCTCGCTTCAATCGAAGTCGATTCGGCTAACCCAGTTTATGATAGCCGCGATTCTAGCAATGCAATCATCGTGACGGCGGAAAATAAAATCGTTGTTGGCTCATATAACACGGAAATTCCTGCATCGGTGAAGGTAATTGGCGAAAACAGCTTTAGAAATAACAGCTCACTAATGGAAATTGAGATTCCGGAAGGCGTCGAAACAATTGAGCCGAATGCATTTTCTGAAAGCATTTACCTCATGCGAGTTACCATGCCAAGATCCGTCACGTCTATTGACGATATATCATTTAGCGGCTCCGGTATGGGTACGCCATCCAGAACTGTATTTATGGTCTGGAGCGATAGCTATGCTAAACAGCGCGTCGAAGAGCTAAATTACCCATATATATTACTTGACGACTTAGAAGAAGAACCGCCACTCATAGCAAATGCTACGTTCGAGGTAATCCCGGAAGGACGCCAATATAATGCATTTGAAACCGTCGGTCCAGACAACTTCATCATTAAAATCTTCTATTACGACGAGGAAGAAGACAAAATCTATGACGAGCCGGAAATCATTACCGATTATGAGGTTAAATACAACGACGGTAGCATGGATTCATTGGGCGGGGGATACAATACGGTCACATTTATCTTTGATACAGAAAAAGGCTATAAGGATGTAAAGATTGATCTGACGTTGTATGCAAACTTCCTGATGCCAGAATATGAAATTCCAACCGATATATCTGCCTATTCGGGCCAATCTCTTGGAGAGATTGAGCTCCCTCAAGGATTCATTTGGAGAGATGAAAGTGAATTCATCGACGAGGCAAAGACTGAATATCTAGCCGACTATATGCCAGAAGATTCGATTCACTACATGATTGTGGAAAAAATTGCTATCCCAATCACAATCAAGACTGCCACGACATTCTCAGAGTTATTCCCGGACGAAGCGCTCCGCTTATGTATCGTGAATACTATCAACGAGCAAGAAACTGCCGAATACACTGAGGAAACAATCGAAGTCGACAAAGTTCTAGAATTGACTGAGCTAGATTGCGCTTACACTGATGGCGGCGAAAAAATCACCAATACTCGCGGTGTTGAAAAGCTCACGAATCTAAAAAGGTTGAATCTGGCTAATAATTCTATTGATAAGATTAATCTGTCGAAAAATGTAGCACTTGAAACCCTAGACCTTCGTGGTAATCAGATATCTAAACTAAATATTGAGAACAATGAGAAACTTGATGAATTCTTAATTGACGAATCAGCTCTTGAAGGCGGAGAAGTAATTGTTAGTACAGCTACATATGCTGAAATGGAGTACGAAGATGAAGGTGTGCCTCATCTAAAAATGGACTTCTCAAAACTCGATTTTTTAAAAGACAAAGACTTTTCACTGGAAGCAGTTATGCAGGACCCAGATAAGCAAGTTACGATAGAGTACGACGAAGATACGGGCGTAGTTCGGATCAAAGAAAGTGTTCCAATTGACAGTGTTAGAGTAACGGTCAGGCTAGACAACGGTGATACGATATCCTACATCATCGATGCTAAGCCTAGACGCTTCTTCTTTACGACATATTTCGATGGCAAACTCTTTGAGAAGGAGGCGTCATTCATGTATTCTTACACTGGCGGCATAATTAATATTAAAGAATTAGCCAGTGAAGTGGCGGAATTCTATGGCATGTCTGGCTATGCGCTTGAAGAATATACTATTGCTAACGATGAGGAATATATCGTGGGCACATCGGATGTTTATCTCACCTTCAAGTATGCTAAAATCGCTCAAGGCGATGACCCAGATCCGGGCACAGATCCGGGCACTAATCCAGACCCAGGCGTAGATCCAGGTACCGGCACTGATCCGGATCCAGGAGCCTCGACGGGCGATGGCGATAATGCTGATCCAGTCGAAGATAATATTACGGACAATCCGCAGACCATTGATAGCATCTTACCAATCATGGTAGCCTTTGTGGCCCTTGCGCTTACATTCGTATTCATAGTTTTCGGTCGTAAATCCGCCAGACGACGCAATAGTTAGAATCATTTCATCTGTGTTATTATTAACCTATGCTTGACTTGCAAAATATTGTTTTTATGGTTAAAAATGGCACTAAGAAACGTACTGTTATTGATGACTTGTCGCTAAAAATCAAAGCAGGTGAGTTCGTTGTTATTACTGGACCTAATGGTTCAGGTAAGTCTACGCTTGCAAAAATAATAATGGGCATTAATAAACCGACTTCCGGCCAAATCATTTTCGATAAGCAAGATATTACCCAAATGTCCATCACGGACCGTGCCAAACTTGGCATTGTTTACTCATTTCAGCAGCCACTACATTTTAAAGGCTTAACGGTTAAGGATTTATTGCAAGTTGCCGCAACTGGTCAAGAAACATTCCTAAAAGATAATAAGACTAACTACAAAAAACTACTTGAGACTGTTGGGCTCGGCGAGGAATATCTCAATCGCGAAATCAATAATTCACTTTCTGGCGGTGAGCTCAAACGCATCGAAATCGCATCCGTACTTGCGCGCAACGCAAAACTCATGGTGTTTGACGAACCGGAAGCCGGCATCGATATTTGGAGCTTTAGTCGACTGGTGAATGTATTCCAAAAGCTGCGCAAAGATCACACCATCATCGTAATTTCTCACCAAAAACGCATTATCGACATTGCGGATCGCGTCGTAATTATTCGTGACGGCAAGATTTCAAAGGAGGATCTCGCATCATGATGGACCTTGATGAAATCGAACGTAGCCTCATGCGCGAAGTTGCCGATATAAATGATACCCCGGAAGGCGCATATAATTTTCGTGTTAACGGCAAATCAATCAGCCGTCGCAGTTCGAAAAACATTAACATCGAATCAAAAACCGACAAATCCGGCATTGATATCTACATTAAACCGAATACGAAAAATGAAGCAGTCCATATTCCAGTTGTCATCAGTGTTACTGGCCACAAGGAGGCCGTTTATAACGATTTTCATATTGGCGATAATTGCGAAGTCACAATTGTCGCTGGTTGCGGCATATATAACTGCGGCACCGACGACTCAATTCATGACGGCATTCATACTTTCTATGTCGGCAAGAATTCAAAAGTCCGCTACATCGAAAAACATTATGGCGCTGGTCCAGGCGCGGGCAAAATTCTAAACCCTGTAACCAAAATTTTCCAGGAGCAGGGAAGCTATGTGGAAGTAATCATGGAGCAAATTCGCGGTGTCGATTCTGCCGTTCGCAATACTAGCGCGGAACTCGACCAAGATGCAAGAATATCCATTCAGGAACGTCTCCTTACGCACGGCCGACAAACTGCGGAGAGCACAATCGCCGTTAGTTTAAACGGGAAGAACAGTACGGCAGATATCGTTTCGCGTGCTGTAGCACAAGACTATTCGCGTCAATTATTCCATTCAAATATAGTTGGCAAGACCGTTTGTCGTGGCCATTCCGAGTGCGATGCTATAATTATGGATGACGCTAAAGTCTTAGCTACACCAGCTCTTGATGCGCAGTGCCTGGATGCACAATTAATTCATGAAGCTGCCATCGGTAAAATTGCCAACGAGCAACTCACGAAATTAATGACTCTCGGCTTAACGCAAAATCAGGCCGAATCGCAAATAATAAACGGGTTTTTAAAATGACAATCAAACCATATAAACACACAGTCCAATATTACGAAACTGATCGTATGGGTTTCGCACATCATTCTAATTACATTCGCTGGATGGAAGAAGTGCGTTCGGATTTCTTCGATCAAATCAAGTGGCCATACGTTAAAACCGAAGAGATGGGCATTATTTCGCCCGTCGTCTCTCTGGAGTGTAAATATAAACATCCAACAACTTACGCTGACGTTGTTTCTATTGAAATATCCGTAGAAGAAGTCAAACGCGCTAAATTCAGAGTTAGTTACGTGATGAAGAATCAAAACGGCGATTTGGTCTGCGAAGCCGCTTCTGAACATTGTTTTCTCGATAAAGCAGGCAACATTGTCCGCATGGATAAACAATTCCCGGAGTTTTATGCGGACATGCTAAATCTCATCAAGCAATAACTGCTATAATAATCGCAGCGTGCACCCGTAGCTCAGTGGATAGAGCACTGGTTTCCGGTACCAGGTGTCGTGGGTTCGACTCCCGCCGGGTGTACCAAAATAATGAGGAGTGATATGGACAGCAATTCGTTCATGAAACTCGTTGCGAACAATGATGGTTTTGAATTTGTCATTGGCTTCCGCGACGACGTCGATCATTATATCGGCGGCAAAGGCAATAAATACTGGTACTTAGTCCAAAAGGGCAACAATCAGGATTATTATGTCGGAACATATAATAACGGCAATTGGTCAGATGTGCATTATGTCGCCAAGAGCCATAATATTAAAAAGAGCGAAACTGTCTCGTCAGGCACGACCATCGCAAAAATTGTGGATCGCGCCTATTTTTATCAAGAAAAAACTGTTGGCAAAAAGGCACTGAAGTCGAAAAAGACGGCGATGAGTCATATATAAATTACAGTTTTGGCTTTGGCGAAAAAGCCGTACAGGTTAATAAGAAATACGGCGTTTCTACCTATTTTTCCGACATTAATAATGTCGCGGACGGCTATCGTCTTCGCGATATTATGACGGGTAAAGATGTAGACAAACCAAAAGAAAGTTAAGTACAATTAAGGCGGAGGTATTATGGAAAATAACGAGAAAAAGAAACCGAATATTATTTTAATTATCATCATCGCAATCGTTATTCTTGCGCTGATTATTTTTGCAATCTGGTTCTTCTTATTGCGCAATAAAGGCGACAATAACACGGCCGATAATAAGAACGGCACAAGCCAAAATGAAAAGAAACCAGAAGATAAGCCAACCGACAAGAAAGGTTACGAATATGATTACAAAGACGGCGTATTGACTGCAATCGTAGACGAAGATGGTAATCCAAAACAGACTGATTTCGTGATTGATGGCATCATTCTCGTTGGTAACCGCCATAGTTATGACGGACTTGAAGCTGGCGCTGAAGGCGTTGTACAAAAACTTGTCAGTACTGAAGGATATAAAAAAGAAGGCATTAATTCCTCGTTCTATCTCAATGAGTGGATCGAATTCTACATTGATACTAAGTATGCCGGATCGACGGATGATGTAAAAATAATCGTCACTCCACATAAGACCATTGAAGAATTAGAAGAATTATCTTTCGCTAAATTGCAAGAATTGGCTATGGAAAATGGTGGTTTTGTCCTTGATTATAAAACTCCAGAAGCCGATAATTACAAATACGTTGGTAATGGCTATGTGCATATGGATTACCCTGAAGGCAAATATGACATTCTCTTTACCTACAAGAGCAAACTAGCATACTTCATTAATATCGACGAAACCAAAGAACCGACTGAATAAAAGGACATAAAATACGGGCCCTAGTGCCCGTATTTTTTTGTGTTTTTAGGGTATAATAAGCATAATGAGTATTCTAGAAGTAAAGAATTTAGTAAAGACCTACGGCAAGGGCGATAATCTCGTCAAAGCCGTAGACGATGTTAGTTTTACGGTCGAAGAAGGCGAATTCGTTGCCATCATTGGCGCATCCGGTTCCGGCAAATCAACACTACTCCACATTATTGGCGGTGTCGATAATTCAACCAGCGGGGAAGTCATCGTCGATGGCGAAAATATCACAAAACTAAACGCCGATAAACTCGCCATCTACCGTCGCGAAAAAGTCGGAATCATTTATCAGTTTTATAATTTGATTCCAGTTCTAACGGTTTCTGAGAATATTACACTGCCAGCCAATCTCGCAAATAAAACCATTGATCAAGAATATCAAAAAGAATTAATCGAAACGCTTGGCTTAACTGATCGTGTTAATCATTTGCCGAACCAGCTTTCCGGCGGTCAGCAACAGCGCGTAGCAATTGGGCGCGCCTTGTTTAATCGTCCAAAACTAATTCTAGCTGACGAGCCGACCGGCAACCTCGATAAGAAATCCGGCGACGAAATCGTCAATTTATTGAAAATTGCTAACGAAAAATATCACCAGACCATCATACTCGTCACACACGACATGAACATCGCCGAAAAGGCTGGTCGCATTATTTCGGTCGAGGACGGCAAGATAATTGCCGACAACCATAAAGAGCAGGAGCATCACGAGGAAGAGAATGAAGACTCTCACGAATCTGACGCTGATTAATCTCAAACAAAATCGTTCGCGCACTATTATGACTATCGTAGGCGTTGCGCTGTCGGTTGCTTTAATTTTGGCTTGTATTGGCTTTTTCACTAGCCTTAACTACACTGAGCGTCAAGATTCGGTGATACGTTTTGGTGATTATCATGTGATGTATAAAGACATCCCCGGTGACAAAATATCCATAATCGAAAACTATAAAGATTTTGAGGTTAAATTCTATTCTAATCCAGTCGGTTGTGTTATGACTTCGTATGGATTCGCTGACTGTGAAGGATTGTCGCCGTATAGCGTCGATGACTATGAACGTATCGACGATGCAAACACGCTGGTTCGTGATTCGGAGCATAAATATAATGTTTTCTTGTATTACAGAATCCCGCAGGATTCTGATCGAAGTGATAAGTTTTTGACCAGAGCCCTTGAAGATTCTGGCGTAAGCGAAGTTCATAGAATTAAAAACTACATGGTTGCACATATCGATGGCGATGCGCCGGAAACCTCGCGCATTCTCTCGTTTTGGGTTAGCTTCATTTTCATAGGTTCCATGTCCATCATCGCGGCCTTCGTGATTCGAAACTCGTTTAATATTTCCATCACTGAACGTGTTCGCCAGTTTGGTATGCTGGCGAGTGTCGGCGCGCGTCCAAGACAAATTCGTGCTATGGTGTACAAAGAAGGATTATTTATTGGCCTTATTGCAATTCCGCTTGGTTTACTAATTGGCTGCGCGGCGACGCTAGTTGTAGTCGGCATTACGAATGCACTTATCGGCTTTTCTGATTCAACCGACATGCTGTTTTACATTCCAGCGCAAGCGTTCGGCGCAATTACGCTGGCCGGTATATTTATTATCTTTCTTTCGGCTGCGTCTCCGGCGATTGTGGCAAGTAGAGTGAGCCCAATCGCCGCTCTTCGTAATGTTCAAGACATTAAAGTTAAAGCCAAGAAACTCAAAACCTCCAAACTAATTGAAAAAATGTTTGGAATTGGTGGCGTTATAGCCGCTAAGAATCTCAAGCGCAATCGCAGCAAGTATCGCACGACGGTCATATCTATCGTGCTTAGCATTGCGGTCTTTATCGGGATCTCTTCTTTCATGATGTATGGCCATAAAGCGGTCGAATTATTCAATGAAGATACTGGCGCAAATGTAATGGTATCCGCAGGCGACGTGGGAATATTTAATGACATTATTGAGAAATTCAAAGTCAAAAGGTACGCTATTTATAGCAGTTTTGGGTTTGCAGATTTGAATGGCGAATACTATACCGGACCGATGATTAAAGTCATGTCAAATGATGAATTTGAACGTTATGCCAAACAAGCTGGTGTTTCATCCTCGGACTATTCTAATGTCGCGATTCTGCAAGACACACTAAAAGGCACCGATGCGCGCGGCAATACAACTCTGCATCGCATAGCTAAATATGAGCCAGGCGACAAAATCACATTTAGTGCCGCAAAATATGTCTATGACGAAAATGCTGTTGTAAAATGCAATCCCGATGATCTATTTCGCGACAAGGATTCAGAAGAATACACTGAAGAAGAACTTACTATTCGTGAAAAATGCATCAACGGCGAAATGGATAGTAAAGGCGCAGACGTATACGTCAACAGCGACCCGCAGACCATTGAAATTACTCACATTGCAGATTTTGAGCCTTTGGGTATTTCGATGCTTTTAAACGACGTGCGCGGGACGTTATATATTTCTGAAAATCATCCAGTTGCTAAAGCAGTCAGCGAATTCACTTACTTAGACATGATGTATATTGCCGATTCAGGGCTAGGCAAAGACATTTATAATTATCTTAGCGATACATCCACGATTCGAAATAACATTGAAAAATATGGCGAACAAAAGGGTGTGGCCTATGCGGTTAATATGGAAGAGGCTATGAAGACCGTTCGTAACCTGATTCTGTTGTTTGAAATAATCATCTACGGCTTTATTGTCGTCGCGGCATTAATTGGCGTCACGAATATATTCAACACCATTACGACCAATATCGCTTTGCGTGCGAAAGAATTTGCTATTCTCAAATCTGTCGGCATGACCGAGGATGAATTCAATCGGATGATCCGTCTCGAAAGCATACTATACACAACGCGTTCACTCCTAATCGGCTTACCGGTTGGTTTCCTGATGTCTTATGGCGTCTATAAGCTATTCGACGAGGCGGCTATGGAATTCGGCTGGTTAATCCCGTGGGGTGCAGTAGTGATTAGCATTGTTGTAGTCGCCGCCCTAGTTGCTTTTATCATGCATTACTCTGTACGAAAAATCAAAAAGCAGAATATCATCGAAACGATTCGCAAAGAAAGCTTTTAATTAATCTAATGATTCTTTAATCATGGCGGCGTTTATCATAATGGAATCGCCGTCATTCATTTCGCCGCTGAGTACGGCTTTTGCCACGATATTTTCGACAGTTTGCTGAACGATACGACGCATTGGGCGCGCGCCGAGTTTTGGATCGTAGCCACGTTCTACGAGCAAATCTTTTGCTTCGTCATTTAGGACTACATTCATTTTCTTGTTTTCGAGCGTCTTATTTACGCCGTTAATAATCAGGTCTACGATGCTGCGCAAATCTTCTTTCGATAGTGGTTTGAACACGCAGATTTCATCAAAACGGTTCAAGAATTCTGGTTTGAAATCACCCTGATGAATCAGCTCGTTTGTGAGTTCTTCTTTTACTTCGGCTAAATCTTTACCGGAATCAATATATTCGCGTATGCGATTAGCGCCGGCGTTGCTAGTACAAATCACGATTGTGTCGCGGAAGCTTACTTCGCGGTTGCGTACGTCGCGTAAAATACCTTCATCCAACAATTGTAGCAGGGTAGTGAGGACCTGCGGATGCGCCTTTTCAATCTCATCTAGTAACACTACCGCGAATGGATGCTTCATTACTTGTGACGTTAAACTCAACTCATTAACCGCGCCGTCTTCTATTAAACGCTCCACATCGTCTGGAGATACGAATTCGTTCAAATCGATCCGAATCATCGTACCCTCGCCATTGAAGTACACATCGCTCAGTGCCTTTGCAAGCTCGGTTTTACCGACGCCAGTTGGGCCCATGAATAAGAAAGTACCAATTGGTCGATGTTCATTGCGTACGCCCGCCGCTGAACGTCGTAGCGCGTCGCTCACGGCCTTTACGGCGCCTTCCTGGTCGATCATGCGCTCATGAATCAACTCTTCCATATGTAACAGACGCTCTTTATCTTCGTTTGTTTGCGTAGATTGCATTTTCACGCCATAGGTCTTTTCGATTGCGGCCTGTACGGATTCTTCGGTTACGAATTTATCTTCACCGGCATGGTTCGCGGCCGCTTCAAGCAGGTTAAGCGCGCGACCCGGCATCACTAAATCATGCACGTAGCGTTCAGACAAACGATAAGCCTCTTTTAGCGCCCAAATTGTATAAATCACGTTATGGTCATACTCAAATTCCGGCACATGATCCTGCATAATGCGCATCGTTTCTTCTTCATTGGCTTCATGCACCATGATTTTATTTAATGCGTTTGCGAGGGCGCTATTGCGTGCTGAAATTTCCAAATATCGCTGCTCGTCCATCGTCAGGATGATGCGTAATTTGCCACCTTCCAAAATTGGCAGCAAAGTATTTGCGATATCAACCGAACCTTCGCCGTCTTCAAAGAATAGCTGCGCGTTTTCTAGCCAAATAATCACGTTTTTCGCCATGTAACCTTCTGTAAGTACGTCACGCACCAACGTTTCGACGCGCCCACGTTTACCGGCCATGCCAATTAATGCCGCTGCATCCAATTTGAAAATCTGGCGGTATTTTAATTGCGAGGAAATCTTACTTTCTGACTCAAGAATTTTATCCGCAAACGCTGTTACGATGGTTGCGCGACCAGAACCTTCCGGTCCAATCAGCGCGACATTTTGGCGTCCGGTATTGGAAAAAATTTGAATCATTTGCTCAATAATTTCATCGTGCGCCGCTAGATGTACTTGTTCTTTGATGACACCCTCACGCATACGCGAAATATTCACGGCCGTTTCTTGTAGTGTTGGCGTGTAGCCAAACATTAAATCGCGAGCGAACCCGCCCGTATGACGCGGTTTGCGCATATTTTTTACTAAACCATGCAGATAGTTGTACCAAATAATCCCACCATACAAATCATCAATCGTCAGACGCATGCGTTTCAAAATAGTTTCGCATTTCGGATTGCATTCCAGAATTGCGACTGAAAGAATCGCTCCAGCAATTTGTTCAGAATTAGTAATCTGCTGGATTTCGCGTGCTTTTGCAAAAATCGGCTCGATGTCTTCTGACAAATCGGCCACGCATAATTCGAGCAGTGTCGGCGTAATGGCGTAACGCATGGCGAGGAATCCGCCACTTTGAGTCTTGCAAACAATTTCAGCTAGTTTGCGTGAAGTTGGTTTGCGATTTAGTAGTACTAATATGTCGCGCGATAAAACGTCCGTGATGTTGTCGCTTTTGCCGATGGCCGGGTGGAGCAGCTCGCCGTTTGCCCAGATCATTAGCATGGTCAAAACTATCGCGAGGCTACATAGTAACCATCCTAGAGAATTGTGTAGATACCACAATACAAAAATCGCTAGGCCGTATAGTGCTATCGTGACAAACCAAATCAAGAAACGAATTGCTTTGTTGTCGAAAAATCGTCCAAATCTCGCTTCGGAAGCCCGCAGGGAATAATAGCGGAATTGATTCATAGCGCCACTCCCGTCATCGTCAGAATAATTCCAACTATCGGCAGAATTGGCATGACTGGCCAGATGCAAATAGCGAGGAATCCGCCAATCATCGTTGCTACGAGCGAAATAATGCCACAAATAATCACCAAGAAGCGCACCACGGCGCCCACGAGGCGTGAAAGTAGTTTATCGAAAAACTCGTGGAATTGCTGTTGCAAACTGGCGTTGTTGCTCGTATATGCATCTAACTGTCTAAATGGTGCAAAGAAAGTCTTAAAAAGTAGTCCAAGCGAGAAAAAATCGGCCATTCCGCGCAGCTTATTGATGAACTTCTGTACGAAATTTGCCCATCCGCGCGTATACCACCATGACAAAAAGCCGACCATTAGCATAACCATATTATACTATAAAAACTTGCCAAAATATTCCACTTATGCTAATCTGTAATTAAAGTCAAAATATAAGGATACAAAAATGGAAAAACAAAGAAGCATACAATTCGCTATTATCGGCGTACTGTCGTTCGCCGTATTATTTATGTCAATCGGTTTCGCAACCTATTCGCAGGTCATCGATCTTAATAGTCCACGCCAGCCTAAGCTATTTGGCGTTCAGCTAGACGAGGATAGCTATCAGCTCGGCGAGGGCAGCATAGAGCCAACTAAGCTTGAGATTACCGATAAATCTGTCGATTTTGCAGCTCATCTTGAGAAACCTGGCGACTATTATCTCTTTTCGATCAAGGCTGTCAATAATGGTAATTACGATGGCGTACTAGATAACGTCTGGATGACTACCCCAGATGCAAAAATTAACCCATATGTCGATTACACTGTTTATTATGACAATGATGAGGTCTTTACTTCGTCCAAGTTCGACCTTAACTACTATATCGACAAAGATCCTGGTGCTAATTCCAAGAGTGTAGTCGTTAAAGTTCTCTACAACCCAGACGAAGATGCTGAAATTCCTGCCGATGGTGTAGACTTTGACTTTAACCTCACCCTCGACTACGTCCAATCTCTTTAATTAGCATTAGTTATGCGCATTAAACGAGGCAACAAAACAGTTTTGGCGCTCGAAATCGCATTTCTGTTGATTGCGACAATCTATATCGTGCTCCTCACTGGCGCCCCTGAGCTCGTGCGTAACCTCTATATAATTTGTATCCTTCTATTCTTTTGTATTTTCTCCATTCGCCATCTTGGCTACAAACAGGAAAATAGCTATCTAAAAATGCCAGTCATCCGGTTAATTCTTGCGACGGCTGGCATATTTGCTTTTCTTTTGGCCGCCGTAGGTGTATTTACTACCTTTACCACGGAGTACCAACCATCTTTTGAATCGCTATATCAAAAAATAGTCCCGCTCTTCATCATCTCAGTCGAAATTGAATTATTCCGTTACGCAGTAATCGGCAAAGTCGAGAAAAACGTCCCAATCTTAATTGCCTTTGCGCTGATTTCCGCAACCTTATTCTTAGCCGATATCCCGCACGAAGTCGCCAAGGTGGGGAATAACGTTGTAATAATTACAACAATTACGCTAACCATTCGCATCCTAGCGACCAGCTTTGTCTGCACTTATCTTTCCAATCATTTTGGCTTCGTCACGGCTCTTATTTATCGCTGCATTGTCGTGTTGGGTATGCTTCTCTCGCCAATCTGGCCAGTCATGGGCGCTTGGCTAACGCTGATATTTACCGTCGCTTTTCCATTTTTCGTATTTATTATCATTCGTCACCACGAAGTCTTCTCGGAGCGTCATCATGCCAAGGCGCGTGCCTTTAATTTAAGTTTCTTTAGCTTGCCAATTATTATCGTTTTAGCTTTCTTTGCCATCCTCAATTCCGGCATCACTGGTTATGAAATGCTAGCTATCGCCTCAGACTCAATGCGCCCAACTTATAGTCGTGGCGATATTGTTATATATAAGCAGAATGACCCCTCGGAAATCACCATCGATGATATACTTGTATTTAAGAGGGGTAATCGCATCATTACGCATCGCGTAGTTGAAATTCGCGGATCGGGCGAAGACCTTCGCTTTATAGTGAAGGGTGACAATAATGAGTCCGCCGATGAATATTCCGTATCAGTCGATGATGTGCGCGGCACAGTCCGCATCGTGGGTCACTACATTGGTTATCCATCACTAATCCTAAATGGAATTAACGAAACGGAGGAATAATGTCAGAAAAAATAAAAAACGCTTGGCCACATGTCGTCTTCAAGGTCTGCGTTTTTGCGGCACTCAGTATTACTAGCATCTATTTAATGGTTGCGGGTTTCAATACTGTCCGTGAATACCATTTTGGCTATAAAGAACAGGGCAATATTGATTACAAAATTAACCTTAAAGACGGCAACTTCCTTAACGAAGAGTCTTTATCCTCCGGTGAGATTTATTATGCCGACTCGATTGATTCTATCGATGCGCTTTTCCAGTACGGTGCGGACTTTACGGATGAAGTGACTGGCGAATATAGTTATTATCTCGTCGCAACGGTGAGCGCCGAAAAAGAGAACGGCAAGAAATATTGGACTAAAACCATTCAGGTAACCGACCCTACCATTAAGACTATTACGGAGAGCAAAAAACTCCGCATTCAAGCCAAGAATGTATTTTATTACATCACGTATAACAAAATTTTGAATGATTTCAGGGAAAAGTACCAAGCGTCGGCAATTGGCACACTCAAATTATCTCTTATCGTAAAAGGTAATTTTACGACAAATGTTATGGATCGGGAAGCGACATTAAAATCCTCAATCGACTTAACTTCATCGCTCGCCGAGGAAACGGTTGAATTTACTGTTACTACCGATACGGACAATGACGGCAAACTATATACTAAGCGCGTCAATGTCGATAGTGATCGCCACCGCTTCTGCCGCCTTGCTGGCGTACTCCTCGCGATGGCCGTCTTATACCTCGCATATGCCATGATTCACGCCGCCGCCGAAGAGCGCCGTAAGCATATCTTTGAATATACCGTCGACAAACTCCGCGAAGATTACGATAGTCTAATCGTCGACCTAAAGACGGCGCCAAAACTCTCCAAGCTGCACGTTGCGCAGGTGCAGAATTTCGACGAGTTACTTGACGTCTATAATTCCATCAAACAGCCTATCAACTACTATGAGAGCAAAGATGGCGCCCACTTTATCTTAATCAATGGACGCCTAGCATGGTCGTATGTAATTCCGAATCAGAAAGCGACTAAAAAGAAGGCACCAAAACGCCGCTCTGTTCGCCGACGAAAATAACTTTATCCGTATATTCATGATGAGGGCATAGCGCCAAGAAGTCATCGACTGGCGCTAAAACTTCGTATCCAAAATTATCTCCCCGATAATGCATCGGAATTACGCATTTCGGCTGTAATTGGTCAACGATTTCTTTTGCCTGCTTGGCGTCAATTGTGAAATATCCTCCTACTGGGATCATCAAAACGTCTAAATCTTGCAGCAATTGTTTTTGCTCGTCATTAAGTGGGCATCCCAAATCGCCGAGATGCGCAAGCTTATATCCTTCCGCCTGTAGCACATACATCGTATTTGGTCCACGCAGTTTTCCTTGCTGGTCGTCATGCCAACTCTGAATTGGCGTAATTTCAATATGACAATCATTGCCGCTCAAAGTAACGCATTCCGTGCCACTATGATCGGCATGTCCGTGCGTGCAAATCACTTCGTCCGCCTCTGCGCGCAGCGGCGCTAAACCATCCACGCTGCCATCTTTATATGGATCAATCAATAATTCGCCATCGACGCTATAGATCTTGAAGCACGCATGGCCCAAATACTCTATCTTCATAACTCAATCATAGCACTTACTTGTGCGAGATTTTATACAGGAAATACGCCCGATATTTCTTTTCCGGCTTCATATTTGGCAGATCGAAAGCGTGCGAGATTACATATATATCATGTTTCAGCTTCTTGGCTTGCTTACGTACCGTATCAATCATTCCTTGAATATCGCGGCCATCGCCAAAAATATAAACCACCGTCGTGTCTGCAGGGAAGTCAATTTTAAACAAATTCCCACATTTTACCTTTGTATTTTTATATTTCCGCAGCCGCCACTTCGTTAATAGCACTAAAAACGGGTTCAGCTCCACCCCAAACGTCTTCGCCCCAAAATCTCCTGCCACCTTTAATACCACACCGTCGCCCGAGCCCAAATCCACTAACAAATCCTTACTGCTAAGCTTATAAAGTTTCGTAAACGCCAACTTCAACTCCGCCACCTTCGACGGCACATACGGCGCTCCCGTCAGCGCCATTAATGCGAATATGAGCACTATCGCAAATAGAATCCATTTTATTATTTCCCAGGCCATGATTACTTTTCATTTTATCATGGTCGAACTCTTGCAAAAATGCTAAAACTTTGGTATAATACGTAAATGGTGAGGGCCGGTAGCTCAGCTGGTTAGAGCACGAGCCTCTTAAGCTTGGTGTCGTGGGTTCGAGTCCCACCCGGCTCACCATATGAAGAAAAACAAGCCCCGCAGGGCTTATTTTTATTTATCGCCTAAATACCATTTATCGGCAATTTTTCTAAACTTCACGTTTACGGGTAGAGTCCAACTACCAGACGAGCCGTACACTTTCGCGTCGAGCGTTACGTCCGCTGTTAAAGTAGCTGTCTCGCCGTTCACGGCAATCACCAGATTGTCTATTTTGTACTTATAGTAATTTAATATGCCGTCCGCAATTTCACCGAAGAACTCGTCTTTAGTCTGCACTTTGCCAGACATATGCCGAAACGTTGCGCCATCTAGATATAACTCATTCAGCGTTTCAATATCTTTATCGATCATCGCTTGCTGGACGCGTTTGTAGGCATCTAGGACAGCGGTTTGTTCAGCATCTAGCATGCTATCTTCTATTCAATTAAAACCAAGTCCGCTTAGCCAATTATCCAAGTTTTTAATGCCGCCATCTGTACGCGCAGTGGAGCCAGACATATTAAAGCCATCGCCTTTTAGTGTCGCGCCAGCCATTTTAGACTTTAAAATATCGTAAGTACCAGCATTGCCAGAACCCTCGTGCGTATTAAATGGAATTACGGTTTTGCCGTTCCAATCATGTTTCTCGACGAAATTATAAACAATCATTGGCATATCGCCCCACCAAATTGGATAGCCGAAGAAAATCGTATCGTAGCTCGAAATATCTACGTCGCCAATATATTCTGGACGTGCGTTCGCCTTGCGCTCTTCGGTTGCGCGTTCGATAGCTTCTTTGTAGACGGCCGGATATTTGTCTTTTGGTTCGATTTTGAATTCATCGGCACCAGTTTTTGCGATGATTTCTTTTGCCAATAATTCTGTATTACCAACCTCTACGGTGCCGACATTATAATTCTCGTCTGCGCGTGAGAAATAGACAACTAAAGTTTTTTCCATTACTCATTTTTATTCCTCTTCGTAAACTTTCTTAATAATCGGGAAAGTCGACCAAGCTTTTGGCCAGCCGCAATAAAACGCTAATTGCGTAATAACTTCAACGACCTCTTCTTTAGTTAATCCGTGTTCTTTGCCGATGCGGATATGTGCTTCAAGCTGTGGATATAATCCGGCAGAAAACAGTGCGGAAATTGTAGCAAGCGAGCGGTCGCGCGCGGATAATTTGTCTTCGCGGCTCCAGACCTCACCAAATAATACATCATCATTTAATTCAGCAAATTTTGGTGCTAAATCTCCTAATATGTCACGTCCAGCAGTTTGTTTCTTCATTAAAGATTCTCCTTTATAAACTTCTCGATTTTATCAAACGGAATCTTTTCGAAATTATCGTAAAGATCCACATGCGAAGCGCCTTCAACAATTAATAATTCTTTATTGCCAACAATCGTCTCGCCGAGCGGAGCATTGCCTTCGTATGGCGCAGGTGCATTATGCGTTTTATATTCAAAACCAGTCATTGCCGCAAAAGCATCTTCGCCTAAATAACGCGAATGTGCCTTTTCGCCATGTACTATCATAACGGCATTTTTAATCTCATTTGAGTTCGTGAAAGCAGTCGTATTAGCAAGGGAAATATTACCCGTCACCGCCCAGCCATCGTTTGAGTTTAGACTACGCGCATGGTAGCCACGTTCGGTTTTGTAGTATGCATGGTAATCTTGTAAGAATTGTGGCGCATCTGCCGGCAATGGATCTACTACGCCGCCGGCTAGCTTTAGTGAGCCATTCTTGAAATCTTCCGTACGTTGCGCATTGGCGGCTTCTTTAGATTTTTGGCGTGCTTCGGCATTGTTTTCGGAATCGAAATAGCCATTGCGCGCAACGCGTGTCATATCATACATAGTGGAGCAAATTGTGGCTTTAATGCGCGTATCTAAGCAAGCGGTTTGTAGCGCTACGCCGCCCCATCCACACACGCCAATAATCGAGATTTTATCTGCATCTACGTCTTCGTGATTACTTAGAAAATCTACTGCCGCTTGGAAATCTTCTACATTCAAATCCCAACTTGTCACATAGCGTGGCTCGCCGCCCGACTCGCCAGTATAGGATGGATCAAAAGCAATTGTCAGGAAACCGCGTTCGGCCATTTCTTGCGCATAAAGACCAGAAGATTGCTCCTTCACGGCGCCATAAGGTCCAGAAACCGCAATCGCCGGCAATTTACCACTCGCATCTTTCGGAACATACATATCGGCCGCCAACTCGATGCCGAAATGGTTTTTGAATGTTACTTTTTTATGTTCAATTTTGTCACTTTTAGGGAAAACTTTATCCCACTCCTCAACGAGTTTTAATGCCATACTATTCTCCTTTTTGTTTACTATTATATAATACACATATGAGTAAAAAGATTATCGCCATAATCTTAGTCGTCGTTGGGCTCCTCGCTATCGCTGCAGGAGTCTTTTTAATTTTCAATAAAGACAGCGATACTAAGAATGAAGGCGCAACGAAACAACAAGGAGAATCAACTATGAATAAAGACGGCAAGGCTATCGTGGTGTATTTTTCAGCCCAAAACCACACCAAAAATGTCGCTAATAAAATCGCGGCCAATGTTGGCGCAGATACTTTCGTTATCGAGCCAGTTCAAGCTTACACGGAAGACGATTTGAGTTGGACTAATTCTAACTCCCGCGTTTCGCGCGAACACAACGACGAATCATTGCAGGCAATCGAGCTCAAAAGCACTACTGTTCCAAATTGGGACGAATACGACACTGTCTTTATTGGCTATCCGATTTGGTGGGGCGGTTCATCTTGGGTAGTGGATTCTTTTGTGGAGAAAGTAGATTTCGGCAATAAGACCGTTATTCCATTCTGTACTTCGCATTCTTCCGGTCTTGGATCGAGCGATACCGATCTCAAAGCTAAAGCTACTGGCGGTAACTGGCAACCGGGCCATCGCTTCTCGCAGGATGCAACCGACGCGGAAATCAAGACTTGGACCGACAGCCTATGAGCCTCATTGTAAACATTTACTATACTGGTGAGGGCGACAATGCTAGAAAATTTGCTGAAGAAATGGTATCGAGCGGTATTGTTGGGCGCGTCCGTGCGGAAGAGGGGAACGAACGCTACGAATACTTCTTCCCGATGGACGACACACAAACTGTCATGCTAATTGATCGTTGGACCGATCAATCTGCGCTCGACGCTCATCACAAAACTCCAATGATGGCCGAGATCGCTGCGCTCCGCGAGAAATATCATCTGCGTATGCGCGTAGAGAAGTTCACGGAAACTAAATAGATTTTTACAATTATATCCATATAGGGCAACTTTATACACTGCCTTAAATTCTCGTCCATAAAAGCACAAGGGATACTTCTCCTATTATTCCAGTAATAGAAGTAATAGCCATTATTGGTTGGTATTTTTCGGATTTTTGGCCTTGGCGATCAAAAGAACGTATTCAAAATCGAATAGACGAAGTACTAAGTGCTTGTAATGGCAATGAAGATAGCGGGACAAGCATCTCTATTGACTTTCTAACACGTTTATGCTATAATATACACATGTGTCTGTAACCCACGACCAAATACTACATCGGAGGGGTACTATGTTCATTAATATGTTTACGCTCGTGAAGCTTATTTTGGCAGATGTTCGTCATATCTGCCACACTTCGAGCACCAGGCAGGGTGCAGTCGGTATCAGTTTTGTGCCGCAATGCGAAGATGCCATGCACTGGATCGGAGTTGACACGCTGGATGTGATGGTTAATTACATCTATCCTATCTGGCCGCGCCAAGATACTATCCTGGATGATGACGCGAAAATCTATGGCGATGCTGCTAGCGTTGTTATGAAAAAAATTGCGTCTGCCAGAATCGTCCTAACAAAGATGCAGACCGAGGGCATCGAGCCGAAGACTCACCTGGATTATTCTTCGGCCAATTTACCCGAAAAAATGGTTTCCCGCACTGGTTTTACCAAAGAGAAGGGGGGCATTGCGTTCCCGATTTATCGCCGCGGTCTGAATAATGAAGGCAAAATAGCTCCGTTTATGACTATCTATGTCGCCGTTGCTACTGGTGCCTCAGAAGACATCGACGACAGGGCGGCCTGGGAGGCCGTCGAATCTATCTGTCGCTGCATCGTTCTTGAGGAAGAACTGGTGGTTGCACACTGCTGCACTATCTGAGAAGGAGGAATTGTTATGAATAGTCCCATCAATGAAATCGTCTACATGCTTCACCGCCGTCTCTACGACAATGATTGATTTATACACAGGCACAAAAAGCCCCGCATCAAAGCGGGGCATTTTTTATCTATTTTGGCAATTTCGGACACCCGCACACCGGAATCAAATCCGATTCTTTCCGGTATTTTGGCCAATGTTGTAACCGGCTCGGAATCATCGTGCGAATATGATTCGACTCCAAAATTTTTTCTTTAATTTCGCGCGCTGTCCGTAAGGCGAGCGTGGCATTTTTGCGCGGCAAACGGCCATAATCCAGAATATTTTGTCCACTAAAACTATTCGTGCGCTTGCCGTCGCTAAAAACAAAATAATAAATCATGCCATAATCATCGAAATCATTTGGCTCTAATTCTTTCGGAATATCGAATAATCCCGGTGCGTCCTTAATGATTTTTATTATGTGTTTGATATCTTTCGGCTCAAGTGTATGCTTGTATTTCTTGTCGCGGAACCAAGTTATGACGTCGTCCGTCTCGTCGTCGGTAATATCGATGCGAAAAATCTTCTCGTTCGCGAGCAGGTAATCTATGGAAATCATACGGTAGGAAAAGATGAGCATATGATGCGATTATAACATCTTATATTTTATTAAACTTCCTTAGACTTGTCGGGGCGGATTAAAATAGGAATGGCTCCGCTGTCCTATATTAAATAGCAGAGTGTGCTATTTACCTAGGGAAGTCGTTATTTTTTTCGGAACTGGCGCACTAGATGTGATGAGAAGCTACGCTGGGTTCGCCCAATGCCCGGTTTCCGCCAGGAAACGACGGCGCATTGTTTATGTCCCGCCCGGAATTATTGAATTCATGCTTTATTAATAGATATTATTATTTATTCTGGTACATATGAGCATTCTTCAAGATTATGAAAAACATAGAAAATGACTAGGGGATAAAGTAATTGAGGCTATAGATCTCTATATTCAGGAGATGCCTATGAAAAACAGAGGAATAACATATTCGAAGATTATTTATAACGAAAAAGAATTTAAAGAATTCAAAAAATGACTATCAGAACAGGAGGACAACTAGACTTGCCGATGTTACAATTATTCTAAATATACGAAGTTGTAATTATGTTAGTCTACGAAGGAATAAAAAGAACGTTTATCGAGGACGTAAACTTAAATTTAATCGTTAATAAAATATACGAAAAATACCAAAAGTATTTTGGTCGCACCACTAAATCTCAACTAAATTCTTGGCAAAATTCTATGCAATATATGCGTAGTATTCTTGATGACGACGAAATTCCAGATAACGCAGGCGTCGCTATCGAATTTAATATTCCAACCACTTCGAAGCGTATAGATTTTATTCTTTCCGGTCGAGATCATAACATGAAGGATTCGGCTGTTATAGTTGAATTAAAACAGTGGGAAACTTGTAATGCCATAGAGAATAAAGACGGCATCGTATCCACATATACTGGCGGCGCCGTTCGTGATGTTGCGCATCCTTCGTACCAAGCGATGAGCTATGCGAATTTGATTCGTGATTTCAACGAGGATGTACGCCATAAAGATATTAGTCTGTATCCATGTGCATTCCTACATAATTACAGAATTACGGAAGATGACCCAATTAATAGCGAGTTGTATGCGGAGTATATAAAACAAGCTCCAATGTTTGGTAGTAACGATTTTGCAAAACTACGCGACTTTATCAAAAAATATATCTTCTACGGCGACGACAAAGAGATTCTTTATGAAATTGAAAACGGCAAGATTCGTCCATCCAAACGCTTACAAGACTCCTTAGTTAAAATGCTAAACGGCAATCGCGAATTTACAATGATAGACGAGCAGAAAGTGGTATATGAGGAAGCGATTGTATTGGCGAAAAATGCCGTCGATGATGATTCTAAACAAGTACTCATTGTCGAGGGGGGACCCGGCACCGGCAAATCGGTGCTGGCTATTAATTTACTAGTAGAATTAACCAAGAGAAACCTAACTTGTTTTTATGTTACGAAAAATGCCGCTCCGCGCAATGTATTTCGCGACAAATTGAAAGGGAACTTCAAAAAGAGTTATATTGATAATCTATTTCAAGGGTCCGGCAGCTTTATTGGTAAACCATCGAACGATATCGATTGTTTGGTTGTCGACGAGGCGCATCGCTTAAATGAAAAATCCGGTATGTTTTCAAATCTTGGTGAAAACCAAATCAAAGAAATAATTAACGCTTCGCATTTTTCAATATTCTTTATCGACGAAGATCAAAAGGTGACCATGAAAGATGTTGGCTCGGTGGACATGATAGAGGAGTTTTCGTCGCAACTCGGCGCAAGAGTTAAGCGCGTAGAACTTGAGAGTCAATTTAGATGTAACGGTTCTGATGGATATTTAGCTTGGCTAGATAATATATTGGACATCCGCCAAACGGCCAACTTCGATTTCTTGGATTTTGATTACGATTTCCGTGTTTTTGATGATCCGAACGAGATGCGCGCGGCTATAAAACAGAAAAACGCAGAAAACAATAAGTCGCGTATCGTAGCTGGTTACTGCTGGAACTGGATTAGCGAAGGCAAGAACAACGACGAAGTTAAAGATATTGTCATTCCGGAATATGATTTTGGTATGAGTTGGAACCTAGGAAATACGGCGACCTGGGCGATTGATCCGAATTCCGTAGAACAAGCAGGATGTATTCATACTTGCCAAGGCCTGGAGTTTGACTATGTGGGCGTAATTATTGGCGACGATTTGCGTTATGAAGATAATAGAGTTGTTACTGATTTTACTAAACGCGCTAAGACCGACAAGTCGCTATTTGGAATCCAAAAACTATATAATAATGATCCATTTGAAGCTTTGGATATTTCCGGCAAGATAATCAAAAATACTTATCGCACTCTCATGACTCGTGGCATGAAGGGGTGCTATATTTACTGCACAGACAAAAACTTAGCTCAGTATTTTAGAGAAGCATTAACTAGGAAATCCTGAATCTTCTCATTTGTTACGTCTATGAATTATCGCGTCATTTACGCCGCGGTTATTTAGGGCGCGTAGAATGTATGTGAGGGAAAAGTAGTATCATTTGTCGTCTTCGGCGTCTAACCTCGCAAAAAACGCGCTTACCGCGCCCCAAAAGGCGCACATCGAAGCGCTGTGCTAGTGTTTCTAGGGAATAAGTCTTTAATTCGTGGATCGCGTCACGAACGGGCGATTTCGTTAGCTCCATACGCTCAAACTTGTCGTAGTCGCGCGAATTAAATCTGCCGTTATGCTCAAGCATGAAGCCTTCAAGTTGCCGAGCAGTGACCGGTATAGGCTCGCCGGGTTTTGCTTTCTTGAATGGGTGGCGTTTTGCCATATAAACTCCTTTTCTTTTAGGAGTGCGCTCGCGTAAGCGGTGTAGGCTATTTGCCTTTCTTGCTTTTTGTCATTTACGCTAATGCTTAAACATAAGCAGAATATTGACTATATTACACCAAATAGGTATAATGAAATTACTTATTTGGAGAATATCATATTTCTCTCAGGGTAAATAAAGAGCGCCGGTAGCGCCCTTTATTTTTTATCCTTTTTCAACAATCCCGAAATCGTCCTCTAAGATAATATCTTTGAGTTTCTTCCCGTCGATTTCGAAATGCTCCAAGACGTCGTCTATCGTGGCATAACAGCTATCGAAAATATAGAGTGGATGCCTATCATCGTCGTCGATAGTCTCATATTTGTCGCGTTTGGTATACATATAGAACAAGGCCTTCTTTCCGTCCGCGGTTTCTTCCGGTTCGCTTCCATATATACGTCCAGTATCCATACGGTATCCCTTTTCGCCATATGTAAAATCGATAGCCGTCCACAAGTCTTTAGATGGCCCCCAGACGCCAGTAAATTGCGATTTGAATTGTTCTACGCTCGTATACCTACCATAGTGGTCGGTATTGTCATAATATGAATCTTTGCTCATTTGAGATTGAACTCCTTCTTAATTTTATTAGCTAGCTCAAGTTGGGCTTTTGTTGGTTTCTTTCCAGGCTTGTTCGGATCATGATCGCCAGTTCCGTAATGAACGTGAGGCCTGACGCCGTTATGCGCGTGTCCGAAGTCAATACAGACGGCTTGATCATGTTTCTCGTCGTAATATGCCAGGTATTTGAGCTTGCCATTTTGAACTACGGCATAAATTCGCCCTGGTGTATGTGAAAACACGGGCGGGGCGACCGAACCTTTTTTCTTGACTAGGATTTTTACGTTTGGATTACTAGATAAAATTCCTAGCGAAAAGTACTCCTGGCCGTTTTCTTTAAAATTAAAATTGCCAGATGCAACATCTATAAATGCTCCGCGTGAACCCATTATGCTTTCTCCTTTATTTCGAATACGCCCAGCATTCCTTTTAATGGCTGCTGGCGCATTTTCTTGTTAAAGCTATCAGTATATTTGAAGTGAAGAAATCTTCCAGTCATGCCTTCTATCATGTCGCCAAATACAATGATGATTGATGGTTTAATTCTTTGCTTCATTTCATTGAAACCGGCAAGGAATTCTTTCTCATGTTTTTGGCAACCGAGGGTAGATATAGTTACGGGAGTTCCTTCTTCGACGCCACTCAGGCAGAGATCGTAAGTATGCTCTCCAGCCCAACCAATGGTTGGGATTACATTCACGCCGTAGTTTTGCCAGGTAGCGCCAAGCCAACGATTCATAAAAACATTATGACGAATCTCATTAATATTCATCGAGTCGTAATAGCTGAAATCGGGCGTTGCTACTGCCGCGCATCCGAGCATCAGAGGAATCTTCTTTAGTGGGGTGTTCCAGTACGCCAAGAGTTTTCTGTCGTCCAAATACATCAACGCGATCGCATTGTGATTATCGTTCTTCTTTGTAATGTTCTGGATACCGCATACATATAGCTCATCCCAGTTAGTGTTGTCTTTAAAAGTATTACGAATAATAGGGAAGCTATTTTCGTCATACTCGCATCCGCCAATTACTGGCCGGATGACTTTGTACTTGTCGTACTCTGTAAGAGATTTCGACATGAGAATTACCTCCTAAAGAGAGGTAGATACTCGTACTTATTTGGAGAATATCATAGCTCTCTTTAATTTATTGTTAATATTATTGACGAGCCGGTAGTATCGTCGTAAATTGTGTGCACCTAAATAAATTACGTCATTCTTCTTCGCTCCTAAAAATTCCATATTGATATCTTGCTGCATCGAATGACACTCCGCACGCTTCAGCAATTTCGAGCGGGTCCATATTCTTGGTTAAACGTTTGCTAATCATTAGCTCTCCAGCCATGCATTTTGCTTGCCATTCAGGGTCCTCGCAGGGGCGAATTTCTTTCCCAAAATTACGCTGAACCCTAAAGCCCAGCGTACAAAGAGTAATGTAATGACAGATTTCGTGCGCGATTGTCATTCTGTCACGACCGTTGCCTTCACATGCGCCGTCATAGACGCTCCGCTTAATTGTTACGTGCCCCGACACAATATCCGTTTCTGCATGGATACCATCCGGCAATTGGTCGTCTTCGACTATTTCGTAGCTAAAGTTGTCGAACGTTTTCGAAAAAACATCTAACAGCCCAACGATTGGGAACATGACACGATCAGAAAGGTCGAGTATTTCTCTAACTTTTTCGGCCAAAAAGCGAAGCTGTTTTCTGGATTTACATTCTACGGAATAATTCTGACGTGACATGTGTGATTATCTATCTTTCTAGTATTTTCATGATCTCCGCGCTATCGCTTTCGCTTAGCTTTTCGAAGCTTCTTGCGAATGAGATGGCGAGCTCACGGCTAATACTGTTAGTGTTTGTTAAGTTGAGCTTGATGGCTGTCGAAGATTCTTCGGCGGCATCTCGCAATTCGGCTACTTGGGATTTATTTAGGTTGTACTTGCTAGAGAGAGAATCGTACCATTTCTCCGGCATATTCTTCTTTCCGTTCTCGACTGCCGACAGAAATGCGGATGATACTCCCAGTTCTTCTGCCATCTGCTTTAGCGTTTGGCTGTTTGCGAGCCTTAGGTCTCGCAAGTATTCCCCTAGTTTTACCTTCATAGATGTCCTTTCCTTTGGCCCAATCTGGCATTAACCAATTCTGGGTTAATTTAATTATAACGCACTCAGAAATGCCGTCAACCATTTTTTGGTTAATTTTACACAAAAAATAGAGCGTTGCCAGTTCCATACGGTGCCTTGTTTCGCTCTGGGCCTATTATGCCAATGACATTGTAGGAATTAACTAATTCCTTTACATTGGTTCAATGTTCATTTCCTTGTGATTCCTGATCAGAACGTAACATCTACTAAAACAGGGTAGTCCTTCTTCGGTATGACCTTCGTCTTAGGGTTGTATTCCGGATGATCAAACATCCAATCAATCACGTTATAGAGGCGGCACGTTATCTCGTCTGCTGCATCAATAAGTTCTCTGCAACGTTCACCATAATGAATAAAAAAAGACCCATTGGGTCTTTTTTATTCATTGATGGCGCGCTGGATGTGGCGAGAAATTGCGCAGGTTCGCTCAATGCTCGGTTTCCGCCAGAAAACGACGGCGCATTGTTTATGACCCACCCGGCTCTAATCAACTACATCACCCCCCGGTTTTTTGCGTCCAATACGAACTATTATTACCCGCAATTCTTCTTATGCGCCTTCAACTTTTTCATTGCCCAATCATAATGTGACGACAAACAGCTCACAAAATATGAACCCAAGACCGAGCCGCCGACCCACGGATACATACCTTTCGTAAACAATTGTTCTTCCGACAAGCTCTCAGCTAGTTTCATTACTTCTTTATGTGATTCCTCGAACATCTTGCGGGCATCCGCAAGGGAAGTATTTTGATGTTTCTTCCAATATTCGACGTTCATATCGCCGTAAGTCTTCCAAGTGTATGGTTCCGGCAAGAATGGTGCATTACCGCCTTTATTCAGATTCGTATCTACAAATTCAAGTAGCATTCGGTGCCATTCATATAAATGTACCCAAATATCGCGTAGGTTCTTGTCGCGTCCCCAGTGGCGTTCTTTCTTAGATGGATCGCCGGAGAAATCGAATTCGGTGTTCATTTCTTTCTCGCTCATTCCATCAGCCATTTCGATTAGCTTGGCGTAGTATTCTTCGCCAGCCTTTAATAAGTCCTGTTTGTTTCGTGGTCTTGGCATAAATAAGTCCTTGTTTACTACTTTAATTATATCATTGGGCGCAAGTCTGCCATTGACATTGTATTTCTTTTATTTTCTTCATTGTCATTGTTTTAGACCTCTACGGCTCCAGCTGAGCCATATATGCCTAAAAGTTCGAATCTCTTTGCCTGTATATGTATGCCTCAGAACTCGCAGGGTTCTTTTTTTGTTCATATCTGTTTGGCGTATAATATACTAATATGCAGCTAGCTGAAAGAGAATTTCCGAAAATATTACATTTCTATCGTGTAGATGGTTTGAATCTCATATTTGATGGTTTCGAGCCGATTACTCCAGATAAGATTCTGTATTATTGGCATAATCCTGCCGATGGCAGTGTATATGTCATGGAATTGACAGACTACGTACATGAATTTATGGGTAGTAAGCCATCTATGCGCATTGTAGAAGATTTCTGGGATGATCATAATTGTGATTGGGAAGTTAAGCGCTGGCTTTCGCGTAGTGATTCGACCGACTATACGGATTTAGATAACTGGTTTTACTGGCCAGAATGTGGCGATAAATGTGTAATGGCGCAATTAAAGGCAGATGTCTCGGCGTTGGCCAACCGTAAACTCGAGCGCAGCATTGCCGATATTAGCTCGGGGCAAATGTCGGCGCGTCGTGCAAGGCTAGAAGAACTAATTGAAATTGACGACCAAAGATAATCGAATTACTTTTGTGATTCTTTTATACTGTCCATACCGGTCAGTCTTTGCACTTTTCTAAATCTTCGACTAATCTATTTAGCTTGTCTTTGCGGTAGTGATATGGAGTCCATGTTTTTAATACTCGACACTTATATAAAATAGCTTGCACTGGTTTTGCGGCGTAGATATAAACTATGTCGCCATCTTTAATGGAGCGACCTTGCTTCCATTGAATTTCCTCAACGCCGTCAAAAGCGTGCTCGATGTCAAAATATTTCGGATTTGCCGGTACTAGCCAGTTTTTACTCATCGGATAATAGGTAACTTTTCTTAATAAGTTCGTAGATTGCTTCGTCCTCAAGTGAATCGTCCAAAATAATCGTAATCCAGTTATTCTTGTTCATATGGTAAGCTGGAAAGACATGTTCGTTACTTTCCGCGAAATCTAAAGCCTGATTCTTATCGAACTTTAGGTTGATGATTTCTATTTCTTTTTCATCATCAATTCCAAGACTCATACTGGGGATACTCCCAATCAAAGCAAACCATTTGCGATTTTCGTTATGTCGATAGATTGAATAGGTCGGAAAACGATCTGGCCATAAGAATTCCGGCTCAGCGCCATATTCGGTTTTAATATAGCCAATTATTCTTGTAGTTTGTTTATTTTTATACATAAGAAGAACTCCTCGTTTATTGCCTGTATTATATCACTAGAAAAAACCGCCGGACGGATCCGGCGGGTGACGAGGTTATTACCGTTGAGATTCACGCTTCAGTTTTGCTTGGTTCGCTGAGATAGAATAAGGAGAAAATAAACGACAGCAGGAACGCCGTCCAAAAACCACTCACATAGAATCCGCTCAGCCATTTACTGAGCAGTAGGATGGTGATAATGTCGGAGAAGATAATACCTATAATCGATATAATCACCCAGAAGATGTTATAGTAGTATGCGCCTATTGTCATTATCGCGATAAATGATAACACCACCAGGGTATAGACTACCCATATTAACGCCGCCGTCAGTAGCAACCAGCCAAAATTATCGATCCGCACGTTGGCGGGGAAAAACTTTCCTGCAAAGAATAGAATCAATACGGTAATTAAAAAGTTCAAGATCCGCTTCATAAAACATTCCTCCAATGTCCTGGAATCATCAACGGAGCTACATATCTAATTATATCATATACATCATAAAAAGTCAAGAATAATGTAGTAGTATCAAACAACTATTTAATTAATCACTCGCGTCAACGTCGAGCGTAATCGCTAGGCTATATTCTGGATATTTCGCATTTACAGCGTCGTAAATTTCTTGGTAAGTTTTCGCGCGATCTTCGGCCTTGAAATCGATAATAATATCAAAGCTTAGCGACTTATCTTTTTCGTCCAAATAAAATCCGTGCATCTGCAATACTTCTTTATGGCTAAATACGATCTTCTCGATATCTTTGCGGATTTTAATTACATTCTTATCTTTCGTGTTGACCGAATAGATGCCAATCGTATGTAGAATTACGCCAAATTTTTTCGAGACACGTTTGGTGATATCGCGCGAGATTTTATCAATTTCCGAGACCGTCATCGTATCGGGAACTTCAATGTGTACGGAGCCGAGATATTTGTCTGGGCCGTAATCATTTAGCACTAAATCAAATGCGCCTTGGATGGATTTTTCTTTCAAGATTTCTTGTTTGATCGACTTAGCGAGCGAACTCTCAACGCGCGTTCCCAGTACGTTGTCGACTGATTCTTTGATTAATTCAATACCAGCTTTAATGATGAAAATCGAAAGTAACACACCAACATATGCTTCGATGCTGATATGGAAAATCATGTAAACTATCGCCGATGCCAACACGGAAATTGAAAGAATCGCGTCATTAAATGCGTCAGAACCGCTTGCGACCAATGAATCGGATTTGACGTCACGGCCTTTCTTCTTGACGTATAAACCGAGCGCGAATTTTACGATAATACCGGCAATCAAAATAATTAAAGTTGTAATACTATAATCGACTTCTTCTGGCGCGAAAATCTTTTTAACTGATTCAATGCCGGCCGTAATACCTGCGTACAATACGATGGCGGAAACGACCAGGGAAGTAATATATTCGATGCGGCCGTAGCCGTACGGATGCTTTTTGTCTGGTGCTCTGCCGGCGAGTTTTGTGCCGACAATTGTAATGATACTCGATAATGCATCGCTCAAATTATTTACGGCATCCGAAACGATTGCAATTGAATGCGAAATGAGCCCGACCGCCGCTTTAAAACCGGCCAATACGATATTTGCTAAAATACTAATAATACTGGTTCTAATTACAATTTTTTCGCGGGAATTCTTCATATCAGTAATTATATATCAGTTACGAAGATATTTTTAGATAAAGCGCCCCAACGAAATGGCTTGAATTTTATCTCACATTTTTAAGCTTTCTTCAGGCATCGGCTTTTATAATTAAATTACAATTAATTAGGAGCATCATAATGGAAAAGGAAAAGAAAGATAATGCCAAGAAAGGAATAATCTTGTTTGTGATTGGCGTGCTAGTTGGCGCTGTTATTTCGACCGCGTCCTTCTGCGTCTATACAACTACGCTTGGCGTAAATAACTCCTCCAACACTAGCTCGTCGCGGCAAATGCAAGGTGGCATGCCACCAGAAATGCCAAGCGGCGATAATTCTGGCAACGCCCCAAGTGGAACTCCGCCAGAAAAACCAGGTGAAAGCAACAATTCTGAAAACACTGAAGATACACAACGCGAGAATAGCTGAAGGAGAGAAAGGAGGTCGTAATGGAAAAGAAACAACTTACTACTTATATCGCCATTATCGCCATCCTAACCGTGACTCTTGGCGCGCTGTGGTTCGTAATTGTCAATACAGTTAATAAGAATTATGTAGTCAGCAATGGCAGCACGCCAGCAGTAAGCAACAGTGGTAGTGGTTCGTCCGCCTCGTATGCGTCTGCAAAAGAAATCACTAGCAACGAGGATGTTACGGGCGGCGAATTCGGCTCGTCTACGGCGGACGAAAATGCCATTTCTGTCTCGGGCAATATCGCGGTGAATTTATCAGACATCACCGTAACTAAAACCGGTGATTCGGATGGTGGCGATAATACTAGCTTTTATGGCACTAACTCCGCCATTATTGCCAAAGGTGGCGCCACGCTGACGATAAAAAATGCCAATATTACTACCGACGCTAACGGTGCTAACGGCGTCTTTAGTTACGGCGGATCGGCCACGACGAATAACGCGTCGTCTGACGGCACTACGGTTAATATTTCCGACTCTACTATCACTACTAGCAAAAATAACGCTGGTGGCATTATGACGACTGGCGGCGGTGTAATGAACGCGGAAAATCTCACAATTAATACCTCCGGCACGTCCAGCGCGGCTATTCGCTCGGATCGCGGCGGCGGCACCGTGACGGTCAATAAGGGCACCTATAAAACTACCGGCCAAGGTTCTCCGGCCATCTATTCTACGGCAGACATTACCGTCAAAAACGCCACGCTTGAAGCCACGGCGTCTGAAGGTGTAGTGATTGAAGGTAAAAATAGCGTTACGCTCGAAAATGTTAATTTAACCGACACAAATAATAGGCTCAATGGCCAATCGACCACTTACAAGAACGTCTTTCTTTATCAATCGATGAGCGGTGACGCGGCGTCTGGCAAGGCTGTCTTTACTGCCAAAAACTCAACTATCACGACTAACAAGGGTGATAGCTTCTATGTAACGAACACCACTGCGGAGATTAACCTTGAGAATAACACGATCGTAAACAACGATGATACTGGTAACTTCTTAAGGATTCAGAAAGATTCTTGGGGTAATTCTGGTAGCAATGGCGGTACGGTTACGCTTAATATGACCAACCAAAAAGCCACTAGTAATATCGTCGTAGATTCTATTTCAAAGCTAACCATGAATCTCGCTAATGGTTCATCATTTAGCGGCGCTATTAATAGTGATAATGCTGGCGAAGTTGAGCTTACCCTAGATAGTTCTAGCTCGATAACTTTAACGGGCGATACTTATGTTAAATCGCTCACGAATGCCGATACAACAAACAGTAATATCCATACAAATGGTTATAAGCTTTATGTGAATGGTACTCAGGTAAAGTAAACAATAAAGCCGGCTACTTAGTATGGTCGGCTTTTTGTGTCCAATACAAACTACTTATTCTGCACAATTCTTCTTATGCGCCTTCAACTTCTTCATCGCCCAATCATAATGTGACGACAAACAGCTCACGAAATACGACCCCAAAACTGAGCCTCCCACCCACGGATACATTCCTTTCGTAAATAATTGTTCTTCCGACAAACTCTCAGCTAATTTCATTACATCCTGATGTGATTTCTCAAACATCTTGCGCGCATCCGCTAGCGAAGCATTTTGATGTTTCTTCCAATACTCTACATTCATATCGCCATATGTTTTCCAGGTATATGGTTCCGGCAAGAACGGCATATTTAGGCCTTTATTCATATTGTTATCAACAAATTCTAGTAGCATCCGGTGCCATTCATATAGATGCACCCAAATATCGCGCAGATTTTTATCGCGGCCCCAGTGGCGCTCTTTCTTTGACGGATCGCTGGAGAAATCAAATTCAGTATTCATCTCTTTCTCGCTCATTCCATCAGCCATTTCAATCAGCTTAGCGTAGTATTCTTTGCCAGCTTTTAATAAATCCTGTTTATTGCGCGGTCTTGGCATAAATAAATCCTCATTTACTACTTTAATCATATCATCGGGTGCAAATCTATTATTGTTATTGCTTTAAGACCTTACCCACATAAGGCCGAATAATTGCAAATCCGGAAAAAATATAGTATAATATGCTCAGCACATAAGTGCTAATTTTTATAAGTGAGGTGTTCTTTTATGGCAAAGAACCATTGGGACTACAGAGACACGTCTCAGCACTGGACTATTGAGCAGCAGCTGACCGCGATGATTCTGGGCGAGAAGACCAGGTTCTACAATGGTGTGTATCCTGACAGCATCGAAGACGTCAAGATTCATACCGACGGTACTGCGGAAGTGAACCTTTTCGGAACGGACGATAACGACGCGAAAGGCTACTACCACTTCAACATCCAGCTCTACGAAGACGGAACGTTCACCATCAAAAATTGCCACAAGAAGTAATCACCAATTTCGACCCGCCCCGCACGATGCGGGGCATTTTTCATCACTGTTAACAATGCCAAAACTCTGATACCTATGCTTTTAAATAATTTCCGTCACTAACATTACGTGATCGGACAGCGTTTTTATTACTTTGTTTTCATACTTCATTCCTACTCGCACCATGATATCGTCATACTGCCTTCCGTCTGCCGCCGTTCCTTCATGGCAGCTACTTTCATATCCATCCAAGTTTAGCAACTCGCGATAGTTCAACGTATTAAAATCGCCCGTCACGAAATCTGGTTTTTCTGCCTCCACCGTCTGGCGAATAAAATCAAACACTTCTGGATGTTTATCGGCAGTTGAATTAAATCTGCCAAAAGGGAAGTTGTGATGCGTAAACGCTCGGAAAGATTTTTCGCCCATCTCGACATCCGCTAAAAGCATACCTTTATCGTATAAATAGTATGTATTTCCCGAAGCCGTGGTTTTGGATAGTTTCGGGTTTGGCAAAAAGATTTTCTTCACATTTGCGAGCGGATGTTTTGATAATATCGCCAGGCCACAATTCGTATCTTTTACCATATTGCATGGACTTAGCTCAAACTCCGCCCGATGCTTTAATTCCGTACCAGTCACGATTCGATCAATATATCCAACGTCTGGTGATGTGATTATTTCCTGGAAGCAAACTACATCGGGATCTTCCGCATTCATCAAATCGATGATTTGCTGTAATAATCTTTCATCAATTCGTTCAGCGGCTTTACGGTCTAAATATTCCGTATCTTCATTACCTACATAAAATCCACCACTGACATTAAAACTCACAATCTTCATATCTTAATTATAGTATAATATCCTTATGGGGCGACCCATCTAGGATCGCCACCCCATTGGTTTTAATTTACTCGTCTATAGACGAGTAAATTTTTTTGAGTTTCGGTATCCGAATACTCAACTCCACAATCACACCACAAGTCGTAACTCTGATGCTCATGCGTTCTTTCTCCGGGCACTTCTAGCTACCTAGAATCGCCGTTCATTGAAGCCCCAGCGAGCTAGTCTCCAACGCAAACACTCGATGGGCTAACCAAGCCCGAACTCCAAAAATACCGCCGAAGCGGTATTTCTAAAAGCATGAGTATAAATATCTCACAATAAGCTACAATAAAAGTATGATTAACATAATTGCTATCGTACTTATCATATTTAGTGTTATGCAGATCTTAACTGGCATCGCCACCATCTGCGGAAAATTTGACCCACTTTTGCCAAAAGAGCGCAAAAAACTTCCGGCCAAATATCGTCGCAAGGCGCAACTCCTCAATGCTATATCGATGATCGTAACGAGCCTAATCTTCTGTGTGCTCAGTATTGGGATGTTGCTCAATCTGCAAATTCTCATCCTAATATCTGCGATTTTGATGGTTCTATTTATCCTCGTAATGTTGCCAATCAGCATTAAAGCTGAGGCCAAACACCTTAAGTAAAATTATTATTGTCCACTAATAAATAGGGCGTATTTCAACCTATCCCAAAATGTTGGGCTGGCCTTAAAACCACTCGTCGAAACGCGAACTGCCTTTTCGGTGTTCTCGGATTTAAAAACCAATTCACCGATTACTTCACGATCTTCTACGTAATCATTCATCGCAATCGTTAGAGTCGGCTTTGCTTCCGCCCAGGAAAAGACCGATGCATCTTCGCGTGCCGTAACCGTAGTTTTGCCACCCCACCATGACTGATAGTAGCCCACTTCCTGATCCTTCTTTGCGATTTCGATTTCTTTTAGCGCATCCTGCAGTGCATCGATAATCATTTTTGACCGATCAAATGATTCATCTCGTGTTTGCGCACCTAGTACGATTAACGAAATTAAATGTTCGCCAGTTTTATAAGCTGTCGCCAAACAATAACCAGACGATTCGCCAATCCAGCCAGTTTTAATACCGAGTATTCCGGATTTGCCTAGGAGCTTATTTGTGTTTTTTAATTCGCCCGCAACCGGCACGACGTGCGTTTTGAGTCCCACGATTTCCGCCAGTACCGGGTTTCCCATCAATTTTTGCGCGATTATTGCTAGGTCCGCCGCCGTGCTAGTTGTGGTATTTGAATAACCGCACGCATCAATACCAATCGTTGTATTATTGAGACCCCATTCTTTTAATTTTGTTTCGGCAAATAACTTATATTCTTCGAAGCTGCCAAACGCCCACATCGCAAGTGTGTCCGCCATGTTATTGCTCGAAGCGAGCAGGGCAGAAGCAAGCGCGTCGTATTCAGATATATTTTCGCCCAGTTGCACGCGTGTGTTTGAACCGTTATGCGTGGCGTAGTATAAGTAACGATTATAATAGTCTCTATTTATCACAATTGTCTCGCCGACTTCACCGAGCTTGAATGGCTTTTTCTCCATCACCATTACGGCCATAATCATTTTTGCCGTTGATGCCGTCGCTTGAACTTTGTCTGAATTCTGAAAAACCACGCGTCCATCAATTGCTACGGCAACTTTTTCGCTCAAATCTTTCGGAATGATGTCATTTATTGCGGGAATATCTGGCAGCTGAATTGCATGCGCGAAAGAAATATTCACCGGCATAAATATCATGCGTGTACCAACAAATACCGTCGCGAGTAGTACAAATGCAATAATACCGATTGCCCACTTTTTCATTTATGTTTTAATTCTCTGCAGTATTTCCGAATCGTTTTTCGTTATGTTCTCTTTGAATTCTGGCAAATTCTTCCGGCGACCGCGTGATTTCTTCGATTTGCGTCAAAATCGCTTTGAAATCTGGATCGTCAAAATACATCGTCTTGGCGGCATAGCCATCTGGTGAATATTTTTCGCGCAGATGAATGCGTGCTTCTTCATGAAGCTGATCGTCGGTCATTTCCGGATGCAAGTGCTTCGCGTAATCGTAGCTACGGCTTAACATATCAGACATATTCGTGTTGCGGTCAGCGGATGATACCAACTTTCCGTAAATACTGCGCGGTTCATGACCAAGCGAGGCGCGGTGATCCTCTACTGCCTGCATCATGGTTTCTAGTTGCTCGAGTGTAAAATGCGACAACAAGAATTTGTCTTTACTCATCATTTTGGCCGACTCGAGATTGTGTGTCTCGTCATCAACTAAGCGACCCAAATCATGATAGGCCGCAATGACGTAAACCATATCGATATTAACTTCCGGTGCCTGTTCCGCAAAACGTAAACTGCGTTCAATCACTCGTCGCACGTGCTCATCGGTGTGACCGCCCAGCTCGTTATAACGAGGCAGAATTTGTGTTTCGATGTATTCTTTTACTTCTGGATTTACTTTTTCCATATTATTTCTCCAATAAAAATACTAACCAATCATTGTGGCCGCCTGCTTCTTTCCAGAAATCGGCGATTTTAAAATCCGTTTGCGCAATCAATTCTCGCACTGTATCTTCGCGATAATATGCATAGAATCGTTCCGCGCCCATCTTGTATTCGTCATTAAAATCAACCCATTGTTCATCGATGTCGTGCGTTTCGCGGTCAATCACGTTAAACAAGAAGCGCCCGCCTGGCTCCAGTGCTTCATAGACGCGCTGTAATGCCAACAAAAGATCATCTTTTGTA
>JAFRWP010000012.1 GCA_017437945.1 Candidatus Saccharimonadota bacterium | reverse complement strand
TGTTTGAGGGCGCGATAGTATGGGATGGATGCGGTTGAGCTGACGACGCCGGCAAAGAGCAGCCAGAGGATATTGCTGACTTCCATTTGTTGAATGCCGAAAATCAGAAAGAGAGCGACGCCGGTTATGATGTAGGTGATACCATAGAAGAGTTTAATGCACTCTTGTTTTTTGGCCTTAAAAATTACATCCGTGATGTAGTTGTCGCAGAATCCGCAAATTGCGTAACCGACAGCATTAACAATAGCTAAAATTAGCCACAACATTAATAATAATTATACATTAGCACGATGATTTTATGCTACAATATTCTTATGGTAATTGAGGGCATACAGTGAGCTTATTTGGCGACTTATTCAGAAAGCCAAAAACTGACGCAGTTTTTGAGATCAAGTCCCCTAATAATAGGGTGGTTGCTACGTTCATGCTTGATCATGGACAAATATTTTATAGTGTTAGAAAAGATGAGAAGGTTGTCTTACGCAAATCTCGTCTCGGTTTGATGTTAAAGGACACTACTCCGCTTGCAGATGGCTTTTCTTTAGTGCGTGCTTATTCCCGTCAGCTCGATGATACTTGGCGTGCGCAATGGGGCGAACAGCACGTGATTCGCAACAACTACAATGAAACCGCAATTTACCTTGAAGAAGTCGAAAAGCCAGCACGCCTCGTGACGATTCGTTTCCGTGTTTACGACGACGGTATGGCTTTCCGCTATGAAATTCCGGCTCAGCCAGAGATGGAACGTATGATTATCTCTGATGAGCTAACAGAGTTCGCCGTCGATACCAACTCGCGTTCTTGGAGTATCCCTGCCTATCAGCCAGACCGCTATGAATATGATTATATTGAACATCCGGTAAGCGCATTAACCGAGTCCGTACATACGCCGCTGACCATTCAAACGCCATCGAGCACTTGGCTCTCGATTCACGAGGCTGCTCTTTATAATTACGGTGGCATGACCCTCAAGATGAATGGTCCAGCTTTGCGTGCAGATATTACGCCGCTTTCGGATGGTATGCGTGCTTACGTCGAATTGCCATTCTCTACCCCATGGCGTATGGTGATTATCGGTGAAAATGAGCTTGATCTCACGACCAGCCGCATGATGTTGAATTTGAACGATCCGCCACGTGAGGACTTCTCTTGGGTCGAGCCAAAGAAGTTCTTAGGCATTTGGTGGGCAATGTATGTTGGCGAATGGACCTGGGCTCCAGGCGAACGCCACGGCGCTACTACTGAACATGCAATGCAGTATATTGATTCCTGTAAGAATCTTGGCATCTCCGGCCTTCTGATTGAAGGTTGGAATGATGGCTGGGAGGGTGACTGGCTTGAGAATGGTGTTTCCAACAAGTTTATGGAAGCAACGCCAGATTTCGATATGCAAATTGTGGCAGATTATGCCCACGCCAACGGCGTTGAGCTAATCGGTCACCATGAGACGGTTGGCTTCATTGATAACTACGAAGCGCAGCTAGACGATGCATATAAATATATGAAGCGTTACGGTATTCGCTATATCAAGTCGGGCTATGCCGGTTCCAAGATGACGATTAACGGTCGTCGCGAGTATCATCACTCGCAGCTCGGCGTGTTGCACTACCAGCGCGCACTTGAGCTAGCGGCGAAGTATCAGATTATGCTCGACGTGCATGAGCCGATTAAGTCTACTGGTATTGAGCGCACTTGGCCGAACTTGATGACCCGCGAGGGTGCACGTGGCCAGGAATATGAAGGCGGCGCTTTGAAGCCATCGCACGCCTGCTTCTTGCCGTACACGCGCTTGTTGGCCGGCGGCATGGATTATACGCCAGGTATTCTCGATGTAACGAACTTTTCTAAGCGTATGGCAACGACGATTATTCGCCAGATTGCTTACTATGTGACAATTTACTCTTCAATGCAGATGGCATCGGATCGCCCACAGTTCTATGAGGCTGAATACCCTGATCTCTGGGAATTCATCCGCGACGTACCACTTTCTTGGGAACGCACTGTGCCGCTACTTGGTGAGATTGGTAAGTTCTATGTAGTAGCCCGCCAGGAATGGGATGGCCAGGACTGGTATATCGGCGGCGTGACCAACGAAGAAGGTCGTAAAGTTGAGCTTTATCTTGACTTCTTGGACCCACAGACGAACTATGTTGCTAAGATTTATCGCGACTCCGCTGATGCACATTACCGCGACCATCAGACTGGTTATGAGATTGAGGAAAAAGTGCTTCGCCACGGCGATCGCCTAGAGATTTATATGGCTCCTGGCGGAGGCTTCTGTATGAAGCTGCATAAACAATAGATTGTTGCCGAATCGCTCTCTGCTTGTGTAGGGAGCGATTTTTTTGTTGCGCTCGCGCTTTTCGATTGTTTTGGCGTGCTGTTTAATCAGTGTTATGTTTCGGCTTGAAGGCTCATATCCTAAGAATCAGCGTCGTCCGTATGTGCGCGAGCTAAATCCGCACATTTATCGGTATTTCTTTTCGGTTGCCGCGATGTCTGAGTATCTCGGAGTTTCGCGCCAGGCGCTGACGAAACGGATAAGTCGGATGTCGGTCGAGGATTTGGTTGGGTATTTTGTTAAGAAGCCGCGTTTTGAAGGCCGCAGGACTGTTCGCCGTAAGATTTTTTATTATGAATGGCGGATTTTGTATCGGCTAGCCTGTTGTTACGATACGGTCGAGGCTAAGTATATATGTAGAGTGTTTGAGCCTCATAAGGTGCTGCGGGATTTCCATACGGCCGTGGAGGATGACTGCTTGTTTGTCGCGATGAAGTTTGTTGGTTAGAGCTTTGGGCTGTGACTTTTTGGCCGTGATGCGTTGCGGTGTTTCTTTGCCTTTGTCTCCAGGCTATTATGGCCAACTTGCAACCATTACTCTTTGCGCTTCGCGCTCGAACTCGCAACTATGTTGTCAAGCTCGTTAGTTATCATGGTTTCGCTTGACTAGATGGTTGCGAGTTCGGGGTGTGCGAGAACAGATGTGTCGTTGCGAGTTGGGGCTAATACCTCGCACGCACGAGTAGTAAAGGCTGGAGCGTTAGCATAGTAGTCATCAAAGTGCAGTGCACAAAAAGCGCCGGTGTGATGGTTCGGCGCTTGAGGGACGAGCATAAATTAATGGCGTGGGAGTTTGAGCGCGATGATAGTATCGTAGCCGAAACGGGCGCGAACTTCGAAGCCGTCTTCGATGAGTTCGGCCTTCTCTTCTGGAGAAAGTGTGTTGGCGCCGGAGTTTTTGACGGCGATACGATAAAAATCATCGGTAACAGTTTGGGAGAGTGTAATTTTGTCGCCGGCGGCGCAGTTACGGATGGCGCGCTTGAGCTCAACCTCAAAGAATTTCTCAATAATCACGGAATCATCGGCAGAAACGCCGAAGGCGAGGTCTTGAATGTCGAGGTTAACGGCGATTTTGCGGCGCTCGCAAGTTTTAAGCAGATCTTGATAGATTGGTCCGATAATATCAATAAAATGTGTTGTTGCCATTAGCGTTATTATACACCAGGTGAATATTGCTTGAGAAGTTTGCGGTGGCGGCGATAGTTAGGGTCGTGCGAGGCAACTTCGGCCCAGAAGGCTTCGGAGTGGTCCATATGGTTAATGTGGGCGAGTTCATGAAGAATAACATAATCGCGGAGTGGTTCAGGGACTTTCATGAGGCCAATATTAAGCGAAATAGTGCCAGAAGATGAGCGTGAGCCCCAGCGAGTATTGGCGTGGGAAAGGCGGATGCCGGAATAGGAATAGCCGTACTTGGTGGCCCAGAATTCGAGGCGGTACGGGAGATAATCGCGGGCTTTTTTCATGAGAATACGCTTTTGGGCGTCGCGGGCGCGCTGGGTGGCGGGATCTTTAATAGGAAGCTGTTCGCGAATTTGGTCGCGGGCAGAGTTGAGCCAACGTTTGGCTAAAAACACCGAAGTATGAGGCGGTGCGGAGATGGTGAGTTTGCCGGAGGTGGCAACGGAAAATTTAGGCCTGGTGCACCAAGCATTTTTGCGAATGACGACTTCGCCAAACTCGGAATCAATAAAAGTCATTATTTACGGATATCTTTGCGCTCGGAAAGACCGGTCAAAACATTTTTGCACTGAGTAGTGAAGGTATGTTTGCCAGAGATAACAAGTGGGTTTTCGCTATCGGATGGAGCTTCGATTTTCTTGTAGGAATCAGCAAGAGCGGACTTGGCTTCCTCGAGCTTCTTGTAGTGGTGGCGCATGCGGTGCTTAATTTCGTTGAGGTCGGTTTGGACCCAAACGAGTACAGGGTGATAGCCGGCGGTCTCAAGGAGATGGCGGATCTCGTCGCGCTGTTTTTCGGTATCGAGCGCACCCTCAATGACGAGAGTTTGCTTGCATTTAGCGATTTGTAAAATAAGATTGAGCGCGACTTTGCGCGTGATATGGCACTCCTCATGGAGTTGCGATAGGTTTAGAAACGGGGCGTTGAAGCGAGCGCTAAACTGTTCCGCAAAGGTAGTTTTGCCACTCATAGGCGCACCGAAGACTAAGATTGCATAAGGTTTCGACTTCCCATTCATAAGATAAGTTTATGATATGGTAGATTTTTTTGCAACTCTTATGGGTTTTTGGCGAATTGGTTCGGTTGAACTGTTGGCGAGGAGGACCTGTGATGGGTAGTAGAATACCCAAACCATGAAAGCGATTAGTGGTAGGAATTGGCCCGGTAATACACCGTCGAGCATGAGGTGGCGCAGACCAACGCAGACATCGCAGCCGACGAACGCAATAAAGCCGTACATGGCGCAGCGGGCGCGAAAATCGGTTTTATGTTCGCGATAGTTGCGGACAGAGATAGCGAGATTGGAGAAAAGTAGCAATCCATAGAGCGTTGCGGTCATATAAAGGATATTTTCGTGCGTGACGCCGGCATAGATAACGAGACCGGATACGATCGGTACGAAATAAAGCAGATATTTATTGCCAAGCCTGGAGAGGCGCATGAGGTGCAGTAGCTGAGCGAAACAAAAGACAAAGACACCGGCTAACTCGTATCTAGTCCAGACGAGGATGGTGTCAGCAAGAAAAGTAAATAGCAGCGCCAATACGAGTTTGTGGTCGCGCTCGTATTTTTGCATGGCATAGATGGCGCAGAGGAAGATGCCGGCGTATTTAAGGAGTGATGAGCCCCAGAAATTCGGCGCCGAAATATCAATCAATAAAAATCCTATATAAACGAAAGTCCAGACGGCAAACCAGGTTGTGTCGACGTATGGGATGCGTTTGAAATCTGCCCACCAAGTCTTAAGCATTTAGTGATTCTCTCAGTTAACTACCATTATATTTTAGCATAATCATGTATAATAATAGTTAAGGTTATATTTATATGGATAACGATTTTGAATCGAAGTTTCGAGCTTCGATGAGGGCGCAACCGGATCCGGTTGCGGCCAAGCCAAAGAAAGGTTTACCGAAGTGGCTGATTATCTTTATCGTTTTCGTATTCTTGATGCTGATTGGTCTAGTTGTACTGGTAGTAATGTTGCCAAATGGCGACGGGGGTGAAGCGGATATTGGCGATAGCGATATTCCTCAACAGGGTGAGCCGCCACGCATGGAAGTGCTAAACGAAGAGTTCGCAGCGGCAGCGGCGGTTGGTGAGCATGCCGACTATACAACAGAAGAAAGATGGACGGCTTACATTGACCTATACCCTACTAGCGTACGCGACAACTTGGGGCTAAAGCTTAGCGATGTGCTGGATCCAGATAGTAGCTATAAATTTGTGATGATAGGCGCTTTAAATTCCAAGGCACTTGATTATTATCTCGATAAAGGTTATATAGTCGCGATGGTGTCAATGCGCGACACAAAGACTACTTATATTATCTATGGGCGGTCCGACTACTCCTACCTAGTGTTTAATTCGGTGCTACCTAATGAGGTCTTATATATGACGCGCGTAGATATATTTGAAGGCGTAACCGGCGTGCCGGACTTTTACGTGGCGAAAGGAGAGGAATAATGGCGACTGAACAATGTATCGATACGATACTATTCGGTCAAGTATGCGATAAATGTGACGGCGGAGCGATTCTTAAGGTCGTCTCGGAAGTTTTCAAATTTTTATCGGGAGGCGTACTGCTTCTCGCGGTAATCGGCGTGATTATTTGCGGCGTAATGATAATGACGGCGCGCGATGATCCAGCGCAGGTCGCGAAGGGGCGCAAGCGATTGATTGATGTAATTATTGGTTTAGTCGTGTATGCTTTCATGTTTGTGATAGCTAATTTCTTGATTCCGGGCGGGATAATGAATTCGACTCTTGATAGCTCGACGAGCTCTTGTCCGGCGGGCCCAGCGCCAGCGGCGCCGGCCGATCCGGGAAACAATGATGGTGGCGAGAAGCCGAAAGGAAATGCTTGCTATTATGATTATGGCGATACGGCGAAGACGGCTTTAGTTTATCTAATGAACTCTGGTTATTCTCCGGAGGCGGCTACGGCAATTGTGGGCGTGATGAGCGTAGAAAGTAGATTAAGGCCAAATGTGCTCGAGGGTGGCGAACTCGTGACTGATAACTCTTGGACCGTAACGAGATGGGATAGAATTAGGACGGGTGCAGGTGGATTTGGCTTAATGCAGTGGACGGACCGGGACGAACATAATAACCTGCAATCTTTTGCTGACAAGTTAGGAAAGCCAGTTATATCACTTGAAGTTCAGCTGAAGTTCTTAGTGAGAGACCTGGCCTGTTCAAAGGAAGCAGGTTGCGATAGGAACGATCCGAATTCGATTCATAAACAACAGAATGCGTATGCTTATTTTGATCCAGCGTATTTGAATAAATATGCGAGCCGATCGATAGAAGAGGCGGTATTCTGGTTAGCGCGTAGATATACGATTCCTTCAGTTATTTGCAATGATGTCGACGGCGATGGTGTATGTATTCGTAGCGGTAGGACATTCGTCCATGTACCGCGGTCATACCCAGCGGGTGCGCAAGCGATTAAGAAGAATGGCGGTATTGGTTATATGACTGGCTGGAAGAAATATGAAGCTTTGGCTAAACAATACGCTAGCCTAGTTAATACGTCCTGTACGAACGAATAAGGTTCGTTTTGTATTAAAGGTAGGACAGCGCAGTTCTGGCGAACTGCTTGACTCAGGGCGTCGCCTCGGAAAAGAAATGCAAGCATTTCTTTTCGCTCGCCTCCTACTTCGTCCGAACCTGCGGTTCTCGTCCTACCAAACAAGCAAAAATCCCGAGTTAAAACTCGGGCTTCTTGCTTGGTGCTGGAGGTAGGACTCGAACCTACGAAGCGGGTACCGCGAGAGATTTACAGTCTCTTGTCATTGCCACTAGACGACTCCAGCAACTAGAGATTATCTTAGCATTTTTGGCGGAAATAAGCAAGCAATTAACGCTTAATAATTTTAAGCGGATTAGAGACGAGGATGCGATTTAGCTCGTCCTCATCGTAGTAACGACGGAGTTTGCGAATGGCAGCACTGATTTCGGAATAATCGCGGCGATGGTGAATGTCGGTGCCAAGCGCGAAGATCATGCCGTTTTTAGCGAGTTTACGGGCGGTTTTTTGGGCATGACGGCCATACTGGCCGATAAAGCTGCCGAGATTGCACTGGAAAAGGATGCCGCCATCAGCTAGCTCGTCGAGAATATCAAAATCTTTCCAGACGGTATGATAACGCTCTGGATGGGCAAGAATCACATTGTAACCCTGATAATGCAGACTATAAAGAATATCGTCATAATCCTGGTATTCGCCACTCATTGGGAGTTCGACAAGTAGATATTTGCTACTAGCTAGCGAAGATATAGTATGAGAGCGTAAGAAATCGGCGATATCGCGATCGATGTAGATTTCATTCCCGATGTAGAGGCGGATGTTGATGCCGGCTTTTTTAGCTTGAATTTGAAGTTGCTTAAGTAAAATGCGATTCTCGGCGGCAGTGCTCATATAAGAGCTGCCATTCACGAAATGCGGGGTCGCGATTACGTCAGTTATTCCCTGCTCACTCATACCCTTGAGCATGGCGAGGCTGTCGGAAAAACCCTTAGAGCCGTCGTCGATGCCTGGGAGGATATGTGAGTGGATATCTATCATAATTATTTACGTGGCGTGCGATTACGGGTTGCTGGCGCCTTAACGGTACTGGTAGTCGTGGTACGGCGAGCTGGCGCGACGCGGGTCGGAGCAGCTGGCGCGACGGTTTCGCGACGAGGAAGTTCCGGTTTGGCTTCTGGCGCTGTAACAGGGGCACGATGAGCTGGTGCGGTAGCTGTTTCAGCCTCAGTTGAATAGCCATTAATATGGCGTTGGCGCTCGAGGCCAATTTGCTCGTCGTTGCTCTCGGTGCGAGCACCCTTGGCACCATAGTAGCTGTAGTATTTAGCGACCTTTTTATCGACGGAGTTCATAACAACGCCGGCGATTGGTGCGTTGACCTTCGCGAGCATATCGCGGGTAGTATCGAGCGCTGAGCGTGGCGTAGAAGCGTTCTTAGTAACGATGAGAACTTCGTCAACGAGCGTAGACATAACAATGGAATCGGTGACGCCATTACATGGAGCACCATCAAAGATGATGATGTCAAAATGCTGTCTGAGGACGTTGATAAGCTCACGGTTTTTATCGGAACCGAGAAGCTCGGATGGGTTTGGTGGGTAGGTACCACGGGTAATGATATAGAGATTATCGATGGAAGTCTTCTGGATATAGCGGCCGAAGTTGGCGGCTTTATCAACGAGAAGATGGCTCAAACCTTGGATGTTTGGCAAATGGAAGACGTGATGCAAACGGCCTTTGCGGAGATCGCAGTCAACGATTAAGGTGCGGCGACCGCTTTGAGCAAAGGAAATGGCAAGGTTGGATGAAACGAAGCTCTTGCCTTCACTAGCGAGCGAGCTGGTCATCAAGATGGTATGTAGACCTTTATCAACGTTGGTGAACTGTAGGTTGGTGCGAAGAGATTTGATACTCTCGGTAACGGCGGATTTTGGATAGCGCTGAACGATGAGCTCGTCTGGCTTGCGGCCACGGCGGGTGCTGACATCTGAGCGGATAATTTTACCAATAACCGGAATGCCGATTTTGCGTTCGAGATCTTCGGAGTACTTAACAGTGTCGTCGAAGTAGTAAATGATAAATACAATGGCGAGGACGCCAAAGATACCAACGAGAGCGGCAATAATAAGGTCACGAGAGAGAGTATTGTTGGATGGAGTGTTGTTAACCTGGGCGGCCTCATAAGGGCGGACGTTATCGAAATGGGTGATGTTCTCGATTTCCTTAGCGAAAACTTTAGTGGTAGAGTCGGCGATATCGCGAGCGCGTTCTGGATTGGCGTCGGTTACGGAAATCTTCAGAATCTGCGTATCGGTGATGTTGGTGACGGATACGTTCTTGGCGAGTTGCTCGACGGAATAATCGAGGCGAAGCTCATCAATCACTTGCTGAAGGACGAGGCGACTCTTTACGAATTCACTATAGGTAGCTGCGAGTTTTTGGTTGGCATTGATATCGTTGATGTTGACCGACGTATTGGTATCTTCGTCCTGGTTCTTGACCAAGAGAATCTTGGTATAGGTGGTGTACATCGGAGTTTTAATGGTCGTATCGTAAAAATAAGTGCCCGCAACAGCTACGATCGCCACGACAATGATGACGATTACAAACTTCTTGAGGTATGACAAAAAATCCTTTAGATCAATCTCTTCCATACAGATTATTATATCATAAAATACGGCTTATGTCATCTAATTTTGGAGATATTCGGAGATTTTGGTTTTAGTGGCTTGCTCGGATTCGGCATTACGCAAAAAGACGTATAATTTGGTGGATCCTAAGGAGTAAGTCGGTTGCATGGAGTTTTGACCTTCAATTTGAATGCTCTCGACTTGCCAGTGCTTGAGCTCGGCAAGTTGCCAACGGATGAAGTCGGAGATTTCGGACTCGTTGAAGGAGGTCTGGAAGGTGCCTTTGGCGGCATCGAGGATTTGGGTGTAGCGGGTGAGGTAATGCAAATCGGTGAGCTTGTTGATAACGGCCGTGATGACTTGTTGCTGGTTTTTGCCGCGGTCGAGGTCGCCATACTTGAAGGTTTTGCGTTCGCGGGCGTAGCGGAGGGCGCACTCGCCGTCGAGGTGGTTCCAGCCGACTTGGATATAGCACATGCGGCCATGTTCATTCTTGATATTCATCTTGGCGCGCGATTCAATGTCGATACCATCAACGGCGTCGACGAATTTCTTGACGCCACTAAAGCCAACTTTGAAGGTGTAATTGATTTTAATATCCAGCAAATCCTCGATGGTGGCTTTACTCATGTTGATACCATAGAGACCGGCGTGAGTAAGTTTATCTGGTAGGCCCTGAGTGCCATGAAGCTGAACATAATAGTCGCGCGGAATGTTGACGAGGAGGATTTTGCCCTTCCCTGGGTTAACAACGGCGAGGATGTTGACGTCACTGCGACTAACATCATTAATGTTGCCGCTTGGCGCGTCGGAGCCGGAGATGTAGACAATGAATGGCTCTTTGACGACGTCGACCGGCGTGCGAAGATCGGTGCGGCCAGGGACGGCAAACTTTACTTGGTGGATGACAGTAAAGTCGTCTTTGATTTTAATGTCAGATTCTTCGAGGAACTCAATGTAGCTTTCACTAATGGCGAAAGCGGAAATTTTGCCCTCGTAAGCTTCAGAAATCAGGCTGCCGATGATATCGTAGCCGACGGCATTGAGGTCGCCGAGCTCGTCGTGGATTTTGGTCTTGAGATCGCCAAGATTTGGGTTGTCATACATGAAACCGATTTTTTTGTCTTTGAGCTGCTCATAGCTGGTGATGCCACCATTTTTGCGGACATAGACATCATAGACAACGGTTTCTTCTTGGATGCCGGTAATGCTGGCGAGGAAATCGTTGGCCTGCTGAATATAGTGATAGGCGTAAAAACAGCCGCCGGAAATCAGTATCGCTAGCACGCAACTTGCAATGATGCCAAAGAGTTTAGCGCGCTTGCGGAAGAAAAGTTCGAATACATTATAAGCGAAAATCAGGAATAAAATGCCGATAATGAGGGCAAGTTGCCAGACCTGAAGGATGTTAAGTTTAATCAAAGAAAAAACCAGGAGTATGGACGCAAAGAATTGGATAGCAAGGAGTGAGCCCCCAATTATTCTAAAAATTAAAAACACAATGCGCTTTTCTCCCGGTTGTTTTCTCGGTCTAGACATTTGTATATTATTCCACTTTTGATCTAGAAATGCAAGCTACTCTTCAAATTTTACCTCTGGTTTGGGTTTGAGATAATCTGTCAAATCATATAGCGGCACGCAGTGGATGTAGATTGGTTCGGTTTGATCGTTCTCTTTATACCAGATTTTTATACCCTGCGTACTATAATCGGTCACGCCATAAGTGAAAACAAGATTGTCGATATTGGTATCTGTATTTAGGTAGCACTTAGTGTTTGTGTTGTATAGACAGGTTTGCAAATAAGCCATCCTTTTAACTTGATATTCCCATGAGTTCCAATCTATTACTTCTGAGCGATAAAGAATATCATCAATATTAGTAACGAACTTGCCGTCTTTGTTTAGCACGGCGCCAAAAACGCCACACGAAACTTGGCTAACTTTATCGGGATCATAATGACCTGGGCGTGGAGGCTGATTCCCGGCCATGACGAGATCTTGATTCTTGCCATCAACGATGGCGTGGCGGAAGGTGGAATCGTAGTAAGATTTGTCGGTTTCGTAAACGCAGTAACTGGCTGTGGCCGTATGGATACCTTTTATGTCGTTATGATTGCCTACCGCACTGATGTAGCGAAACTTATTTGGGTCGTTTTGGATTTTAAGAACCTCTTCTTCTACGCGTTTACGTAGTGATTCAATATCGGAATCGTTGAAGATGCGGCCATGTAAGGAGGAAATTTCGTACATAAAATCAAATAAATAAGTATCGGTTTCGGTGTTAGTAAATTGACTATATGCATCATTCGTCTCTGTGAAGAAAAGGTGATAATTAGCGTTTGGAGGATTTTCGTAAAGCGAATCAGTCGAACGGTAGTTGCGCAGATACACGGCATAACGAATGTTGTCCTTTAGCTCCATTTCGATGACGGTGTCATCCGACAGGACGAAAGCTGGCCCATAACTATTAAGATAGAATAATTTTTCGCCAGATAAATACTGTTGAAGCGTGTCATAGGCAACATGTTCGATATTGGACAGCTTATCATCGTAATCGGCGATGAGCTCGCGGATGCTATCGTAGGTCTCATCCCGTCCTGGGCAATGTTGAGCCTGACAATCGGCGGGATTAGGATAATATTTTTCAGAACTAAGTCGCTGCTCAGCCTCTTGTTTGGCGTATGTGATATTAAATGAGAGATTGTCATAGAAAGTGTTAATGAGGACAGGAGTTAAATTTATGTCTTTAGAAAAGAGGTCTTCAAATTTGAGCTCTTTGCCGGTGTTTAAATCAAAGGTAGCATATCTTTCTATCGTGCGACCATCGCCTTGCGCATACGTATAAAAACGGAGAGATAAAAGATTAAAATAGTTAGCTGTAATTATCGTACGACACGAAAATCCCTCTTGACTTAAAGCATTTAGCTCACGCGTAATCGCAGCGATACGATTATTGACGGCGTCCTGAACTTCTTTATTTTTGAGGCCGGAGATGACGACGGGATCTTTAGAATTCCATTCCGAAATTTGTTCGAACGCAATTGGGTTTGGCTCGTAAGTACCGTAATAATCTAAATCGGTGACGACATCGGTGACTACGGGCTGTTTATTCTCTGAGAACTTATACGATGCCGTAACGGCGTCGACATGGATTTCTTCCGGTTCAGGCTTAGTGAGCAGGGCTAGCGCGACAGCGCCGCCAAGTAGTAAAACCCAGGCGACAACGCCAACGATAATAGCGACTTTCTTTTTATTTTTTGGCTGGGACATATCCGGCCTCGCTAGCTACTTTTTGGCCGCGTTCTGAGAGCATGGCTTGTTTGAGGAGCGCAACGTTCTCGTTGGTCTCGCCTTTGCGGGTGACAATATAATAGGCCGAAAGGATTGGATAGCTACCGTCTTGAATGGTCTCGTAGGTTGGTTTGATGCCATTGACGGCCAGATACTTGATGTTTTCGTTGTAATACATAGTGTTGACATAGTAGTAGAAGCCGTAGCCGATGGAATTGATGCCGTTATCATAGAAAGCGACGTAGTCGACGATGCCGGCCATGGTGAGCTCGACCGATTCCTTGATGGTTGGTATTTTGACTGGTTTGCCCTTAAGGACAAGATTATAAAGGCCAGTTTGGGAGCCAGAGTTCTCTGGGCGCTGATAGGCGATGATTTCAGCATCATTGCCGTCGAGATCTTTCCAGTTTGTGATTTCGCCAGTGTAGATTTTGACGAGGTCATCGAATTTGACGTTGTCTACCGGATTGTCTTTATTCACGAAGAAGGTGAAGCCCTCATTGACGACCTTAGTGACTTCAAGTTCAACGCCTTTTTCTTCGGCGAGTTTGAGCTCGTCCTCGCTCGGCTCGGTGACGATGATGAGGTCGGCTTCGTTATTGATGAGTTTGACGTAGCTTGGGTGGGTATTGGAGTAGGTTACGCCGAGATAGGTCGTGGTCTTCCCAGTGAAGTTGATGGCGAAAGCATCGGTGAGCGGCTGGGTGGCAAGAGACGCGTCGATGCGCGGGAAGGTGTCTTTAGTAAAGAGGACTTCTTTGGAGTCGGCTTTGAAACGTGGATCGGTTTCTTTTGGCTGGTCGACGACGGTGACCTGTTCCGGCTTCTGGTTGGCTTTAATAATGAAATAGACGCCAACAACGGAGCCGAGGGCGAGAGCAATAATGATAATTGCGAGCCATGGGAATTTCTTTTTTGGCTTTTCGTCTGCAGTGGCTGATGCTTCGGCCGGTGTTTCGGCCGGAGCCTGCTCTTCTGGTCCTTCTGCCGGAGCTGGTTCTTCAGCTGGCGTATCTTCTTCAGGCTTCTTTTCGGCCGGGGTTTCTTCTACCGGTGCCTCCTCTACTGGCGCTTCTTCTGCCGGAGTTTCCTCAGAAGGAGTTTCCTCGATAGGAGCCTCTTCCGTAGGCGTCTCTTCTACTGGCGCGTCGGTAGTAGCGTCTTCGGCAGCAGAATTATTATCTTTGTGTTCTTCGTCCATAATGCCTCCCTGTATGATTATTTTTATTATACCATAAGCCAAATCAGTCCCAGTATCTTGACAAAACATAAGAAATTTGATATAATATATAGTTGAGTAGGCTTTTGCTGACTGGAACGTTACGAGGGAGGAATGAAAAGTGATCTATGTGGTGAATGATCTCCACGGTGCCCCAAATCTGTTGATGGAAACTATGTATAGTATTTCCGACATGAAAGCCGGCGATTCCCTGATTATTAACGGGGATGGAGCTGGTGCGCGCGGTCCGATTATGAACAACGTCGTAAAAATCTTTTACGAGGTACGGCGCGGCGAATCCGATGTTTCCCGCCTGAAGCAGGAAATCGCGTCGATTGTCGGCGAGTATCCGGAGATTCCGGACGAATGGATTTTCAACTCTGTTCACGCCGGGATGTTCCGCAAGTTGGTGGCGACCAGGTATCCGGAATTTTGGCATTGCATGAATAACGAACTGAATCAGGTAATCGAAGATACGCTGACGCAGATTTCGGCCGCAGCTACGGCGAGATCCGTAAAGGTGTACTACGCGCCTGGAAATGGCGAAACCGTGCCGGACGATCTGTTGACGAACGACATCACGGTCGAGCATGCGGTTGCGCCGCAATATCGGTTCTATCAGAGACTGGCTCGGGATGGCTTCTTCAAGAAGTACAATATCGAGTACGTGGAATACGCGACGGTGTTGCCGGGTGGCGTGCTGGTACTGAGCTCCAATCTGCTGGATCTGCCCAGAGTTGATGCGATGCAGATTCTGCGGGACCAGCACATCCTGGAAAAGGAACACTACAAGGTGATTGTGCACTACCCACCGACGATTTCGCCGATTGGTAAGGCCTTTACCTTCTGGAATCCGAACCGTTCAGACTCACAGCGCATCGAAGCGCTGGGCGAAATCCTGAGCAAGCTGCGGATGCCGCTGCAGGTGAAGCGCCTGTACTTTGGGCACATTCACCTGGGCGCGAATGACCAGCGGATGGAAGCATATCCGTCTACCATGGGCTTCATGTTCCCTGGTGGCTGGATTGCGACCTGGGTGAAACCTGGTACGGTGCTTCCGGTAGTCTGAATTTGACTCCTCTCAAAAAATACCCCCTTCCGTCGGAAGGGGGTTTCTGTTTGCCTTGTGATTATATAATTAGTCGCGGGCGAAGAGGTCGCGGGTATAAACTTTACCGGCGACGTCGCGGAGTTCGTTTTCGAGGCGGTTAGCGAGAATAATGTCGCTGCGCTCGCAGAATTTATCGAAATCGTTCTCGACGGTGAAGCCGTTGAACTTCTTTTCTTTCAAGGTTGGTTCATAGATGATAACTTCGGCACCTTCGCCGCGGATGAATTTGATCACGTCCTGAATGGCGGACGAGCGGAAGTTATCAGAGCCAGATTTCATCGTGAGGCGGTAAACGCCAACGGTTTGCGGATTGGTCTTGAGCACGTCTTTGGCGATGAATTCCTTGCGGGTGCGGTTAGCGGAAACGATGGCTTTAATGAGGTCTTGAGGAACGTTGTGGTAATTAGCGAGGAGCTGCTTGGTGTCTTTTGGCAAGCAATAGCCGCCGTAACCGAAGGATGGGTTATTGTAGTGCGCACCAATGCGAGGATCGAGGCAGACGCCGTCAATGATGGCCTTAGTATTGAGGCCTTTGACCTGGGCGTAAGTATCGAGCTCGTTGAAGAAGCTGACGCGGAGAGCGAGATAGGTATTAGCAAAGAGCTTCACGGCCTCGGCCTCAGTTGGCTGCATAAAGATAACCGGAACGTCTTCCTTGAGGCTGGCGCTCTGGAGGAGCTTAGCAAACTTCTTGGCAGCAGGAGTTTCGTCGCCGACGATAATGCGGGATGGATAGAGGTTGTCGTAGAGGGCTTTGCCTTCGCGGAGGAATTCTGGACTAAAGAAGATGTTGTCGATGCCGTATTTCTCGCGGACGGATTTGATGTAGCCGACCGGAATGGTGGATTTAACGACCATGGTGGTTTTTGGCTGCTTCATTTTGAGGGTTTTCTCAATAATATCCTCGACCGCGCTGGTATCAAAAGTATTGGTGACGTCGTTGTAGTTGGTTGGCGTAGCGATGATCACAAACTCACTATCTTTGATAGCGGCTTTCCAATCGGTAGTGCCGCGGATGTTGAGCTTCCGCTTCCCCGCCTTGGCTTCGTCAAAATATTTCTCAATATATTCGTCTTGAATTGGCGAAATATAATTGCTGACTTTTTCGGCCTTATCTGCGTGGATTTCAAGCACCACGACTTCATTCTTCTGGGCGAGAAGCGTAGCCAAAGATAGACCGACGTATCCGCCACCTGCTACAGTGATTTTCATAATTGTTGATATTTTAAGATATTTTTACGGATTAGTCAAGCATTGGCGGAGTGGTGGGAATGCTGGTATAATACATACAGAGATTATTACTCTAGGAATAATAATCCCTGTTTTTGGTTAATTAGTTCGCCTTAATGGTGAACTAATTATTTAGTTTCGGTATCCGAATACTCAACTCCACGATTACACCACAAGTCGTAACTCTGATGCTCATGTGTTCTTTCTCCGGGCACTTCTAGCCACCTAGAATCGCCGTTCATTGAAGCCCCAGCGAGCTGGTCTCCAATATGAACACTCATGGGTCACCAAAGCCCGAACTACAAAAATACCGCGTAGCGGTATTTTTAAAAGCACGAGTATGATATTTTTGAAGTCAGTATTTTATTTCGCTTCTTCGAAGATGCGTTTGACTTCTTGGTACGATTCGAGGTTGCCGATATCGTAACGTGGGCCAGGCATTTCGAAAGCGTGAATTTCGGTGCGAGTGCAGAGCCAGGACACGAGCGAGCCAGGAGCGTCATATTCGCAGCCGTCGGCGAGGGCTTCGTCAATGCGAGCAAGATCGGCGGCTTTGTAGAAATAAAATGGTGGGCAGGAATAGTGAGTTTTTGGATGCTCGGGCTTCTCTTCCATACCAATGACGCGGTCGCCATCAAGCTCCGAGCACGCCGGTCTTTTGGAGTTTGGCGAGGTCGTCGTTATGGAAACGCATGACGCAGGAAGTGTTTTTGGTTTGGGCGTAGTCGATGAATTTAGTGAGGCTGAAGCTAAGTAGATTATCGCCAGCCATAATGAGGCAGTCGTCATGGATACCACATTCATGAACGGCAAACTGAATGTCTTTGACGGCGCCAAGACGGGTTTCATTGGATTCAGTGCCATCGTCGAGAATGGTAATCTTTTGTGGTAAGGTGGCGGCCCAGTCGGTAAAATGCTGGATGAATTTATGGTTAGAAATGACGATATATTCGTCGATCAGGCCACAAGTGTCGACGTCTTCAATTAAGCGATTAAGAATTGGCTTCCCGGCAACTTCGAGGAGCGGTTTTGGGAAGTTCTTAGTAAGTGGATAAAGGCGAGTGGCGTAGCCGGCGGCAAGGATGATGCATTTCATATACATATATCTATATAATATTATTCATTTTTTGTCAAAGATACGATGCTATTGCTTGCTTGACTGATAATGCGCGGCTACTTTATAGTGATGAATGATTCGTTGATATTTATCCCAAAGCATAAACTTGTCTATGAGCATGAGCTAGCGGTGGCTAGAATTCTTGTTAATCATTACGGCGAACAAGTTTCTTTTATTGAGGAAACAAGTAGACCGACGCCGGACATTTATTGAAGGGGCAAGCTTTGGGAAATAAAGTCACCTATTGGAAGTAGTAGCAGAAATATTGAGAATACTATTCGTAAAGCTTTAACTCAATCATCGAATATTATTATTGATTTGGCTCGTAAGCGTGGCAATGTTGATAAGTGCATAAAAGAAGTTAGGAAACAAGCCGCATTATCTGGTAATAAAATTAAGAGCGTATTGATAATTGTTGATAGGGATAGAATAATTGAGGTTAAATAGGTTTGACAATTATATTTACGCGATATATCATATAACCATGAGGTACATCACTGCTGGATAGCGGAGCCGAGGCCTCATTTTTTATATCATTGATTGTCTACGTATTTTATCTTATCCTCCGGAAATAACTGATCGAAGACATACGCGAACTGTTTGCCGGGTTTTTCTGGTAGGTTCTGATAGTCTAGCTCGGAGAGTATATATAGCGCGTCTCTCATGCTGAGCCATAATAAGTCCCAGCGTGCTCTTATATAGTCAAAAATCCATGGGCGTATGGCATATTCATAGTCTTCTTCGCGAAAATTATTTTTGATTGCTATCCCCTTTCCGCCGTTCTTTGGAGTCTTGACTAATTCGCATACGATGTTCTGAAATTTTTGGATATTATTATTAAATCTATACCTTCTCTATAATATGACGGTAATACAAAAACACTACATTTAGCATAATAATCTTCCACATGAGTAGTATATGGTACATAGTCTACGATTTTGTTATCTATATATGGCTGCAAATCTTCGAACTTAATTGCGCTTTGGCCTTCATCAAATTGACCTACGTATGTGAATGATACTTCTGGGTGCTTTTCTTTAATAATTTTTGCAGCTTCGAAGTACTCCATAACGCCTTTGCCCTTTATGATTCTTGAAACCATTAAGAACGAAACATTCTTTGGCAATTTATTCCTTTTAAATTTCGTCAGATTGACGCCGGAGCCATCAACTAACTCGCATTTTTCTTTGGAGACATTCTTTCTCTTTAAGAATTCGTCAATATCGTCTTGGTTTTGAAAGATTACTTTTTTATTGAATTTTAAGGCATACTTGTATGCCCTATCGCAAATTGTTTGCAAAATCCTATGTTTGGCATCATTTTCCGAATATACATATCCTAAGCCGCATACTAGAGAGTAGATATCTTTTACTCCGGCCTTATGTGCTGCAATTGAGCCAAAAATGACGGGTTTTATTGTGTAGGAGAATACTTTGTCCGGCTTTTCTTCTTTGATTATTTTCTTTAAGTTTTTATAATAAGCCAGATTGGCAAATACAGAGGTAGTATTCTTATTTAGGTTAATTAATCTTGTTTTGATGTGGTTTTCTTTAAAAAAATCTTTGCAATCATCTTCTGGGATTATCGCTGTTATAGAATATCCCTTTTTGATCATATCTTTCATTAAATCGCATCTAAATCCAACGAAAGTATTGGTTTTAGGGGCAATCATTAGAATTTTTTTATTACTCATTAATAAGCCCCTTCTTTGGCTAGTTTCTTTAGTGGTTCTTGATGTTTGAGATCGTCTATCTCTTTCTTGATGGTGTTTTTACCGGCGTCTGCACCTTTGCCGGTGAGCACAGATTGGATTGTCCAGAATATAATTAGGATATCTTGAATTAGCGAATAGTTTTGAATATAGATGAGATCATAATTGATTTTCTTAAAGATTGAAATGTTATTACGACCTTTAGCTTGCGCAAGACCAGTTAGTCCAGGGCGAACAATATATCTTTGGCGTTGTACCTTATTCATATTGATATAGTAGTCCGGAATCCATGGACGTGGGCCAATGAAACTCATCTTTCCTGATGCGATAGCAAATAATTGTGGAAGTTCATCCAGAGAAGTTTTGCGAAGGAATTTACCGACGCGCGTGTGTTGATCGGCCTTGCTGAAGTTGTGAACATCGTTATTTACGGACATGGACCTAAATTTGCGTAGAGTAAAAGTGCTGCCGCCTTTGCCGGTTCGTTCTTGCTTGAAGTATACTGGTCCACCATCGTCGAGCTTGATAGCTATGGCGATGATTATCATGATAGGAGAAGCAATAATCAATCCTATGATTGAGAATAGGCGGTCGCATGTATATTTGATGACTGCGAATAATTTTACTCTGATTTGCTTGTTAAATTTGCGTTTAGTAATGTTGCCGTTTATATCGCAGTATTCCTTGATATATTCTTCATCTTTGAGCTTGCGTTTATTCATGTAGTTTACGCCCTTCATAATGCGGCGATAGACGCGATAAGAATAGCGTATAGCTAATGTGAAGAGGATCATAAAGATGCAGTGAAGATATAGGAATTTGTTAGGTAATTTGACGCCCCAAATGCCCTGAATTGAAAAGACAAAAAGGTTTACGCTGACGTTTGCGATTACAATGTTGATGAATTCTGGCAGCGAGGTATATTCCCACACTGAGGTATGTAGACCGAGTAATTCGTTGACTGTTAAAGTGAGCAAGAGAATTACTGGGGTTATACCGAGGATATTTCGCACCATATCGCCTGGGGTTTTGCCAATGCCGTAAGTGATAATCAGTGTGGTAATAATAGCCATTGCGATCGAAAAAATATCTAGAATCATAAATAATACGACTCTAGTAGATTTTTTACTCAAAAAATCCTTAATTTTCTTCATCGCGATTGTTCCAAAATGAAACCCACACTGTTGTTTCTGGGATTTATCTTAGCATATTTTCCCTGTAAAGTAAATTGATAACGCTTGCAAAAATCAACTAATGGTGGTGATTGGTAGTGATGCTTGGATGGCTGCCGCCTGGGACGTCTAGGTGGCGATTGGCGTCGAATTTTGGCGCACTGGTATCGAAGCGGCTGAAGTCACCCGGCTTCGGCTCTAAGGTATCAAAATGTGCGTTAGGATTCGGTTTTGGCCCTGGGATATCGATATGGGCGCCTGGGTTCGCTGGTTTAGGTTTAACATTCGGGATAGCATTGATCGTTTTGGATAGACTCTTGCTTTGCTCTAATAATTGACTCTTTAGCTGACCGGGTAGACCGGCTGAAACGATTCTCTTATTTAGCTCTTCGATAGCTTTGTTGCTCGCCGCGAGCGCCTCTTGTCGTTTGCCTGCATCCATCGTTTGCGCATCATTTAACGTTTTTATGGTTTCGTGGATGTTGGCGACTGATTCTGTTAGAGATTTTGACCCTTCAGTAGCTTTGCGAAGCGAACCTAGTTGATCGTAACTATTATTGAATAGGTCTTTTTGCATTTTTTCTGTCTGCATAGACTCTGTTACGCTTTGCGGTAAGTCGATACGCGCGTCAGGATTTGGTTTCTCTCCTGGGAGCTCAATGCGGGTATCTGGATTTGGTTTGTCTCCTGGGAGCTCGATGTGGGCATCCTGGCTTGGTTTGTCGTTCGGTAGCTCAATTGGGCTTTCGTGCGCCGGCTCTGGGATTGGCGCTGATTCGACCTTGGCGCTTAGATGCTCGATGTAATCTGGTAAATCGATGCGTGCATCTGGATTAGGTTTAGGTTCTAGAGTGTCAATACGTGCGTCCGGATTCGGTTTCGGTTCGAGTAAATCAATGCGAGCGTCTGGGTTCGGTTTAGGCTCCAATAGATCAATGCGAGCATCTGGGTTTGGCTTAGGTTCTAGAGTGTCGAAATGTGCGTCCGGATTCGGTTTCGGTTCGAGTAGGTCAATACGTGCATCCGGATTTGGTTTTGGACCCGGCAAATCGATAACCGAGCTGGTTTCTGGTTTAGAATCGTGCGGAATCTCAATTGGTGCGGGCTCATCTGGCGTTAATGGCTTTGGCTCCCTGGTTGGATCATTAACTTTGGCCGCTTTGTCGCGCTCAGCTGGCGTGAGAATTTCGCCCATGCCGCTCTTCTTCCACTCGTCGAAGCTTGGCGCTTTGATGCGTTTGTAGTAATCGCTAGAGGTTTCGTCGGCCTGCTTCGGGTTGGCATTGCCGTAGGCTTCGAGTGCTTTTTCATACTTGGTGCGGTCACTGTAATCTTTGGCACTTTCGCCCTTTAGGATTGGGTGGTAGTCGAAGCGGTTGCCTTCGTCTTGGCGAGTGCGGACATAGTTGCCGTTGCTGTCGCGGACGGAGCCATTATCGTTAATAGAGTTGAGATCTGGGGCGTTTGGAGCTGGGTTGGAATGGTCGATGTTGAGGCTTTGGTCGTCGCCGCCTGCTGGTGAACCGCCTTGGGCTGAACTACCACCGCCGGATGGGGCCGGAGAGCCACCACCGCCGCCGCCATCGCTTGAGCCGGCGCCTGGGCCAGGGTTACGGTCGTGTTGCCACTGAACATAGCGGAAATCATCCTCGGACATATCTGAAACGGTAATGCCGCCACTGATGCTACCGCTGCCGCCAGGATTTTTATTCTTGTCGTCGTCTTCACTGCCGCCATCATTCTTGACGTGGAGGGCTTTCTTGACGTCTTTATTCATTCTAGAGCGCAACGGTTTGCCGTCGTCAGAGTTAAGCGAATCGATAGCCTCTGGGTTTGTGTCTCTAATATAGGCGGCACCTGCCTCCATGCTACCCCCACCAAGGGCTGCAAATGCACCAACTTCTTTCTCGACCTGCTCCATCTGGTCCGTGTCGGGATTCTTTTGATTGACGACCATGGTAGTCATGTTCATATTCGTAATATCTTCAGCGGTGAGGCCCTTGACGATTTCTTCTTTGCGACCTTGAATATTGGCGCTCTGCATCATGTCGAAGAACTTCTTCGCGGTTGAACCGGTGTAGCCAGCTGTGAGACCGGCACGAATCTGATCGTTGCTGAAGAGATCGGCGGCACCTTCGGTTCCGAATACGTCTTTATCCTGTGAAGCCATCACGGATGCGCCGGCGCCTTGAACTTTCTCGCGTAGGAGTTTCTTGTTATCGGCGAAAATTTCATCGACGCTCTTGCCCTGCGCCATTAATTTGCCGATACTCTGGTTAATAATACTGTTCTTGCGGCCACGCATGACATCAGCGATGCGACTATTGAGAGCTGGGTCGCTGCTCATTAATTGTCGATAACCATCGGTCTGCGAGAGTTTAGTGAGCGTGCTCGTTAAGGCGTCTTCATCAACGATCGAGCTAAGTCCAGCCACGAGCTGGTTGGCGTCTAGGCTTGTTTTGCCGGTTATCTTATTCTTACTGTTTGCGCTCTTAAGAAGTTCTTCTTCGATTTTCTGCGGTGATTTACCAACATTGCTGCTCGCGAAGGCGTTAGTAGCATCCTGGTTCGCAGCATTGACGGCGCTCATCGCAACGTTGTATTTGCGGCGCTGGACGGCATTCATATTCGATGGATCTTTGTGACGTTTGGCATATCTGGATATAGTCTTTTGACCACGTTTCGCGTTGTATGTACTCGTCTTAGCGGCGCGTTTTTGGTTGCGCATAAAGTCGGTATAATTCTTGCGGCGCGCCAGGAAGCTTTGGTCCATGCGTGAACGAGCCTTGCCTTTGGCATATCCGCCGAGTTTACCGGATAGATTGGCGATGCCGCCAGAGATGGCACCGAGCGAACCCTTGATGACTTTTGGAATAATGAATACTGGCGCAATGCTGATAGCAGCGGCGGAAATTACCACCCACATGTTGCCGTTGGCGGCCTTGAGAAGAATCGTACCAGCCATATCGCCACCATAGACTAATGCGCTACAGGCCGGAAATGCGACGAGTAGGCCCTTAAAAGCGTTGAACCATTTATCGAACATGGTTTTAGTGTTCGGCAAGATGTAGCAGACGAAAGCGAGCGGTGAGACGGCGACTAATAGTACAGCTGCAGCCTGTCGGATACCGAGAATGGCAACTAAGCCAAGCACCGCAAATGCGACGGAAATCATCAAAGCTAGAATTGGGATTATGAAAGCAAGACCTTTGAAATAAAGTGTACCGGCGCCGAGCGCACAAACGATTGCAATTAATATCGAGTTGCCGAGCCAATTCTGATGATAGCTGTCGCCCCATGTGGCGGTGTCTTGCCAGCTGCCTTCGTCGGTCGCATTAATTGTTACGCCATCGATTTGAATGGCTTCAGGATATTCAACTTCACTCGTGATCCACTGGAACATACCGCCCACACCTTGGCCGGTAATATTGCTGACGTCGATAGCGCCCTGGCAGATCACGAAGGAAAGGTTGATCATTATGCCAGCAATTATTAATTTCGGAATGGCTTTCTTTACGCCATAATTGTCGATACCAATGCCGGTAACCTGTGAGAAGATGACGAATATAAATAGTACGATAAAGAAGAAGTTGGCGACGTTGCGGAAAATATCCCACGCGCGGTAAGTGCCGTTAGTGCGAGCATTTCCGGCCTGGAATAGAACCGTATCCATCTTAAGAGCTGGTTCGACCCATTGACCATACTGACGGACGATAAAGCTCTGGGTAGCGTGGATGAGTGGACAAACCACCCAACCGAGCGCGCCGGCGTAGTCGTAGCACTGCTCAGATTTTTTATTGCCGGTACCAGTTTGTGGTCCCTGCGTACCAGTGTTGGTGATTTCGCCGTTTTCGTCGACTGGTGCTTTGGCAAAGTCGTTTTCTGCAAGGTTATTATAATTCTCTTGGTTATTAAACCAGTCGAGGATATCTTTAAACTTACCTTTGGCTAATTCCCCACTCTTAACGACGGATTTAGCCTCATCTAGTACGCCTTCGGCGCCGGATGGGATTTCGACTTTGCACCATTGATCAGTTTTATTCTTGAAGAGGTAATTTGCGCCGTCTGGCTTGCTCGCGCCACAGTTAGTGACCTTAACTTTGTAGCTACTATTCATTGCCCAGCCGAGGTAATGATAGTAGAGATTATAAATATATGGATCACTCCACGAAGCGGTACTCACTTCGTATTCGTTGCCATTAATAGTTTTCTTTTCGACCGTATAATAGTCGTCTTTGGCGCCCTTTGAGATGCCAGCAACGGCAATCGATGCTGTTTCTTCGCGGTTACTACTGATGAATTTATATTCTGGTTCGCTTTCGGTGCTAAGGAGTTTATATTCAAGCGTGACGGTGGCTTTTGGATCGTCATAGACTGAACCGAACGCGATGCGAGCGTTAGCCTCCACCATGTTTGCAAAGTTGGTCTTTTCGAATGCAGTCTTTAAGGTGTCGTTGGCGTTTGTGGCTTCGAGTGTTGTGAATAGGCTCTGGAAATCGGCGGTTTTGTAGGTTTGGACTTGGTTGATTTCGCCGGTAATACGGGTTGAAATATATGTGTTGTCCGATTCGATAAAGTAAGTAATATCTTTGCCGTCTTTTTCGTACTTTACGTCAATTTTGCCGGCACAAGTAAAGTTCTTCCAGATATATTTGGTCTTGCCGAGGCTGGTTTCGGAATAGCGGTCACCTTTACAATAAAGACCATCATTGGCGCTTTCGGTGATTTTGACTGCGGTGGTGTTGTGCCCGGTTGCGTCTTTGACGTCGATTTTGATGCGGACTTGCTCTTTTTTGGTATTAACACTTGAGCCATCTGCTGGCGCATAGCCGTATTTTTCGAGTAGGAATGGTGCGCCGTAATAGGTCGTGAAGCCCTTCATGCTGTCGCTGCTGGCGAGTTGGTGTCGGCCAGAAATAACGTCGCTACAGCTTACGCCGGATTCGCTTGAATTAGTGATGGTGTTGCCAACTTCGGTCGGGATAAATACCAGACCGCCTTGGTTAGTGCCAAGTAGGGTTTTTATGCCACCAGTGGAACTTTCAAAATCTGATTTCTTGATGCCTGAGCTCTTGATATAGTCGTCACCAGCTTTGTAGCATTTGCGGATGCCCTGAGCAAGGGCGATTTTCATCAAGTCTTCTTCCTTGCCCCTCAGTGCAAAAGTGCTACCCGACAGCGTCAGTACCGTTAGAACTGAGAGTAGTACGGCGATTAAGGCACGTTTTCTACTCATTGCGCATACTCCTTGAGAGCCTCAATCATGGCATAGAGGCGCTCAGAAACCATGCGTATTTCGGAATCGGAATAGGCATTGCTGGAAGACATTTGCAACTTCGTTTGCTTGCGGTTGAAAGTCTCAATAGTATATTCGTCTTTATTGCGCATGCAGGCTACATCATAGTAGCTATTGCTAGCGCAGCCATTTTGCAAGACGAAGGAATATAAATCTGCGGCCGATTCATGGTAATTACGCAAATTGGTCGATAGGATATTCCAAATAACGTAGTCTTTGCTAACATTGAAGTCGGCATCCAGTGCGTTCAAGATTGCCTGCTCATCGTCTCGTGATTTGAGCCCTTGCATGAGATTACGATAGTAGGACACTGGATCGACATAAATCGCTACCATGCGGATGGCTTCGTCGTATTCTTTGAATTCTGGATGCGCATTAGTGTCGATTGCGAGGTCGTTATAGAGTTCCTTGAGGTGGTATGCGAAAACTTGGTTTTCGGCGACGGTTTCTTCGCCAAAATAGTCGACACCTTTGAGGATGGTCGCGACATACATATTGACTGGATCTTCGATTTCTTGCGTGCTTTTAGCGGCATCGTTGCCGTAGTAGAGGTAACTCCTGAGCGCATTGTACTTGGCGCCATCAAGATGAATTGGCAGAGCCTGTTTTGGTATGAAGGTTATCAGGAATACGATGACACCAATGATGATTAATACGATTGCGGCAAAGATAAACAGCTTGATTGGTAGTCTCGGCTTGCGTGTTTCGTCTGGAATATAGCTATTTTCGATAAGCGCTTGGTTGAAAAATCCAGGGGTGCCAGTGCTACTGGTACCTGCAAAACCGCCGTAGCCGTTTCCATTTTGCTCACCCGGATTCATAGACCTCCCTTAATGCTTATTGTTATTTTATCATATTTTATGCGTTGGAATCTGGTTTATTCCCCGAATTCCTGTCGTGTTGCCAGACGATATAGTTGTAGTCATCCTCAGTCATATTATTCAAATCAATATCACCGCTAATGGACTGAGATTTTGATTTGGCGGCCGCCATTTCTTTGGCTATTTCTTCTAGCTTGAGTGCGCTAACAACAGAACCCTGCATGCCGGCACGTAATTCGTCGCCAGCTGAAGATGCGAGTACTCTGAGCTCACCCTTGTTTGCGCGAGCGAAGGCTTCTGGGCCACCAAGAGCACACATTGAGCCGTAATCTTTGCCATCTTCGCCGACGGCCGTATTGACTTTGGCGATGTGTCCGGCTTCCATCTTGCTGATGATGCCATATTTGCGATCTTGTGATACGCCGCTCATCATGCCATGGAACGATTGCGCGACTTCGCCGGAATATCCGGCAGTTGCGGCGGCCATGATCTGATCATCGCTTAAGAGTCCGGCTGCGCCTTCAGTCTCGAAAGTTTCCTTGGATTGGTTGGCCATTGAGCCGATGCCGATACCTTGGACTTTCTCGCGTAGTAAGCTGGAGTTATTGGCGCACATATCATCTACGCCCTTACCCTGGTTGATGAGTTTGCCCATAGCTTGGTTGATGACGCTACCGCGTCTGCCGGCGAGCGCTCCGCCGATGCTAGATCTGGCGTTTGCGTCTTTGCGGATCATATCATTAAAGTTTTTGTCGTCTTTGAATTTATTCATTAAATTCGTGACTTCTTTTTCGCTCTTCAATGATTTAATGCCGGACGCAAGAGTGTTGGCGTCGAGTTTGCCTTTGCTGGATGCCGTCGTGAGCTCGTTAATGATTTGTGCGTCGGTTTTTCCGCTAAATGCGCTTTCTGTTGCCATAGCCATGGTGCGGTTCTGGGCGTTCACGGCTGCTTGGGCGGCGTGCGCTACGCGACGCTTGGCTGGGCTTAAGACTTTATTCTTCGGATTATAGCGTTTGCTATTTAAGAGAGCTTGTCCACGGCGAGCATTGTACTTGGTTGCCTTGGCGTTAATCTTTTGCTGGCGCATGTATTTACTGTAGCGATCACGGTCGCCCATCTTACTAGCTTCAAGTCTCGGTCTCGCTTTGCCGGTGGCATACTTCCCGGCACGATTCGAGAACTTAGCGATACCATTTGAAATGGCGCCAACAGAATCCTTGATTACTTTAGGAATAACAAAGATTGGCATGATGCTGATGACGGCGGCGCTAATCGCAACCCAAGTATGGCCACTGGCGGAATTAATTAAGATTGCGGCAGCGAGATTCGAGCCATATACGACTAGACTGCACACTGGATATGCGACTAGTAGACCCTTGAAGGCGTTGAACCATTTATCAAAGAGTGATTTTGAGTTTGGCAGCATATAGCATGCAAAGGCGAGCGGTGATGCGACGACCAGAAGTACAGCAGCAGCTTGCCTGATGCCTAATATTACGATTAAGCCGATAACCGATATGACCACGCTGAGTAGCGTCATTAATACTGGGATGATAATCGCGAGGCCTTTCGAGAGTACGGCGCCAATCGCGATTGCAGCAACGACGATGATGAGAATCGAGTTAGATAGGCCGTTTTCATTAAAGTTGTCGCCCCAGGTTGTGTCTGGATCTTTCCATGAGTCTGGATCGTTCTGGCGAACAGTAGTGCCTTCAATGTAGAGTTCGGTCGGTCGGCCAACGATGTCTGTGGCGCTCTGAAGGAATCCGCCGACTTGTCTACCGGCAATATTGCAGACATCGATGGAGATTTGGCAGATGAGGAATGACAGGTTGATGGTAATGGCGGCGATGATTAATTTCGGCAAAGCTTTCTTGATACCGTAGTTGTCGATGCCGGCACCGGTAATTTGCGAGAAGATAACTATGATAAACATACCTATGAAGACAAAGTTGCCTATATCCCTGAATACCGCCCAGGCTTGGTAAGTGCCGTTAATTGGGTTGTCGTCGCCAGCCTGGAATAGAGTCGCGTCCATCTGCAGTGCTGGCTCAACCCATCTTGCATAATTTGTTAGGATGAATGAGCGCATCGCTTCGATGATTGGACAAAGAATCCATCCAAGAGGACCAGCATTACTGTAGCAACTCGGCTCTTTCTGCCATTCATCTTCGTCTGGGGTTGGGATAATGTCGCCTGCAGGATGATATGCAGCGAGATCAATATCCATTGTCTCGAGCTGTAGGCATTGATATACCCTACCAGTCGTTTCGTGTTCTTCACCGCTTGCCTCCATATAGTGGGGCGGATTCATCGCCCTATACTTCATTAGTTTTTCGAGGTCACTTTGGGCAGTAATGCGCATCGGGTCGTCCTCGGCAATATCTGTGCGGGCCAAGAATTTTGTTAATTCTTCATATGCGACATCCCAGGCATTGCGACCGGTTTTTTGATCTTTCATGCGATCACATGCGTCTTGGAGAATCGAAAGAATTATGCCTTCGTAACCGTAATTACGAGTGTCTCCAATCATTGTATTGAAATCTGGATTATCTTTATAGATATAGTCTTCGCCGTTTGGATGATTTCTGAGCGTCTCCATGCGTTTGAGAAGTTTAATGCATGAATTTGTTTCATATTCACCCAGTGACCCTTCCCATTTGGAATTATCTCGAACCTCATACCAGCGAGTAAACGCCGTTATCCTTAATCCATCGGCGGATTTTGAGTAGTTCGTGACTTCTGGTATGACATTATCGCTTCCGTTCGGATCGTAACTACTACCTTCGGGGTTAGGATTGGTCTCATGTTTTTTAGTCGCCCTACAGCGTAAGTTGAAGTCTCTCATGTAGTTAAAATAGCCATCGACGTTCGTGTAGTGACCTAACTGATTCCAGGCGATAATATATTGATTGCCACCAAATAGACCGCCGTAGTCTTGGCGCTGTTCGCTATTCTCGGCATAAATATTATATGAGTCCCTTAGCACAAAGTACCAAGATGGATCGGTAAACCAGTTGGCATAATATTGTACGTCGCCCTCTGTTAATGCGGAAAAATATGCTGCATACCTATCATATGGGTCATCCTCATCTTCGTCTTCGTCATAATATCCCCATTTTTTAGCAAAATATTCAAGTTCGCTAAGTGGTGGTAATTTTTGCCAAAACTCCGGGTCTTCGTCTGATAAACCTTGTAATTCTATTTTCGGATCAAAATTATATCTATCACTATCCTGCCAATCTATATATCTTTGTGGAACCCGTGGGTGCTCCATGTATCTTGCTATTAATCCAGGCCGTGTATCCATATGCGGATCAATCTTATCTTTTATGCTATATAACGACTCATAGTCGTTGTGTCTTCCGATGTAGGCCATATAGACCGGGAAAATGCCACTCCATTTTGCCCATTCTTCGTCTTTGATATCTCTACCATCACTGCACTTAAACCAACCTTTTACGCTGGCCCTTCCTTGTCTTTTAATTATATTTTCGAGCCAGAGCGGTGATGTTTTCCGGCCAAAATCTTTAATAGGTAGAATTCCAAATAAGGTTAACGTGCCGCCACTTCTTGTAATGTCGCCTTTTCTGACTTGTTCAAGGGTTGACGCGTTCCATTCTGCGCTTCTCATGTCATATTCGTCTTTGGCGAAGCAGTAGATTATGTTTGACGCAATAGCATTTAACTCTGCGGCTTCTTCTAGTTTCGTAAATACGTCATCTTGGGCTGCGTTGACCAGGATGAATTGGCCCTCGGCGCCCTGTTCCTCGTCTTCTCCCCATACAGGCGTATATGCGGCTATAGGAGCACAAATATTCACCAAAATAGATACCGCAACTATTCCGCAGAAGCCTAAAGTCAATATTCTCTTTGAATCTTTCATTTATTTAGCCCTCATCGTGATGATTGTATTCATAATTATTAGTGGGCTGCTGTTTTCCGGAAGTTCTACGGCTATAGAATTAAGATATTTGCTATAGCTACCATCTTCAATTTTTTCTTTTGCGTTACTTAATTCGGTAGAAATATTTCTGCACTCCGTGTTTTTTCGATTGCGTTCACAATCATTTGTGGTATTAATCTTGTTATAATTTGCCAGTTTCTGATAGTAGTCTTTATAATTATTGGCTAATGCTTTGCTGTTTTCATTATCGGAGAATGATTCTAGTTTATTGATTTGAGTATTATCGCCATTACTCCTGCTAATATCTGCAATTATGATATGCATTTCAGCATATTTATCATAAAATGCTGCCAGTTTATTTGTTATTTCTTTCAGGGTATTCATCAGCTCATTAATATCGATTGTTTCGTCATATGGGTCGTAAGCCGAGATGCTACCAAAGTCTTCAAGCCTATCTTTAAACTGATTAAGTTTGGTCTGCTGATCCCTATAGGTGTTTACTAATGATTTATATTGCTCTTCGTCCTCTATCTGATATATGGCTATTTTTTGCTTGTTTTCTTGCGCTATTTCATTTGTCGCCAGTGCCTCTAGCACTGTATCGCGATTATCTTTTAGAAGCGCCTGGAGATCTTCGAGACTATGATTCATTCCTTTGATGCGAATTCCACCGTTAATACCGATGCTAACAATTATGGCAGTAATTATACCGACAACCGCGATAATAGCGGCGATGAGAAGGAATTTGCGCTTTCCGCCACTCCTTTGCGGTTGCGCGACGGGTGCTGCGTAGGCCGGTACAGGTTGCATCTGTGCGGCCTGAGGAAAATAAGATTGGGCTGGTTGAGCGTTAGCTAGCTGGGTATTGCGAGTGCGATTAGCATTGTAGCGTGAGCGTGTTCCGAAATAACGGCTGGCATTCTGAGTGCCTATAGAAGACGCCGAATTTGGCCGACGGAACGGATTCTGATCTTGCTCACCCGGATTCATATCTAATAATTCGCCACTCGTCAGCGGCTACACACTCCCATTAATGCTTATTTTTATTGTAGCACATAACGCTTGTGATTTTTTGGAAAAATAGTCGGAAAAATGAGCGAAACAAATCTTAATATTTATGGAGCCGTAAATATCTTCGATATTTACTCACCACACTCGGAAAAGCAATAAAAAGAGCAAGCTCTTTTTGCTTGCTTTTCTCTCGTGTGGAGCCGCAAATCGGACTTGAACCGATGACCTGCCGCTTACAAGGCGGCTGCTCTACCAACTGAGCTATTGCGGCATCTTGCGATAGGTTGATTTTAGATGATTTTGCGCTTTTTGACAAGTTTTTTGACGCCTTTTGCGGGCTTGGCTGCTGGTTTCGTTGTTGGTTTCTCGGTAGCGGTTTTGCCTTCAATAGACTTTGGCGCGGCGGCTTTTTTCTTGGTGTTATTGCGCGATAGGATATTGCGGCGGTTGCGTGCGGCTTCTTTTGCTTCGAGTTCGGCTTTCTTGATTTGAAGATCCTCGATGCGGCGCTTGGTAATCTCGATATTCTCATTATCTTCGGCGTTTTCGTAAAGCTCAAGGAGATGACGTAGAACGACGGTATTTGGATTTAGACTATAGGCCGTTTCAAGGGCCTCGACGGCTTTGCTGCGCTCGCCTAGTTTTTCAAGAGCTTTAGCGTAGGCAATATAGCGGGCTGGCTGGTCGCCTTCGAGGGCGATCGCCTGAGAGAATGCCATAGCGGCTTTTTCGTATTTGCCGGTTTCGTAATAGATTAAGCCGACGTTGTGCAAGCTCGAAGCATTATTATCGAGCGACTGAGCAATTTCAAAGCATTCGATGGCTTCTTTATAATGTTTTTCTTTGGCATAAAGGATGCCGAGGCGGTTATAGGCGGCAGCGTTCTTTTCGTCGAACTTCAAGATGGTCAATAGTGCCTTCTCGGCCTTTAATGGCTTGCGCTCGCGCATGGCGGACTGGGCAAGATTCCAGAGCTTTTTGAGTTGAGGGTCTTTCTTGATAGCGTCCTCATTAGCCGGTTCTGGCTCTGGGCGAACAGCAGGAACGAAAAATATCGTGAAAATTGCAAATACTAAAATAATGACTGCTGCAAGCATAAAGATATTATAGCATACCAGCTACGAGCTGTAATTTGATATGGCCGTTAGCCGAGATGGCTTCAGATACGGCCAGAAGTTTATCTAGTTTGGTCAAGTACGCATTATTGCCAGTAACAAAATATGATTTGTATAGCAACTGAATAGCGGCATCGATGATTTTGAGTGCTTTGCTGCGTGCGTCTGGTTTACTTTTGGCAATTATGTCAGCGAGCTTCGGTAATTGCTGCGGTGTAGCCGAAATGAGCTCTTTGGCGAGCTTGAGTGTCTCGGCGTCAATGTCTGGTTTGTCGGCAATTTTACTGTGCTTTGGAAAATAATAATTATGCGCGCGCGATTTGATGGTTGGAAGGATCTCGGCATCGTTTCGAACGAGGAATACAAAGTGTATGTGGTCGCCTGGTTCTTCTAAAGTCTTTAGGAAAGTATTGGCGGCATTCTCGTTCATAGTTTCCGCGTCTTCAAGAACAATAATTAGGTCGCTTTGCTGCTTGCTCTGGACGAGCTTACTTAGTTCGTCGATATCTTCTTTAGCGTAATAGCCTTTGCTGTTTGGTTTGGCGTGATAGGCCTTTGGTAAAATGTCGGCAAAATCGCCTTCCGGTATCTCAAAAATTGCAAATCCAGCTTTGCTGGCAACGGTTGGGATGCTTTCAGGGTTATTTAATTGCATTTTTGAATTCTTCTGGCAATTCGGCCGTAAACGTGAGGCGTTGTCCGCCGTCTTTACCTGGTATTGTAATTTCTAATACGGCGGCGTGTAGATACATGCGGTCGGCTTTTGGACCCTTTGGATTGTAGACCGGGTCACCAAGAATTGGACAATGGATGAAGTTCATATGAATGCGAAGTTGGTGGGTGCGGCCAGTACGCGGTTTAAGTTCGACGAGCGAGAATTTTTCGCCCGATTCAAGAGTCTGGTATTCCGTAATCGCTTCACGGCCGTTTTTGTCCGGCATGAAGGTAGTTGGTTTTTTGAGATTGCGGGCGAGCGGGATATTTATAATCGCATGCGCCTGAGCCGGAGAGCCACATACTACGGCGTAGTAGGTTTTGTGTGATTTGCGCTCTTGGAATTGCTTCTGGAGAAAACCTTTGGTGCTGAGATTTTTAGCAACAATAATAACGCCAGACGTATCGCGATCGAGGCGGTGCACGATATGGCCGAAATCTTCGATGGCTGGTTCAGTGCTAAAGTCGCCCTTCTTGATGGATAGCATGCCGGCTGGTTTATTAAATACGATGACGTTGTCGTCTTCATAAATTACCGGTGGTTTTTCGGCCTGTTCCGAAGCTGGTACGGTAAGAATGATTTCCGATTCGTCAGAGATTAAGAAATTCGGCTTGAGGATAACATTCCCGTCGACTGCGACGTAGCCGGCTTTGATGAATTTTTGAATCGTAGCGCGGCTATAACGTGGGTTTTGATTGAGTACCTCGACGTCTAGGCGGGACAAGTTTTCATCAGTGTCAGAAATGACAGTATCAAACGGAATGTCGCCGTTGATCATACGTGATAATTCTGGTTTACTGAATTTCTTTGCCATATCTACATTTTAACAGATTATCGTGAGATTGACAATTGCATGGCTCTGTGTTTTAATATACGGAACACTTGCACTTTTAAAAACGCACTACGACTTTTTGATTGGAGGAGAGGACCATGTCAGAAAATCGTTTACTACAGATGTTTGACTACGACAAAATGGAGTACTCTATTCAGGGGTTCTTCAGGGCGAAAGGTTACGGCGATGGCCTGGATGCGCTTGAGTTCGCCAAGAAAAAGCACGGCGACGCCAGGCGTAAGGCTAGTAACTTGAAATATGTCTGTCATCCAATCTTGATCGCTTATCTCTGCACTCTGCTGCGGCTTGAGCCTGAAATTGTCGCCATTGCTTTACTGCACGATGTTCCTGAAGATGCACATACGGACTTCTCTGCTTTGCCGGGTGGTCCGCGCGTTCAGGCTGGTGTAAAAGCTTTGACGATCATGAAGATTAAGCCTGATGAATCCAAGATTGACACCAAAGTTCGGTATTATGGCCGGATGGATGAGAACTGCGATGCTTTGATCGTGAAATTGCTTGATCGTTTGACGAACCTCGCTTCGATGGTAAATGCTTTGAGCCAGGAATCGATCGTTAAGAATATCCTCGAGACGGTTGAGAAACTGATTCCGGCGGTTAACCGCGGGCGCGATAATATCGGGCTGGAGTTTAGGTCAAAGCGTGATGTTTTGTTCGTCCTGAAACAAGTTCTGCGTTCGATGAACGAACCGCTGGCTTTACTGTTTGGCGTTGATAGCGTCGAGCGGAAAAAGCCCGAATTGCTCCCTACCCTTTCTCGTCTGAAGGGGCGGCTGGAGATAAAAGATTCAAAAGGTAACTTTATTTGGGATCATTCCGATAAAGCGCTGGCGGTTGCCAGTAAACATACGGAATGTTACCAGAATGGCGACCTGCGCGCGCTACGCGCAATGTTGATGGCGGCTTTCGCAATCGATTTTGGTATTACGGATGATGTTGCCATCGCTACAATCCTGCTTGGTGACCTTCAAAATGTTGATTCGTCGTTATGCGGGCCTGAAGTCCAGCACGCTTTACGGCGGCTCGAAATGGTGCCACTTGAGGGCGAAGATGCAACGATGACGACTTCGCGGTATTATTCGGAGCTGTCAATTTGCAAAGAAGCTTTGCTCGCAAAGGCATTGTTTCGCTGGTATGAAATTTGCTATGGTCAAGTAAAAGGTGGAGATTCAATCTCGGACGAGCAGATGGCCGCTTTAATTATTGAGACGGACACTTATCTGATTCCGGCACTCGAATATGGCTGTATGAGTTCGGGAGAGTTTTCATCTATTTTGGAATTTATGATTTATATTTTGCGCATGACCTATGAAACGATCGCTGCATACAAACAGATCCCTCTGAAGCCGATCCATGGTTATTATGAGCGCAAAGAAGTCTAGTGCGAGTGTTTTGCCCGGCGCTTTCGTGGCGCCGGCTTTTTTATGCCTTCTGGCTGATAGCGGGTTTCTTTATAGAGCTTGCGGACTTTCTTGAAAGTTTCCGGATATTTAATAGATTTAAATGCCGGAAATGTATCCATAATTCGATGGTGTTGATTAATTAATAGTTCAAGCGTGTGTTCTTTGCCTTTGCGTGCAATGTCGATAAATGGTGCCGCGTGACGTTCGAGCTCGGCCTGGTAATGCGCGAGGGTTTTGTTTAGTTTGATGAGCCCGCGCGAAGTATGGAATAAGTCAATCAAGATAGTCAGAATGAATATTATTGCGATAGCAATGCGCCATCCTTCGGTTAGGATGTTAATTAATTGTCCGACGCCGAGCTGAATATATGGGAGTATCGCCGCGAAAAAGGCAAAAGCCAAGAACCCAATGAGGCAGACGCGGCCATTGATATTTAGTTTTTCTTTTGAATAATCCCACCAGCGGGCATGAAAGATCTTTTCTAGGAGCCAGGATGTAATGTATTCGAGCATGCAAGCGAGAATCCCCCCGACGAAAAATAGGAAAAATGGATTAATACTAACATGCATCAATAAGATGTATAGCAGCGCGCCGAATCCGTAAATTGGGATAAATGGTCCGGCGAGAAAACCGGAGTTGATAAATCTGCGATTTACGATGCTGCGGTAAATTGATTCCCAAACCCAACCAAGAAAACTATAGCTCGCGAACCAGAGTATAATAACCCAAATATTCCCGTCGATGATAAGGTTATTCATGCTTCAGCTCCTGTACGAGGTCGGCATAGAATGGCTTAGAGAAGGTTTCTTTTACGGAACAGATTTTGTCTGCCGTGATTAGTATCCAAGATTCTTTATGGCGAGGGATTTTTAGCGTGCATGGGAACATATGTTCGCGGATAATTTCGGCTTCAAGCGGGTTGATCGCGAAATCCTCGCTGGCATTTTTGAGCGCATAACTACTATGGCGCGTCGGGTGTTTTTCGGGATGAGTATTCTTTGGCGAGTGCCAGTCATATAGGAAATAATCGTGCAGAAGTGCACCACGTACTAAACTTTGTTGGTCGCACTTAGCCTTGAAAATTCGAGCGATTTTTACGCTGACGCAGGCCGCACTAATCATATGCTCACGCGTGGTGGTGCTACCGTGCTGAATATATTTATCGGTTTGACGATATTCTTCTGAATCAAGAATGTCCGCACCACAGCGGTCAACAATCTGCTCGATACGTGCTCGTTTTTGTTGTCTGGTCATTTTATCTATTTACGGACACCGACGTAGCGTTGAACTTCGTAAAGTTTTTGGTTTGCAACTTCGTTTGCATAGAGCTCGCCTTTGGTCAGGACTTGCTCAACTTGTTTATCGGAAATCTTAGAGACTTTTTCTTGAAAATCGGCGAGGAAATGTTCAACGCTTTCGGCGACTTTGCGCTTGAGATCGCCATAGCTAGTCTGCCCCGCCCAGTCAGAAATAACATCTTGGAGTTCGCGGTGGCTAAGTAAAGATTCGATTTGGAGCAAATTACTGATACCTGGTTGATTAACCATATCAAAACGGATTACACCTTCTGAGTCGGTAGTGGCGGACATAATCTTCTTAGCTGCGTGTTTTGGTTCGTCGCTGAGACTGATTTTGCTACGTTCGTTTTCGCTCGATTTGCTCATCTTTTTCTGCGGTTCGGTAAGCGAGCGGATGCGGAGGCCTTTTTCGAGGTGCATAAACTTGACCTGCTCGGCTTCACTGGCTGGAATAGTAAAGATTGGCGCATCGAATTTATTATTCATGCGAATTGCAATGTTGCGAGTTAGCTCAAGGTGCTGGAATTGGTCTTCGCCGAGTGGAATATACTTTGCGTCGTATAGTAGAATGTCGGCAGCCATTAGAATTGGATAGTTGAATAAGCCGACCGTAACAGCGTCTGGGTGCTCGGCGCCTTTTTCTTTGAACTGGGTCATGCGGCTTGCTTCGCCATATGGCGTGAAGCAATCCAAAATCCATGCTAACTCGGCGTGAGCCGGAACGTGGCTTTGGCGGTAGATATGAATGTTTGGACTCTCTACGTCGAGCCCAGCGGCAATGTAATATTTAACGCCTTTAATAATCTGATCATATAGTTTGGAATGATCGATTGGTGTCGTAAAAGAATGCAAATCCGGAATGAACATGTTAATGTTACTATCATTCGCATGTTCGTGGGCAAGGTTAATCATTGGCGTGTAGGCGCCGAGAAAATTTCCTAAAGTTGGCTCCTCGTTAACGCGGACGCCAGTTAAAATCGTTTGCATAATAATATTATAACATTATTAGTATGTGCCGTCGACGCAGATGGATTCGCCACCTTCTAGTCTCATACGGATAGCATATAGTCTTGTGCCAGAGTTGCGGTGCACGCCAATTCTCTTCTCTACAGCATCATCGAAACCGCCATCTTCACTGCAGAATGCCGTGTCGTCAAATTGAATGTCACCGACTTCCATAGTGGCCCATTTATCCGTGTCTCCGCCGATGGAGCCGTGGACTTCTTCGTCCCAGCCTTCACGTGCTGTTTCTTGCATCGTGACGCAGTTGATTACGTTTTGTGATCCCCAAAGTGCAACGTTATATGCTTCCCCAGTGCTAGGGTCTTTTAAATCAACAAGGTATTTTCTATAGAAAGTGCAAAAACCGTTAGTCTTATTTTTGCGCGAAGACCAAGCGTCGGTGATCGCAATATTATTATGTTTGCGCCACTCTTCGAAACCAGCTTTAATAGTAGCTAAATCGCGCCTACGCTCGGTGTTTCTTTGTGAACGCTGCAGGGCTGGTAGCGCAATAAATACCATTAAGAAAATCAGGCCCGCGATTGCTAATACAAGCACCACCTCAATAATCGTGAAACCTTTTTTATTCTGCTTATTCATGCTTATGGTTTCATTTTAGCACTATTTTTTGTTTTTACGGAATACTATAAATTTACTTAAAATGTAATTAGCCACAATTACGATGATTTGCGAGACGATAGTCCAAACAATGACCCAGATGTTTGAATTTAGTTTGAGGAATGATACGAAGAACCACATGATAAACATGTCGAGTAATAGCGTCGAGATGCGCGACGAGACGAAAAGGCCGATTTCCTTGGCGTAATCTTTGCTCTTACTTTCGAATACATATTTGCGGTTTGCCCAATAGGCAAAGGCGACGGAGATTATCCATGAGATAATTACGGCGATTTGAAGCTGAAGATCATTCTTTGCATCCAGAATTGTAAATAGGAGCAAATATTTGACGACTAGCGATATTAGAGTTGTAAGTCCACCAACGATTAGATAGTTTGCTATCTCGCGATGCTCCTTGTAGAGTTTGAGGAGTTTTGCCTTCATGCTTTAATTATATCACCATTCGTGTTATAATTAGTTCTGTTGGGGCACTAGCTCATTTGGTAGAGCGCTTCCATGGCATGGAAGAGGTGAGGAGTTCGAATCTCCTGTGCTCCACCATTTTTTGTTTTATTCAAACTTGTGAGAAATATTATCTCTGTCGTCAGTCGCCGAAAGGCGATTTTTTTATTATTTATATATTTTTGATCAGTGTACATGGACGGTTTAATCATAATACGTCTGCATTTTTTTAAAATGCTATGTACATTTATCGCGATTATGTTTTATTATTATATTAATGGTTATGGTCAAAGAGAGGGATTATGCATATGCTATTTGGGGCGCTGCCGAGAATTGGCAAAAAATGTAGAACTTTAAGCTTTCTGATTGTCGCTTTGTCTGTTTTTGCCTGTTTTTTGCTTGGCCCAGATACGATAGCAATTGATGTTTCTACTTTTGAGGAATTATCAAATGCAATTGCGGGCGGCGAGACCGACATAGTTATTGTGCAGGACTTGGAATATTCCTCATTGCTAACGATTGGAGCTGATGTTTCGATAACTGGTAGCGGTCAGCAATTGACGAGGGCTGCAGATTATGTTGATGGTTTGTTTGATATTAAAGCGGGCGCAGATTTAAGCCTCGAGAATATCGTTATAGATGGCGGCGCAAGTGGATGGTGGATGGATTATGAGAACCGAGCATATACTAAACCTGAAGATAATACTGGATATATCCGCGTTCCAACGGTCAACGGAGATGGAGATACAATAGCGAAAGCGTCGTTGATAGCCAATGCGGGTGACCTTTCCTTAAAAAATGTAACTATACAAAATGCACGTCTTGCCCAGAAGAATACTAAGAATGCTAACGTGTATGGTGCCGCTATTTCCGGGAAAGGAAATAACACGATCATAGATTCGACTATTAGACATAATGCGAGCTATAACAATGGTGGCGCGGCATATGTGTCCGGAGGATTAACGACTGTCGAAAATAGTATTATAGAGGGTAACGTTTCTGGTGCTGGCCACATGAATTCGATGCAGGGTGGCTTTATTTATATTACAAATGGTAGCTTAATAATTAAAGATTCCGAATTTAGAGATAACTACGCACAAAATAACGGAGGTGTGGCCTATGTATTACGCTCCAATATTGAGATTACTGGTTCATTATTTGATCATAATATGGTTGGCAATGATGGCTCGGCACTTAATCTTTATTCGACCGTTGCGGGCAAGAAGCTGCTCATTTCTAATTGTGTTTTCGAAAATAATATAGGGTTTGCAGTTACCGGTCAAAGTATGGGGACAATTTGGCAGCAGACCTGGCCAAACACTGCGGATGACCCTGCAGTATACAGAGACCTAATTTTTAGAAACAATACTTCACGTACAGGGGCGGCAATTTCTGATTATTCTTCTAGTGCTGAATCGCATTATCTGTTGGAGAATATAGAGATATCAGAAAATAATGTAGGCTCCGGTGGCGTATTGTACAACCAGGGTGGTTATTATGTAATCAAAAACTTATACGCACACGATAACGTAGGTAGTAATGGTCAAGGCATATATAATAATGGCGGCAGTGTAATCTTGGAAGATTCTAGGATTGTCGATAATAAGGGTTCTAGTTCTGGCGCTGGTATCTATATTATCGATGGGGATGTTACTGTAAGGAATTCTGAAATTAGTGGCAATCAAAGTGACGTTCGTGGCGGCGGCATTTTCGTACGCGGGTATTATGAGGGGTATAATCCGAGTTTGACTCTAGAGAATACTGTCATAAAAGATAATACTGCTGCAACGACGGGTGGTGGTATTGCGGTTGCCGATTCGGAGAATGTGTTTTCTTCGGTGACGATAGATGATGCGTCGAAAATATATGATAATCATGCCGGTACTATGGGCGATGACTTCTCTTATGTTAGAGAAAATAATTCCGAAAACCAGTCTGGTAATACAATTACATTAGATAACATTAGTATTTCTGGTATTCGAGGAATCGACGGTTGGTATCATGATAACGAGGGGGATCGTTTTAAAGATACGGATAATCCGACCGTATTTAACGACTATGTAGATAATGACGGACAGGTTGCGTTTTATCTAAAAGCGGCTGGCATTTCTAATGGCGACTATGATGGCAATGGCGGCGATACTGACGCTTTACCGATTACGGTCAAATACGGAAACACTTATATTGTCGATAATGATATTCCGACTCGCGAGGGCTATACCTTTACTGGCTGGAATACGAAGCCTGATGGTTCTGGTACTAGTCTCCATGCCGGCGATGAGTACGATGGTTCGGACGGATGGACGCTATACGCTCAGTGGGTGCCAAATCCATCAAAAGTAATTTACAATTCCAACGGTGGCGAAGGGACAATGTCGGACACCGAAGGCGTATTTGATGAAGAGGTGGCAATTTCGGATAATAGCTTTACTCGGTCTGGATATAGTTTCATTGGCTGGAATACCGCCGCCGATGGTACTGGAACTAGCTATAATGCGAACAGTAATTATACTCTTGGCGTGGAATATCTTGTGCTATATGCGCAATGGTCCGCTAATCCATCGAAAATCATCTATGAGGCCAATGGTGGTTCTGGCACTATGGATAATACCGAGGGCGTCGTAGATCAAACTGTTTCCGTGGCAGATAATGGCTTTAATCGTACTGGATATTCATTCGTTGGTTGGAATACTGCCGCCGATGGTACCGGAACTAGCTATGATGCGAACGATAATTATACTCTTGGCGTGGAATATCTTCTACTATATGCGCAATGGTCCGCTAATCCTTCAAAGGTCGTTTATGTCGCTAACGGCGGAACGGGCTCAATGGCTGACACTGAAGGCGTTGTGGATGAATTGGTTATTATAGCTAATAATGGCTTTGAGCGTAACGGCTACACCTTTACGGGATGGAATACTGCCGCTAATGGCTCCGGAACTAGCTATGCCGAAGGCGCTGACTATGTATTGACTGTTGACGCACTTAATCTTTATGCCCAATGGACTGCCAATGCTTCGAAGATTGTATATAATGCAAACGGTGGTAGTGGTACGATGAGTGACACTGAGGGTGTTGTAGATGAGACTGTTACGGTCAGTAGTAATGAGTTTACGCGAAACTGGTATACCTTTGCTGGCTGGAACACTAAGGCTGACGGTACTGGTACGAGCTACGCTGGGGGTGACAATTATACCCTACTCGCTACTCCGACTATCATTTACGCTCAGTGGCAGGCGAATCCTTCTAAGATTATGTATGATGCAAATGGCGGCAATGGCGCTGTGGCCGATACTGAGGGCCTAGTAGATGAATCAGTGACCGTATCGGATAACGGCTTTGAACGTAATGGTTACACCTTTGCGGGATGGAACACTGAAGCCGATGGCTCCGGAACTAGCTATGCCGAAGGCGCTGACTATGTATTGACTGTTGATTCTCTTGAACTTTACGCTCAGTGGCAGGCGAATCCTTCTAGGGTTGTATATAATGCTAACGGCGCAACTGGTTCTATGGCTAATACCGATGGCTTTGTAGACGAGACTGTGGTGATTGAGGATAATGCCTTCGAGCGCGATGGGTATGTTTTTGCAGGATGGAATACCGAGGCTGATGGTTCGGGGGTAAGCTTCGCTAAAGATGATGAATATATTTTGACGGCCGAGAACCTTGTCTTGTATGCGCAGTGGAATAAGGTGGTGGTCCCTGTACCTCCGGCTACATCCGACGTTGATTTCGTTGCGATTACTGCATCTTGCGCCGCATTTATGCTGGGAATCTTTGGGGTCCTACGGGTAGTTCATAGGCGTCGCCCTTAAGGTTCGACCGGAGTTTATAAAAAATATCCCCCACTTTGCAGTAGAGGATATTTTTGTTTGAAGCGATAGATTAACGCTTGGAGAACTGTTCGCGTTTGCGAGCACTGCGGAGACCGTAGTGTTTGCGTTCTTTTTCGCGTGGGTCGCGCTTCATGAGACCAGCCTTCTTGAGCACTGGGCGGAATTCTGGGAATTCAGTCACGAGTGCGCGGGAGATGGCAAGCTTGATAGCATCGACTTGTCCGGCAATACCGCCGCCTTTAACGACAACGGTAATATCGTATTCTTTTTGCTTCTGGGTCATTGCAAGAGGGTCGGTGATTTCAGCCATCAAAGTCTTGTTGCCGCTGAGGTATTCCAATGCTGGCTTGCCATTGATGGTGATTTCGCCTTTGCCCTTGTAAAGACGGGCGGATGCAGTAGCGGCTTTGCGGCTACCGTCTCCGTAGGTGTACTTAGCGTTCTTAGCTGGCATTACTTAATCTCCTTTGGCGTTTGTGCCGTGTGAGCATGCTCTGCGCCGTTGAAGACGCGGAGGCGAGCTAAGCGATCGGCTTGAAGTTTGTTCTTTGGAAGCATACCAGCCACAGCTTGCTTGATGGCGAGGCTTGGATCTTTCTCGATAACTTCAGCGAGTGTAAGATCAGTCAAACCGCCTGGGAAGCTGGAGTGGCGATAGTAGTGCTTATCGGTCATCTTTTCGCCAGTAACCTTAATGTTCTTGGCATTGACGACTACTACGTAGTCACCATTGTCGGTATGTGGCGTGAAAGTAACTTTAGATTTGCCGAGCAACTTGTCGGCGATAACGACTGCGAGCTTACCGAGTGGCATAGAACCAGCATCGATAATCCACCATTCGCGATTGATTTCAGAGGATTTCTGGCTATAAGTTTTCATAGTTACTTCTCCTCTTTCTCAGCTGCTTTAGCTGGGGCTTTCTTTTCTTCTTTTGGCTCTTCCTTGTCTTTGATTTCGTCGACAAAGGCGATGGTTGCCATTTCGGCATTGTCACCACGGCGGAAACCGGCGTGCTCAATGCGAAGGAAGCCGCTATTGCGCTTAATCTGTGGCGCAATGTTGTCAACGAGGTCGTTGCCTAGAAGCTGATCGTTCAAGCGAGCGATAACGAGACGGCGGGAAGCCAAATCGCCTTTCTTCGCGAGGGTAACCAACTTCTCTACTGGGCGGCGAATCTCTTTGGCCTTAGCTAGAGTAGTATTGATTGACTTGTACTTAATCAAGGAGCGCATTAGACCACGTGTTAGTGCAGTGCGTTGGTCGTTTTCGCGACCGAACTTGCGCCCTTTATATCCATGGCGATGCATTTAGATTTTTAACTCCGTTAGTTTTTCGCGGACTTCATCGAGAGCTTTTGCGCCGAAGCCTTTGAGCTCCTTGAGGTCGCTTTCTGATAATACGACGAGATCACGTACGGTGCGAATTTCATTGTTGATCAATGCGTTTGCGGTACGAGCCGAAAGGCCAAGGTCTTCAATTGGAAGCATGAGGCCAGATTCGTCTTCGGCTTTGCTGGTTGTCGGTGCTGGTGCGGATTCAACCACAGTGCTACCGGCAAGGGCTTTGTATTGGTTAACCAAGATAGCTGCAGCTTCTTCGAAAGCTTCACGTGGCGTAATAGTACCATCGGTGTCAATCGTAAGAGTTAATTGCTGTAAGTTGGTATCTTGACCAACACGGGTATTCTCAGCATTGTAGCGTACGCGTAGAACTGGAGTAAAGACTGCATCAAGAGCGATCATGTCGCCGTGAATACGATCTTCACTAGATTGTTCGATGCTGAGGTAACCACGGCCAGTATCTACGACCATGTCCATCTTCAAAACGAATTTTGGATCATCAATGTTGCAGATAATTTGCTGTGGGTTAGCGATTTCAACTTCAGCCGGAAGTTTGATGTCGCCGGCTTTGACAGCGCCAGTGCCCTTCTTTTCAAGGTGAAGTTCGACTGGTGCGTCGGAATGGGACTTAACGTGAATATTCTTGAGGTTCAACATGATATCGACAGTATCTTCGACGATACCTGGAATCGCGGAATACTCATGGTTGGTGCCTTCGATGCGGAAAGCAGTGATAGCGGCACCTTTGATGCTCGAGAGAAGTACACGACGTAGTGAATTACCAAGAGTGTTACCGTAGCCATAGTAAAGTGGCTTGATAACAAAGCTTGAACTGTTCTCACCAAGGTCCTTGATCTCTGCTAGTTCTGCTTCGTGAATTACTTTTGTCATACTTCTCCTTTAGCGTGAGTAATACTCGACGATTAATTGTTCGTTGATGCCCACCTCAGCTTCTTCGCGCTTTGGCGTTCCCGTAATTTCAATTTTCATTTTCTTGACGTCAGCCTTCATCCAAGATAGAGGTGCCTGGCTAGCAGCACCGGCGACGTTTGCAAGATTTGTAAAGTAGCTGTTTTTCTTTGATTTTGGACGGACTTCGAGGACATCGCCTGGATTCAAGCGAATCGATGGGATGTCGACGCGGTTACCATTCAAAGTGAAATGACCGTGAGAGACGAGCTGACGAGCAGCGCGGCGAGTAGCCGCAAAACCTGCACGATAAACTACGTTATCTGCACGACGTTCGAGATATTGAAGAAGGATTTCGCCGGTCATGCCTTCGGCACGCTGTGCTTCATGCATGAGTTTTGCGAATTGCTTCTCGAGTACGCCGTAGATGCGGCGAACTTTCTGTTTCTCGCGGAGCTGAGTCAAATAAAGGCTACCACCGCGAACACGCATATCGGCGTGCTGACCAGGAATACCGGTCTTCTTTGCCATGATTTTGCTGGCTTTTGGAGCTAGCGCATAACCTTCACGGCGTGACTGTTTACCAATTGGTTGTAAATCGCGTGCCATTATGGTTTCCTCTCTCCTTTAGGACGGCAACCACCGTGTGGAATTGGGGTCTTGTCCGTAATGCTATTGATGCTGATGCCCATTGTGCTAAATGCACGAATAGCGCTATCACGACCGAGGCCGATACCTTTGACGTAGACGTCAATACTGTTCATGCCATGATCGCGTTTGGCAATTTCGGCAACTTTCTCTGCGGCGATCTGGGCTGCATATGCAGTACCCTTCTTAGAACCGCGGAAACCGTTGGCGCCAGCGGAAGAAGCGGCGAGAATCTCACCCTTCTTGTCGGTAACGCTTACGATAGTATTGTTGAAGGTGGCTTGAATATGAGCTTCGCCAGCTTGAACAATGCGTTTGCCTTTTTTGCCTTTTGCTTTTGTTGCTTTCGGCTCCATCTCAGGAGCTGCTTTGACTGATGTATCTTCTGCCATATTAACTCCTTTCGACTAAGTCTTACTTGCTGCTTTTGGTTGGGCACCGCCGACTGCGATGGCTTTACCTTTGCGAGTGCGCGCATTCGTGCGGGTGCGCTGACCGTTGACTGGTAAACCTGCCTTATGGCGAAGGCCCTTGTAGGAATTGATATCCTTGATACGTTTGATATTGTTGGTCACGAGGCGCTTGAGGTCACCTTCAACGGAATATTTGCTAGAAATAATATCGTTGAGTTTTTGTTCTTGAGCCTCGGTGAGATCTTTCACCCGAGTGGTCGGCTCGATTTTAGCCGCCGCAAGGATGGCTTTGCTAGTAGTGCGGCCAATACCGTAGACGTAAGTAAGTGCAATCCACACTTGCTTTTCACTAGGAATGGTAACACCGGCGATTCTTGCCATGCTTAACCCTGCCTTTGTTTATTCTTAGGTTTCTTCTTGTTAATGATACGTAGCACACCTTTGCGGCGTACGATGATATCATCAGGGCTGATTTTCTTTACACTAGCACGAACTTTCATGTATTGAAAATTACCTTTCTGAAAGCATCAGTTCCAAAATTCCCGGACGATGTCCGAGACTTCGAAAACTATCGCTTTCGCTTAAATTTAATCTTTTTGGCGATAGCTGATGCGACCCTTTGTGAGATCGTATGGGGTCAACTCAACATCCACCTTGTCGCCCGGCACGAGACGGATATAATTCTTTCGCATTTTACCCGACATGTGAGCAACAATAATATGACCGTTTTCAAGTTCGACACGGAATTTTGTACCAGGAAGTGCCTCTGTCACCTTACCGGTGAGTTTAATAACTTCCTTCTTATTTTTTGCGCCAGCTGAAATATCAGCGTCTCTCTTGGCGACTTTGGTCGTTTTCTTGTGACTAGCCATAAATTACCTAGGTATTATAGCAAAACCCAGAGAAAAAGTAAATATTATTTTTTGGTTGCACGCACGATTACGATGGAGCTGTAAGAGTCTCTTTCGGTCACGGTTTTGACTACCGTAATTAACGATAATGTCTCTTTGTCGTCGATGCGGCGCTGGACGGATGGAAGCTTGCTGACGGCTTCAGTGGCTTCAATAATTAAGATTTCCTGGATCTCGTATTCGTACTTGTCACCTTGGCCGATTTCGATGCTGACAACGTCGCCTTTTTCGAGACTATCAAGGTTGGCGAAGGCACCTTTCTTGGTGGCGCCTTTACTGAGGCCGCTGATTAAGATTGTACTGTTTTCGCCCGGACGACCCGAACCAGCATACCACATCGCATCATGGATATTAGCTGGCACTGGTAGTCTTTCGCTATTGACGATTGACTCTTTGATGCGAATATGGAGATTTAGTCGCTCAATATCTAGGTAGCGCGGCTTTTTAGCCTCGACCTGATAGGCATTGAGATCCGCTTCAGAAATTTCATCTTCGGATGGGAATTCGGCTGGTTCGATGCCAGTAATTACCACATCGGCTTTGGCCCGAGTCTCTGAGCTCTTGGTGCCGTAGTATTGGCGTTCCCACACGAGAATTTTTATCATGCAGGCAATTAATGCAATCAGTAGGGCCCACCCTATGATTTTTAGTATTATTTGGAGATTGCGATTAATTTTAAGTGCCATTATTGATAATCGTCGTATGTTACCATTAACGCACGAGAGTTGAGCTGACGGAGGTTTTCAATTGCGACCGTGACAACGATAAGAAGTCCGGTACCCGAGATTGAGAGACCGATTGGATAACCAACGGTGACAATAAAGATGTAATCTACGATGTACGGCAACATGGCGATGAGGCCAAGTGAGAATGCACCGAAGAGATTGAGACGATTTACGGTCTTATTGAAGAATATCTCCGTTTGCTTGCCTGGGCGAACGCCCTCGATGAAGCCACCTTGTTTTTGAAGATTCTCGGCAATCTCTTGTGAATTGAAGACGATGCTGGTATAGAAGTAGGTAAACATTACTACGAGTATGAAGTAGAGCGCTGGATAAATATAGCTTTCCCACGTTAAGCCGGTAAAGTTACTGGCAGTTGGCGCGGAGAACCATTTGACTAAGTTATTAGCGATTTCACTGTTTGGATCGTTACGCATAATAATTTGGCCGATGAAGGCTGGCACGGATAGAAATGCTACGGCGAAAATGACTGGAACGACGCCGGCTGCAATCAGCTTGATTGGCATGATGGATTTGATGCCGCCGTAGGCGCTGTTACCATGGATACGCTTTGCGTAATTAATCGTAATTATGCGCTGAGCTTCGTTAATCTTAACAAGTAGATATAGTACGACGATCATACCAATACCGAGGGCGAGAATTGTATAGAACATGCCTGGATTTACTGGTAACTCTAGCCAACCAAAGAGGTTGAGGGAGCCGTTGGTGGTATCGAATAATGCCTGCCCCATATTCGCAAGCGTTTGCGGGAATGAGGAGACGATACTACAGAAGATAATCATGGATGTACCGTTGCCGATACCTTTCTCTGTAATCAGCTCGCCGAGCCACATCAGGAGAATGGAGCCAGCCACCATTGCAGTGATGGATAATGCCCACTGACCAGCGGTTGGATCGGCCGCAGCGGCGGTGTTGGCTGCGATGACTTCGTGGTTAAGAATGAAGATATAAGCGATAGATTGAAGAATAGCTAGAGGTACCGTAAGTATGCGGGTCCACTGGGAAATCTTGCGACGACCAGCTTCGCCATCCTTGTTAAGCTCTTCGAGCTTCGGAATAGCTTTCGTAAGAAGCTGCATGACGATAGATGCGGTAATGTATGGTGAAAGGCCGACAAGAATAATCGAAAAGTTGGTCAAACCACCACCAGAAATCAAGTTTACGAATCCGCCGAAATCGGTGCTATTAATCAAGTTGTCGATAGCGGACTTAAATGTTGCTGTGTCGCCGAGCGGTACTGGGATGTGCGCCAAAATACGGTATGCCACTAGGATTCCGATGACGGCCAGGATGCGCTTGCGCATGTCTTTGTTCTTCAAAGACTTAAAAATCGTCTTAAAATTCATGATACCTCTTGTTTTACTTTATCTATATTATCATAGTTTTTCTCTTGGCGCCACAAAAAGAGCGCCCTTTTGGACGCTCTAATTGCAAATAATATATATTATTTAGTTTCTTCTTGCTTTTTGCGAGCAGGAACGGCAACTTTCTTGAAGCTTCCACCGGCCTTCTTGATAGCGGCAATGGCGGTTTTGCTTGCGAATTGAGTTTCGAGTTCGACTTTGCTCGTAATTTCACCGCGGGTGATTACCTTGACGCTTGCAAATGGATCAGCGATGAGGTTTGCCTCGGCGAGAGTAAAGTTATCAACTTTGCCCTTAACTGCGTTCAAAGCATCTGTATAGACAACCTGCGCCTTTGCATGGATGCTCTTGAAACCTTTGAGTTTTGGAACAGCCTGCATGATTGCGCGCTGACCACCCATGAATCCTACTGGAAGCTTGTGGTGACCGGTACGAGCCTTCTGACCTTTGGTACCACGACCGGCAGTTTTACCTTGACCGGCGGAGATGCCGCGACCGATGCGCTTGCGGCTATCATTGCCGCTCACGACTAATTCGTTATATTTCATTTATTTATCCTCCTTTTTGGCGGATTTTTCAGCCTTGTCGGCTTTCTTGGCACCGTTCCATTCGGATTTTGGTACCTGAGCCTTGAGGCCATCCATTACGGCGTAAGCAATGTTGGCTTTGTTAGTAGAGCCAAGGGATTTGCTGATGAGGTTCTTGATGCCAGTAAGACCGATGATAGAGCGTACGACACCGCCGGCGATAATACCGGTACCAGGAGCGGCTGGCTTCATAAGGACATGAGCGCCAGTAATCTTGGTTTCAACTTCGTGGCAAATCGTTTCGCCATTCATGTTGATGGTGATCATATTTTTCTTTGCGCGGCGTTCAGCTTTTTGAACAGCGCTAGTAACGTCAGCACCTTTTGCCATGCCGACACCAACCTTGTTCTTGTGGTTACCGACAGCTACGAGAGCCTGGAAACGCATGCGGCGACCGCCTTTGACGGTGCGGGAAACACGGTTGATGCTGATATTTACGGAATCAAATTCTTTCTTGCCTTCTTCGGCAGCGCGGCGGTTGCGGCGATTGTCGCGGCGGCGACCACGGAATTCGCGCTCAGCCTTTGCTTCTTTTGCAGCAGCTGCTTCGTCAGTAAGCTTGGTGGTACCAGCTTTGTTGATTACTTTCGGTTGCTTGTTTTCCATATTAGAACTCCAATCCTTCCTTGCGGGCGGCTTCAGCGAGAGCTTTCATGCGGCCTGCATAAAGGCGTGCGCCACGATCGAAAACAACCTTCTCGATTTTGGCTTTCTTTGCTTTCTTCGCGATTTCGCTACCGACAAATGCGGCGAGTTCGGTCTTGCTACCTTTTTGCTTGGTACCAACGGTAGTGGCGTAAGCAAGGGTGGCACCTTTATCGTCATCAATAATCTGAGCGGTAACGTGCATGTTGCTGATATTTACGCTAAGGCGTGGGCGATCAGCAGTGCCGTGGATCTTCGCACGAGTGCGATTTGATCTAAATTCTGCTTTCATGGATTATTTCTTCCCTGCCTTACCGGCTTTACGAATGATATATTCATCTACGTACTTGATGCCTTTACCCTTGTATGGTTCTGGCTTCTTGAGTGCGCGGATTTCGGCGGCGACTTCGCCAACCAATTGCTTATCGATACCCGACACGGTGATTACCATCTTGTCAGTCTTAAGCTCAATGCCTTCTGGAGCTTTGTACTTAACTGGATGGGAAAAACCAAGTGCCATCTCGATTTCTTTTGGACCACCGCTTAAGCGATAGCCGACACCATTGATTTCGAGTTTCTTCTCAAAGCCTTTGGTGACGCCAATAACGGCGTTATTAAGTAGTGCGCGCTGGAGACCGTGCCAAGCTTTGGACTTTGGCTCGTCATCCTTGCGGGTCACAATAATTTGGTTACCCTCGACTTTCGTCGTGGTATTTTCCTGGACAGGGACCTTAAGCGTGCCTTTTGGACCAGCGACGGTAATTTCTTTGTCGCCGACCGTAATTGTCACGCCCGCAGGAATGTCTACAGGTAGTTTTCCGATACGACTCATTGCGTTCCTCTTTGTTAATATTATCTCGGCTATTTTATCATAACTGGGGAAAATTTGCAACAGGAAAAAGCCGGATTACTCAGGCTCCATCATGTTCGTCTTCGTCGGTCACAACCGGTCCGCCGTTCATAATACAATTCCAGTCGTCAAAGTCGCTCAGAACCACGCGTTGCGGCTCGATATCCAGCACGATTTTGGCAAATGTTCCGCCACCGTTCCAGTGCGCGAAGTCGCCATCATACCAGTACTGGGCCCAGATCGGATATTTAACTCCCACAGGAGATACGGGGTGTTATCTGGTCATGCTTTTACATTGACAATTTTGACATTTTGTGCTATAATGATTGATGAATATTGCCTAGCGTTTCACGCTATGGCTTTTTCGCTGTTTTAACAGATTACATATATATGAAAAGAGGTGATTGTTTTGATTCTCCTGGACACTAATGGCGTCGAAATGTGCGAACTTGATCCGGAATCTGGTCTGCTCTCTGTAACCGATTGGTTCCGCCTGTATTTCGCGAAAAGCCTGGACGGCAAGCAGAGTTATCTGATGCGGGTCCCGACTGATGCGTATTTCAACGGCGAAATCAACATGGAAGCTGAAATGCTGATTCATCTGGATGCCTGTTCGGAAAACATCGAGGCTGAGTACGCCAAAGAGAAGAAAAACTCCAAAGCCCGCGTCCACTACGACTGGCTGATCCCAAAGCTGGCCGCCACTTTTCTTACTGGTGAAGACCAAGGACATCGTCAGATTAATCTGCTATCTATCGTAGACGGTAAGGTTGAGGACTTTGTGCCGATGGCTAAGCTGATAGAAAAGTACAAGGTGGATGCAAAAACCGCTGCCTGGATTCTTGGTAGACTGTACAAGTTACAGTCTTTCCTGGAGATGTGTGGCGGTCTGTACAATTTCGACGTGGATGGAGTCATCCTGGAACCACGGATGCATCGATTGGTTTATCTCGGCATGCCTCGCTCCGGCGAGCTGATGCGTTGGAATGATAGCCTGCGTAATGCAACTGCTGCCATCAATGACTGGGTCGAATTTAACGGCACAGAACATGAGGAAGACTTCCGGAAACTGCTGGATTGGACTTGTTCCAAGGACAACAGTCGCAAGATGACTGGTGTGGAAGCGCATCACGAATTCTACGACAAACTGGATGAATGGTGGGGTCATGCGTACTATCCGTTTACTTATATGGAACGTGATACCGGTACCTGGCACACTATCACCGATGCTCCCAAATTATAAAAGGAGGGATTTATATGGGTCGCGACGAATTTACTTACTATAGCTTCAGTACTGCTACTGCTTCAAGAGGTATCAGTTTCGAAACCCGCGAAGACGGCACCCGCCGTGCTACGTGCAGTGTAACGCATGAGGCTGAGCAGCGTTCAAAACGTTCTGGAAAACTGGAACCGGCGGTTGACCCGGCGGTGATGGTGATTCGGCGTTCGCTGCCCCGGTTCGAGGAAATGCCGGATGGTCGGTTTGAACTGACTATCGGCTGCCCGATGGACATGGAGAGCACATGCGACACGACCGGTTCGATGGGCGACAATGTTCAGACGATGATCGAAGTCCTGCCCGAAACGTACGGTGTTATCTCTGAAGTTCTGCCTGGCTATGATTTACAGCTCGCGCTGGGAATCTTCGGCGACATGGTGGATAGATTCATTGTTAACCGTCCGCAGTTCGAGATGACGGCTGAGAAAATCGTTGATTATGTGACGAAGCTGGTACCGGAAAGTAATGGTGGCGATATCCATGAGGACCCGCAGTATGCGATCTTCGGCGCGGCCTATCTGACCGACACTTTTACTAATCGAATCGGCCTGAAGGGTTACCATTTCATGATTACTGATGCTCCGATGCATAGGTATAGATTGGATCCCGACCTGATTGAACGCGTCTATGGCGAAGATGTCTGGAAAAACCTCGCGGATAACGGTCACTCCGATATTACGCGTACGAATCTTCCGGACATCGACGATATGTTCAAGGCGCTTCATAAACGGGCCCACGCTTTCGTGATTGGCCTCGGAGGCGCAACTTCCTACTTTAGTACTTATTATGACGTTCGGCATCGTATCAATATTCACGATACGCGCTGCCTGCCGGCAATTGAAGCCGCTGTCATTGGTCTGACTGAAGGAACGCTGCAGCCGATGGACCTGAGAAAATTCCTGAAAGATCATCAGGTATCCAACGCTAATATTGATCGTGCTATGCCGGGTTTGAGCCAGGTTGAATTGTCTGCGCAGCGCAAGCTGGAGCAGGCCGCCAAGATTGTGATTCCGAAGAAAGGCGACATTTTTGCCAAAAAGACGGATAAGCAGCCGGTAGATGCAAGTGCTCTGCCCGATGTTCCCGTGCTGAAAGCACCAAAGGAACCCGATAAACCCAAGAAATCTACATGGATTTGAGGTGATTTTATGGCTGAGAAAGCTTACGTCATAACCGACTTAGGTCCTGGTGATGGCGGTAAAGGCGGCGTCGTTGAGTCGATTGCCAACAAAGTGAATGCCCGCGTTATCCTGAAAGAAGGTGGTGCGCAGGGTTCACATGGTGTAGTGCTGTCTGATGGTAGAAAGTTCAATTTCTCGCAGTGGGGCTGCGCTACCTTTCAAGGCACTCCGAGCTATCTCACGAGTCGCTTTGTAGTATCGCCGATTGGTTTACTCCGAGAGGCGGCCGCATTACTGAAGGTTGGCGTGGCGCATGCTTTCGACCTGCTGTCGGTTTCACCATTCTGCATTTGCGCGACCCCCTACCATGAAGTGTGGTCGCATTTGTATGAAATCGCCCTAAAGGATCATCCTCACGGGACGGTTGGTACGGGTGTAGGTAAGGCATTTCAGATGTCAAAAACCAACCCGGACATGACGATTTATGCAGATATGTTGACCGATGGGGCAAAAGTCGCAGCTGTTCTCAAAAAGCAAAGAGAATTCGTTTCGGATAAATACGGTTCTCTTTCGGATGACGATGTGCTTCCGGAGGACCGTGAGATTTTAGCGAGTTGCAAAGCTGCGCTGGAAAACGATTTTGCCTTAGAGGATATCCTAAGATTGATTCTTGAAGCAGGAGCAAAAGTGAGATTGGAGGACATGCAGAAGGTTGTGTCTTTGCCTGGAAACATGGTCGTGGAGAGATCCCACGGCGTCTTAACGGATTCCGAGACGGGACTCAAACCGCACGTTAGCTCACTACGCACATTGCCGCATTTTACGGATTTATCCCTACGCACTCATGGATATGAAGGCGAGATAATCCATTACGGCGTTCATCGTGCGTATTCTGTGCGTCATGGCGCAGGGCCATTGCCTACCGCGGATCCAAAGTTGCGTGAGCAACTGCTTCCCGGGAGTTGTAAGGACGATAATCGTTGGCAAGGCCAAGTTCGTGTCGGACCGTTGGATTTCGTGTTAATTAACTACGCGCTTCATGCTTGTAAGTTGTTTACCGAGTTCGATGGTATTTGTGTTACCTGGTTTGACCAGATTGTTAAGAACGGCACTTGGAACTGTTGCACTAACTACGTCCTTGGCGATAAAGTTTTTCTTCCCTATAAACTGAGAAACATCGATCTTTTGAAGTCTGTGAAGACTCCGCTGAAAAGTTTCTCTATTCCTACAAACCGCGATGAGCAGACTAAACTTTGCCGTCAGGTTTTTGAAACATATACTGGTTTACCTGTACGGATGATTTCATTTGGTCCGTGCAAAGAAGATAAAGAATATATGGAGGTATAAAATTATGGCTACCGCTAAGAAAGTTGATCTGTCCAAGGAAACTAAGACCAAAGCAACCACCGTTGAAGTACCTGCTGCCGAAGAAGCTGTCGTCGAATCCACTCCCGCCGTCACTGTTGAGGCGCCTGCCATGGATGCTCTGACCGAGATGGTCGAGAAGTACGGAGGCGATGATGACACCCTGAAGTACCTGGCCGATCTCGGCGTCGAATCTGTCGATGACCTGGCCGAACTGGAAGAAGATGATCTGGTCACTGCCGGCCTGAAGCTGGTGAAGGCACGCAAACTGCTGTCTGAAGTGAAGGCTACCAAGACCGCCGCCGAAATGCCGGTTGCAGCTGCACCCGTGGCTGTTCCGATGTACTCCGCGGATTTCAGTATCCTGCCGGCTGCGCAGTCTGATGAAGCTCTGCTGAACTCTCTGAAGATCGGCGGAGTTCTGAAGGTTGAGGAATCTATCTGGGATTCCGCCCTGCGCGTATTCGTTGCGAATCGTTTCGGTCTGTATTCGGTCACCGAAAAGATCGCCAATGCCATGGATGAATTCGCAAATCAAAGTGATGAGATGGTCAACGATCGGTATTTTGCCCTGAGGAAGCAGATTACCCGTCGCGATTACGGTGAAATTTTCTCTGCTATTCCTGGTTTGGAAGGAGATTACGTTACCAAGAGTCGGCGCGAAATGTTTATGCAGCGTATCGACAAAGAACTCTGCCCGGCCATCTGGTCCTTCTATAAGGATTTGGATGCCTGGAATGATGGTGTCGTTTCTGCCGCGGGCAATCCTGCATTTATGATGAGCTCTTTGGCTGGTGCCCTGAGTGGCGCCCGGACGAGTCTCACCGCTGCAAGCATGCCTCCGACTGACGTTATGCGTGATGCTTCCGATGCACTCAAGAATGCTATCAATCATACCTTCCGCGGTACTGTCGCTCCGATTGCGGCCGCTATGGCATATGATGCGATGGAAATCGTAAAGTCACTGAACGATCGCTCTCTGCCTGCTATGATTGGCGTGGCTAATCGCGAGCAGATGCTGAAGAAGCTGGGTATCGGCATTACTGCTGATTATGTCCGTATGGAACAGAACCTGGTTCGCTTCGTACTGGCTGCTATCAAGTTCAGCGATGAAAGCCCTGAAAATGAGATTTCCTACCTGAGCGCCCTGTGGCAGCTGGGTCGGCAGATTCAATGGGAGAAGCTCGTCGGCGGCGCCGTCGGTGGCGTCAAGAATATCGGCGGTCACAACGCGCTGTAATCTTTTCAAGTAATCATCAAAAAGGGACCCTTTCGGGGGTCCTCTTTTTTATTTCAGTTCTTCAGGAAGATGGATGTACTTGGCGTAGATCTGGATGGCAATATCGCGATAGGTATCTTTATAAAATGCACTTTTGATATCGATCGGCGACAACTCGGGGTCATCCTTAAATAGTTCAGGATATGCGCAGATGATGCCCTTGTGCATCAGTCGGAACTGGAGCAAGTCCATTTCCATGCGAATCAGGCATTCTTGGCGACTGAACTCATCTAGCTTACGCAGACAGTCGAAAACAGCCTTGTTCTGCGCTAAGGTAGTTGATTTCTCGTCTCGGCCTACCCACATTTTATTGAACAATAGATGGGCAATGAAGCTCGGGCGGCCAGCATAGGGTTCAAAGCCGTTGATAGTACCACTGAGTTCATCGTAGACATAGATATCGAGATCGGATCGATCCCGATCATACCCCTTAAGGAGAGAGCCGCCAATCAGGTAGTATTTACCCTCCTCGAGCGCAATTTTTCCGTCCAGGTCGTGCTCGGTAATATTTGCACTGAACGGGCCGGCCGGATTCTGAAGTTTGAAGCCGGGCTGTACGAAGTAGTTATGCGCTTTTTCGTTCAGCCACTGCTTGCGCGATTCGGTATCGTAGAGCTGGCTCAGGGACGCATACGGAAAATGTGGCGCGTGCTTGTACTTATCGAATTCGCTGAACATTTGGTTGTCAATTGTTTCGTTTTGGCGCATGTAAGTCACAGCATCGAAGATACTATCTGTTACGACCCGGTCATCGCGCAGGCAACGCATTATCTGCAAAATGTCCTGCGCAGAGATGTAGCCATATTCGACCAGCCAGGGGATGAGGTGCATGGCCTTGACCACGCGCCTCGGTTCGGCAATGCGACAATTCTTTTCGAGGATGTCACCGATATTGAACGCTTCCGCCACGTCTTGATAAGCCCAGCATTTCTGCCATGCCGTAAGATAGTCGTCACGGAAGTGTTCCGGAGCGTCTTTCAGGATCCAGAATGGGATATAGAGAGAGATTCGGGGATAGTGGTGCATGATTTTGGCGATGGCCTCATAGCAGACCTGCGGATTATTACGATTAGCTACGTGTTCGCAGATACTATTGGCCAGCTTCTGATGATCCAGCGTTTTCTTGAGTTCCCAGGTTGGTATTTCGAGATAGTATTCTTCTGGCGCCTCATGCATTACCTCAATAAAGGGTCTTCGTAGATACATATGTTATACCTCCTAAAAAATCAGAATGTGAACGTGCTTCCCCGCCAAAGAGACTAGTATATACCTATATTATAGCATATTTTGTCTATTTTGTCCATATACTAGCCGCTCATGCTTGCCCTTATCTTTAATTACCTGCATAATATTGGCAGCGAGACTTCTGTTTGCTCGCGTACTTTACTTTGACTAATGGAAGAGGTGTTACTATGAAAATCATTCCAATTGAAGTACCCAGTTCCGAGGAGATTTTGGTCAAGTACAGCCAAGAAGCTAAGACTTGCTATCAAAAATCGACAGGACTACGTAGCGCTGCCGTATCCGAGGAGCAGAAGCAGGCACTGTTGGATCAGGCTGCACGGCTCAATGCCGATGGTCATCACAGCCCGTTGGAGTTCACGAGATTCCATTTCTTCGTTGAAGATGCCAGCAAGTTCATTCTGATTCTGATGACCACGGTCGACATCCCGTACAATGCGATGGCGCGCTCTTTGCGCTTTCGTGAACCCGGCGCGCCCGGTTACTCTGGCATAGACTATGACTACTGCGACAAATGGCGTGTGATTTTCTCCGATTTGATCAGGGCAGAATATGGAGACATTCCGGACCGCACTTTGGAGACTGATGCCAACCAGAATTCGCGCGGCTTTGTCAACTTGTTTTCGCCGAGTTACTCTTTCGACTACTATGTCGACACGCGGAATCTTTGTTACCTGATCAATTGGCTGAATGATTTTGCGTCCACCGATAGCGGCGATTCTCTGTTTATGAGCCTTGCGCGTGCGCAAGTATCCGACTTGGCGCTACAGCTGAAAGAAATGTGCCCGCTGGCTGACGTAATTAAGGATAATAAGGGCGGTAGCCTTGATTTATTCATTAATACGATTCCGGCTGCGAGCTATGGGCGGAGCTTCACGCATAACTTTAAAGATATCTCCTTCGACTGCGCCGCACACATCGTGCGCCATCGCAAAGACATGCGCTACTGGGTATATTTCGATGAGAAACGGAGAGATTACTATGCCGCGCCTATCCTACGGAAGAATCCCGAGTTGTACGCAGAGTATGTCAGGGATATGGATAAACTTTCCGACTTGGGCATGATTCCTGGCGCTTCGCTGATGACACTGTCCGCCACCGGTAACTACAAGAGTGTAATGTGGTCACTGCTGGAACGGGCCGAGTGTGGCTCTGTGCTGCTGGAGACCCAGAGAGCTTATCAGAATCTCTGGAAAGAATACCATAATAGCCTCGACGTTGTGCTTTATCCTGAAGTAATGCTCGAACTCGATAAGTACTACAAAGTGCCGAAAGGCGCTACCGGCCTCTTCACTTGTCAGCACCCCTGCTATTGGGGCTGTGGCGGTTACGAAGACCGTCTCGTCTAACGATGATCCTCCGTCTGCGGACGGGGGATTTTTTGTGTTATATAATATATATAATGCTTAAGGATAACAGTCCACATAAAATATTCGAAAGATGCCTCGATAAAGACGAGCATATCTTAGGAGTTTTTAAGACTGACCTGAAATATCGGAATGAGAATCCGCTCAAAAACGGCACGGTTTTCTTGATGTTCTGCATTTACGCTATCGAGTTACTGTATTTGATTATCTCTAATTCTCTAAATAATAAACCTAGCATTGATCATATTGAATGGATGTTTCCATGCATGACGGCCATGGGAATCTGCATTGTTATTTGTTTATTGGCTATTTCGCCAACTAAGATTGGCTACTTAATGCGGCGGTTTTCGATTGGTGATTTTAGGTATTTGTTTTATTCTCCGACAAAAAACGAAGAAGCGCCTAATCCGACCGATGATTATGAGTTTTATCATGCGACGTCTTTTACAGTTTTGGCACTTTTAATCATCTTAATCACTAATCTAATACTCCTCGCTAACGCTGGCGGCAATTTGGGTTATAATGAGACGACTTTGCATAGCCTAAATCGGATGCTGTATGGCGCTTTGGCTCTATGTATAATCATATTCATCGTGCGAATGATTGTCCGTAATGTTCGAGTTTGGTATTTTGCCGTCACAAATATGAGAGCACTAATTTATGATGCGAAGACTGAACAGTTCGGATTTATGTATCTCGACGAAAAGATTCGTCTGAATAATAAGAGTGATGGAACGATTACAATTATGTATGCTGATATTCCGATGAATTACGTATTCGATTACGGCGAAGTCAGAAGAATTGTCATGCCGGGGTGCGAGAACCATACTAAAGCCATGAAGCTAATCAGGGATACAAATATTAGATTAGCGGATTATTAATCCAATAAAAAATATCCCCCTTGCGGAGGATATTTTTTATTGGTCGATTACCAAACCTTGACAAGAACTTCGCCGCCAAGTTTGTTCTTGAGGGCTTCTTGTCCGGTCATGATGCCTTTGCTCGTCGAAACGAGGACGGTACCACGGCCAGATTTTACCTTTGGAATCTCATTGACGCCTGCATAAATGCGGCGACCTGGAGTTGAAACCTTAGTAATTTCATTGATGCGAGCATTTTCACCTTCGTTATTGATAACGATATGGAGAATGCCGCGTGGTTTTGCATCTTCAACCTCTACCTTTTCGAGATAGTTCGTCTTCTGTAGCTTGTCAGCAACAGCGAATTTGAGCTTGCTAGTAGGGACGCGTACTTCGTTCTTGCCGATTGCAATCGCGTTGCGAATGCGGGTAAGTAAGTCAGCTACAGGATCAGTTGTTTGAATAGACATATCTTCTCCTTTCCTACCAACTACTCTTTGTTACGCCAGGGATTTCACCCTTGCTTGCTTTTTCACGGAAATTAATACGGCTGAGACCGAAGCGGCGCATATAGCCACGTGGACGGCCATCAAGCATATCGCGGTTCTTGAGGCGAGTTGGACTAGAGTTGCGTGGCAACTTCTGAAGACCTTCGAGGTCACCAGCAGCCTTAAGTTCTGCACGCTTGGCAGCGTATTTTTCGTACATCTTGCGACGTTTTTCATCGCGGAGGATAGCGCTAGTTTTAGCCATAATTATTTACCCTCCTTCTCAAACGGCATGCCGAATTTTTCTAACAATTTTAAGCTCCCTTCAGGTGAACCATTCTTAATAACAAAGGTGATTTCTACACCATGGAGTACAGCGGCATCTTCGAAGGAAATTTCTGGGAAGACGGTCTGCTCTTTGAGGCCGAGGCTATAGTTGCCTTGGGCATCAAAAGCCTTGCGAGATACACCATGGAAGTCGCGAACGTGTGGCAACGCAATGTTGATTAAACGATCGACGAATTCATACATTTTGTCATTGCGAAGAGTGGTCATGTAGCCAACTGGGGCGCCCATGCCTTTGCGAATCTTGAACTGAGCGATAGATTTCTTAGCCTTGCGACCGACTACGGCTTGACCAGTAATCTTGGTAAGGGTAAGTTCTACGGTTTCAGTGTAACGCTTGTCTTCACGTTTTTTACCAACACCAGAGGAAACCATGATCTTTTCGAGTTTTGGTACCTGGTTGATGTTGTCGAGCTTGAGCTCTTTCTGCAAAGCCTTAGCGATCTCTTTGTTATAAAGAGTCTTGAGGCGTGCTTCATATTTAGTTTCGGCCATTACTTAATCTCCCGATTGTTAGCTTGGCGGGCGATGCGAACGGTCTTACCGTCGTTGTTTTTAGTGAAACCGACGCGGCTGGTTTTGCCAGCTTTTTCGTCGATAACTAGAGCAACTTTACTTGCATCGATGCCGACTTGAATATCTTTTTTGCCACTTTGGCGATACATGCTGCGGCGCATATGACGAGTACGATTACCTACACCTTCAACGAAAACTTTGTTTTCAGCTGGAAGAACTTTGGTAACCTTGCCAGTTGTGCCTTTATTTGCGCCAGAAATGATCTTTACGATATCACCAGTTTTGATACGAGTACCCATATTATAGTACCTCCGGAGCTAAGCTGATGATTTTGGTGTAACCGAGGTCACGAAGTTCGCGTGGAACTGGACCGAATACGCGGGTATCGCGTGGGGTCTTATCGTCGTTGACGAGAACGGCTGCGTTGTCGTCGAAGCGGATAGTAGAACCATCTGGACGGCGGATAGCCTGGCGAGTGCGAACGATTACGGCACGAACCACGGCTTTTTTCTTGACGTTACCGGTTGGGGATGCATCCTTAACCGAGCAAGTCACAACATCGCCTACATGTGCGTAGCGAGCGCGAGTGCCACCGAGGACACGAATAACGCCAAGTTCCTTAGCGCCACTGTTGTCGGCGACCTTCAAACGTGTTTCTTGTTGAATCATTTGTTATTTCTCCTTCTTCTCGTCACTTTCGACCTCAGTGACTCCTTCTTTAAGCTCGACTTTACCGCGGCTCTTCTCAACGATCTTGACGAGAGTCCAGGTTTTGGTCTTGCTGATTGGGCGGGTTTCAGCGATCATGACGGTATCGCCTTCATGGGCTTCATTCTTTTCGTCATGAGCGGTGTACTTACGCGTAATTGTATATTGCTTCTTATAAAGCGGGTGTGTCTCACGAGAGGTGATCATGACGGTAATCGTCTTGTCACGCTTGTCGGAGGACACTACTCCTGTAAGTGTGCGTGCCATTATTTATCTCCTTTCGTGGCATTAATTTGCGTTAAAATGCGTGCAATATCTTTCTTCAAAGCCTTGATGTGATGTGGATTCTGAAGTGTCGAACCAAGACCTTGCTGAGCGATGAGGAGCTCTTCGCGCTTAGCTTCGAGCTGTTCATCGAGAGGAGGCTTGCTAACAACCTTGGCTTCTTTAGTAGCTTTATCAGCTTTCTTGAGTGCCATATTAGAGTTCCTCCTTCTTTACGATCTTGCAGCGGACTGGGAGCTTGTGGGAAGCCAAGCGAAGGGCTTCTTTTGCCTGCTCGTCGGTGACGTCTGCAATTTCGAACATGATGGTGCCAGCTTTTACCTTAGCAACGTGGAACTGTGGTTCGCCTTTACCGCTACCCATCTTGACATCAAGAGGTTTCTTGGTGACTGGGGTATGTGGGAAGATGCGAATCCAGATTTTACCACCACGCTTAACAAAGCGGGTAATAGCCTGGCGGGCGGCCTCGATTTGGCGGCCGTTGACGCGTTCATTATCAAGGCTCATAAGTCCGTAATCGCCGAAAGCAACAGTGTTGCAGCGGGATGCGGTACCTTCATTTTTGCCTTTGCGGACCTTGCGGTGCGCTTCTTTACGTGGTTGAGTAAGTGCCATAATTTATTTCTCCCCCTTATAGATCCAAACCTTAACACCTACGATACCAGCGATGGTCTGAGCGTGCTCGACATAGAAGTCGATGTCGGCGCGAAGAGTATGTAGAGGGACGGAGCCTTCGATAAACTTTTCACGGCGGGACATTTCAGCACCGTTCAAACGACCAGCAACCTCGACGCGGATACCCTTGGCGCCTGCGTTCATCGTAGAGGCACATGCCATCTTGACGGCGCGGCGGAAGTTCATACGCTTGCCGAGCTGGAAGCCGATATTTTCGGCAACGAGCTTTGCGCTGAGTTCTGGTTTTTTAACTTCTTCAACATTGATGCGAAGTGGGGCGCTCGTAACTTTCTCAAGTTCTTTCTTGAGTTCGTTGATGCCGGCACCTTGCTTGCCGATTACGGCACCAGCCTTAGCGGTGCGGATAGTAATCGTAGTAAGGTTAGGGCTGCGCTCAATCGTAACACGATCAATGGTTGGGCGGCTCTTAAAGCGATCCTCGATAACTTCGCGAATCTTGACGTCTTCGATGAGCCAATTCTTGAAGTCTGCCTTGCGGGAGAACCACTTGCTGCTCCAGTTCTTATTAACCTGGAGACGATAGCTGACTGGGTTAACTTTCTGACCCATTACTTCTTCTCCTTTTCTGCTTTATCTGCTTTTTCGGCAGTCTTCTTAGCTTTCTCTTCGCCTACGACCTCAACGAAGATATTGGATGAAATCTTTTCATAAGGTAAAGCACGACCGCGGCTTGCTGGAACATAGCGGCGCATGCGGGTACCAGCAGTGACGGTGATGCGATTAATCGCAATCGTCTTGGTATCGATGTTGCTGTTATTGTTAAGCAAGTTTGCATTGGCGGATTCGATAGCTTTACGAACAGCCTTAGCGGCGCGACGTGGCGTATTCTCAAGGATTACGATTGCGTCAGCGACATAACGATCACGGACGAGGCTAGCAACGATGCTAACTTTGCGTGGCTGGCTGTCAACGCCTTTGATATATGCGTGTGCAGATTTAGTAGCCATACGTTATGCTCCCTTCTTTGCTGCTTCGGCCTCAGCGGCTTTCTTGCCACCGTGGCGCTTAAACTTACGAGTTGGAGCAAATTCACCGAGCTTGTGGCCAACCATGTTTTCAGTTACGAATACTGGAACATGGACGCGGCCGTTATGAACGGCGATTGTGCGGCTAACCATTTCTGGGCTAATAGTGGATTCACGTGCCCAGGTCTTGACGATAGTGCGGTCTTCTGCGGAAAGAGCTTCAATCTTCTTCTGAAGCTTGGCGTCCACATAAAGGCCTTTCTTAAGAGATCTAGACATAGACTATTTCCTCTTCCCTTCATGACGACTGCGAACAATCATCTTGTTAGTTTTCTTATTATGACGAGTGCGGTAACCCAAGGTGAGCTGACCCCATGGAGTGCGTGGAGCCTTACCGGAACCGTGACGACCACCGTCACCACCACCGTGTGGGTGATCCGTAGCGTTCATTACAACACCACGTACGGTTGGGCGGATGCCTTTGCGGCGTTTGCGACCAGCAGAACCGATTTTAACGTTCTGGTGCTGGACGTTGCCGACGACACCGATGTTAGCTTCGCAAGCAACTAGTACTTTGCGCATTTCACCAGATGGCATACGGAGGGTGGCATAGCCGTCTTCCTTAGCCATGAGCTGAGCGGTAGCACCAGCAGCGCGAACCATCTGGGCGCCTCTGCCTGGAGTTAATTCAACTGCATAAACCTGAGTACCAACTGGGATTTGCTCGAGTGGAAGACGATTAGAGTTCTCGACTGGAGCTTCGGCGCCGGTCTTGATGGTGGCGCCTTTTTCCATATTAGTGTCAGCTAGGATGTAATAATATTCACCTTTTTGATCCTGAACGCGAGCGATACGTGCGCTGCGGTTTGGATCGTACTCGATTTCCATAACCTTAAGGGTAAGACCCGTTGGAAGGTTGTGGGTGAGGATGCGGTAATGGCGTTTGACGCCGCCGCCACGATGGCGAACGGTGATGCGGCCAGAGTTATTCTTACCAGCAACCTGCTTTTTGCTCTTTACCAAGCTCTTCAATGGCTTACGGGTAGTAATCTGATCGAAGTCCTGGGTAGTTTTCTGACGCTGAGCCGGCGTGGTTGGACGATAAGCTTTAATAGCCATTATTTATCTCCTTTCTTGTCGGCCTTTTTATCAGCTTTTTCTTCTTCGACTGGTTCTTCGTCAAAGACTTTGATTTTGTCGCCATCCTTCAAGGTGACATAGGCGATTCTCTTGTCTTGGCGATAGGTGGTACCAGGGTAAGCATGGCGACCGCGGCTGAACTTGGTAGCTTTGCCTTTGCGGATTGCGATGCGTACGGAAGTTACGGTTACATTGTATTGTTCAGAAATCTGTTTAATAACAGCCTGCTTGCTGGCGCCAGCTGGAACGATGAACATATAATTGCGTTTAGCTTGTGCGCTGTAAGCTTTTTCTGATTGGATTGGACGGACTAACATTATGCGTTCTCCTTTCCAAGCAACCAGTTTTCAATAACTGGAAGTGATTTCTCGGTGATGACGACTTTGTCGGCATTGAGAATATCGAATACGTTGAGATAGGTTGGACGAACGACCTTGAGGTTGGCAACGTTGTTGGTTGCGCGAAGGACGAGTTCGTCTTTTTCGCTAACTACGAGCAAGATGTTCTGCTTTGCATCGATCTTGTTCTTTTCAAGCATAGCGATAGTTTCCTTAACTTTACCCTGTGGGCAAGCAAAGGTGTCGATTACGACAATGTTTTTATCAGCATTCTGCATAGAGAGTGCTTGGCGAACGGCTTGAAGTTTAGCGTTCTTACTGATCTTCTTGGTGAAGTTTTCTTCGCCAGTACGACCGAAGGCTACGCCACCGTGGCGCCAGATAGGGTTACGGGTGCTACCGAAGCGGGCGCGACCAGTACCTTTTTGCTTCCAAGGCTTCTTACCACCGCCGCGAACTTCACCACGTTTGAGAGTTTTGGCGTGAGAGCTGCGGGAGTTTGCAAGATATGCATCGTAAGCTAACTTTACTAATTCGTGATTGTCTACGGAAAGACCAAATACGTCTTTATTCAATTTTGCGTCTGCCATATTAGTCCTTTCCCTCCACCATTACGAGCCCCTTGTTTGGACCAGGCACAGCGCCTTTAAGACCAATCAAGTTGTGCTCTACGTCAATGTAGGAGACAACAAGGTTTTTGACGGTTACACGATCATGTCCCATGCGTCCGGCCATTCTTTTACCTTTGAAGACCTTCTGTGGGTACATAGAACCGATGGAACCAACCTTGCGGATGTCGCCCTTAAAGCCGTGCGTGTTGCGAGACTCTTGGAAGTTGTGGCGCTTAACGGTACCGGCGAAGCCTTTACCCTTAGAAGTGCCAGTGACTTGAACCTTGTCGCCTAACGCAAACTCGTTGACGGTAAGTTCGCTACCGAGAGTAACTTCGGCAGGAATTTCGTCGACGCGGAATTCACGAATGTACTTTGGGTTGATATCTGTTCCGGATTTTTTCACGTGTCCGGACACGGCCTTGCTCAGATTCTTACCCTGACCAAATGCCAATTGCACAGCGCTATAGCCATCTTTTTCGACGGACTTAGTCTGAGTCACCGTGCATGGGCCGGCTTGGAGGATTGTAACAGGGGTTACAACACCATCTTCACCGATGATCTGGGTCATACCAATCTTGGTGCCGAGGATGATTTTCATCTCTGGGTCCTTTCCCATTAAAATCATTTGGCTTATGAGTGGTATCCAGACTCTCAACTGGACCGTACCTCTTGCGCCAAAATGACGTTATTTGATAATATACCTCGGTATTTTACCACATTTGGCTAGGTTTAGTCAAGAAGGTTCTTGGGGTTTTCTCAATTTTGGACAGCATAAAAAATGCGCCCCGATTTGGGGCGCGGAGTGAGATTTTTATGCTAAAGCTGAAATGATATCATCAATAGTGAGCAGAGCCGGTTCGACATTGGGAACATTCTTTTTCCCATCATCGAAAGCGTCCAGACTCCTGCCTGTTTGCCTCTCCCAGGCCTCATCGTTCGCGATCCCGGGGAGAAACTCTTCCATCATCCATCCCATGTAACCCTTGATCGCTCCAGATGACGTCCGGAGATTTGCCTTGATTGTCTGGTCCAGTTCTGTGTATTTGTTTTCATCGAGGAACGAGTCGACTTGGCTCAAGCCTTCCCGTAAATGGTTAATGCATGAAAACAAAATGCCATATTTTACCAGGATGTTTGCGTCGGAGTCGACGATTTCTTTGAATATTCCGATACTCTCCAGGGCGATACTGAAATGCGTTCTCGCCAACCTTATACTGTTCGTGTCCTTGATGCTCATAGGTGCCACTCCTCTCAATGTGCGGTCGTTATTACGACAATATATCCTCATTATAGCACAAGTACTTTAATTTGTCAATAGATAGAAAAAGGGGCGCCATTGCTGACGTCCCTTGAGTTTTTACATGTTTACGTTGAAGAGATTTCTGAGGACATTGACAATGCCTTCGACATCCGCGTCGATGCAACTGGCTTCGTTAATGGTCGACAACTTCTGTAGATCGCCCTTATACTGGTCATCGAGCTCGTAGCCGATAGTGTATATCGGCACTCGCAGCCCGGCTACAATTGGCGCGATACGGTCGAGCCGATATCCGACGTTGGTTACTCCATCCGTCAAGACAAAGAGCATGGGCTTAGCGTCCGGAACCTCTTTGCAGGCATCCATCAGCATCTTCAATCCGACGAGGGTTGCATTGTAAGTGGCCGTCTTTCCGCCAACTTGCAGATTCTTCACGGCGCCGCTGAAATATGCGCGTTGTCTATTGTCGAAACGACCGATCGGCAGGTTAATGTTGACGTTATCGTCGTAGCTAACCAGGCCGATATAGTTATCGCTGTCGATGTAGCGCATAGTGTTCTTTAGTGATTCAATGAGCGCGTTAATCGGGTTGCCGCCCATCGAACCAGAAATATCTGCGACAAAGACTGCGATTACAGGCCGTCCGCCATTCTTGTTCTTCTTCCAGACACGCTGTGCAGCCAAATAACCGTTGCCATCCATGCCGTTCGGTTGAGCGATATAGTCATCATGACGATTGAAGCCTTTGTCGGAAGCGAGTTTTTGATTTTCGTCGTTCAGGCAATACTGTGCGAACAGGCGAATCGCATCCTGCTTTTCGGCATCGACATAATCGAAGGTATAGACCGGGTGATCATGTCGAATGCCTGCCGGGGTAAATACGTAGCCACGGAGTTCGCCAGTATTAATATAGGCTTGCTCCTCCATAACCATCGCATCGATGATGCCTTTAGCGGCAGAATTTTTCAGTACGGCAGTTGTGTAGGCTGCCGTAGGCGCATTGCGCTGATATTCTATCAGTTTATTGACAGCGGTATCAGACAGCGGATTGTTGTTGTCAAATGCATAAAGCATGCTCGACAGAATATTCAATCCAGTAGAAGACGTATAGGGATTCGTGTAGGCAAACACGAGCTCACCGTCAATTGCGGCCTGAAGGATGTTCGCCATATTTACGTCTTTGTGCTTTTGCACGAATTCGTTATAGGTACTCTCCCTCATCAGTACACCAGCAGTGTTGCCGGCGATGCGTTTTTCGACCGTGATGGTCTTAAATCCGCTCGCGTCAAGCATCTGCCCCCAGGCGTCGTTAGACGGAATATAGCATTCGGGGCGGTAGCCACCTTCAACCATATAGGTCAAAACTTCGCCAGAGGTGATTTTGCGGACAGTAACGGATACGCTCTTACCATTGAGGGTCTGATTGCTGCGATTGAAATGGTCGGCTACAACATTGAGCCAATCATCCGGCGCAGAAGCAGACAATTCCGTAGCAGCAGCGATTTCGAAATTGATTTCGCCTCTACCCTGTACAGTGACAGGGAACGTATCGATGCTTGCCAGGCCGGAAGCTGCCGCCGCATCAGTAATATTGACGTCAAGCGGGGCATTCACATTCCTGGGCTTAATGTCGGCATAGAACGTCTCCAGCTCTTTGATGGCGTCATCATAGCTGAGGGCGTCGGTCGTATTATTGTCCGTCATACTAACATCGCTGGAGCATCCAGCAAGCAGAATAACGAGCATAGTGAGCATCAGGGCCAGTGCGGTGAACTTTTTCATATCAATAAACCTCCTCATTGATAGATTCACGGATTTTTTCTTCGTAAATCGCAAGGTTACGGATGGCGTCATCCTTTTCAGTCTGATTGCCGCCCGCAAAGTCGGTCAGGCTCCCAAGGAAAGATCTTACTTTTTCCAGGGTATCCTTGTTTTTTTCATAGACTCTTTTGGCCATCTCTTCGAATCCGATATCATCGCCAACAATGTATTTATTGATCGCAATTTTGCAATTCGCACAGATACCATCTTCGATTTCCTGAAGTAGCATCTCAATATTCTTTGACATCGAGATATCGTTGACTTCGAGCAAATTCGCAAATTTCTGCTGGTACTCATTCATTTCGTCCAGCTGTTTTTTGATGTCTCTTGCGACTTGACAATGCGGCCTTTCGCCGCAGATTCGGATGAAGAATTTTCGCACATCTTCGGGATTGCGAAGTTTCCTGGCTTCGCTGATTTCCATTTCGTGCTGTTTTGCTTGCTTCTCCTGGGAGAGTAAGCTGCGCCTATGCTTGATCGATTTATAGGCGATATACGCCAAGTTGAGTACGAGCGCGATGCCCGTCACTATCAGGGAGACCGTTCCGATGGTTGTCATGGAACGCCAGCCTGAATAATGGCGTCTGATCACGATGCCTTCCTTATTCGCGACCGTATAGATGTAGAGAATTGCGCTGAGAATTGTCGCGCCAGCCGTGAACGGAAGACTACGAATCGCCTTTTTCATGGACCCACCTCCTTCGTAAACATATTTTAAAGATGCAAAAGCCCACCTAATTGGGCTACAGTATTTATTTTTATAATATTTAGCTACAAAAGTCAATAGGAGGCCGTGCAGCCTCCTATCATTTTGGTGAATCTCAGCATGACGGCTTATCGAGCGCTTTTAAGAGTTCGCTCAGGTTGACTAGCCGATTTTGCTTCAATGCGGCCACTACTGCCCTTTTGGCGTGCTTCACGCTTTCGATATGAGCAGATAATGATTTGCATTGTTGCTTGACGAAGACCATTTGCTGCTCTGTTTGTACTTTGCTGGTTTTGAGTGACAGTAGGCGCTCCTTTTTGACGTCTGCCGGCGCATTATCAATCAATACCTGAATTGCCGCGCAGTCGGTTGCTGCCTCTTCAATGATGGCCCGATAGAAGCCGACTATGGCATTTAACGACATCTCATAAGTACGTAGTTCCTTATGGTAACGTTTGAGTCTATCCTGTAAGTCTTGCGTTTCGTCGAGATTCAAATCTTGGATGTTTGGTATGGCCTCCTGGCACTCTTGAATATGCGCAATCCGATCCGGATATTTTGCTAGTTTTTTCTGCTCAGCATAGCCATACGGTTTAATGTTCATTCCGACCACCCCCTCTAGAATATTAATATTTTACAATATTTTCTATATTTTGTCTATGCTTCGGATTCTCGGTCATTGGCGACTAGGAGATCTTTGCAGGCTTGATACATGCGCGCATAGCCGCCTGGGTCCATGTTGCGGTAAACGAATTCGTCGTAAGGGTAAGAGTCGCTATCGTCGCCATCTTTGGCCATATAGTTTTCGCCGTAGTCCCAAACTTGATATTGGGATTGGAACCTCTTGAAATCAACCGGCTGTCCCGGGACGTCGCTTCCCTTTTCGGCCGCTTCAACAAATGCCCTGGCCGCCTCGATTAATGAGCCGCCATGTTGTAGTATCCAGTATTCGATGCCAATTCCACCTAATCCACCCTGCGAATGGGCGGCGCCGCTGTGCTTTTTGTAGCACATTGCATTTTTGAGCATCGCTTTGGCGGCGAGAATATTCGTAACAACTTGACGATGCCTTTGTGGGTCTTGTTCTTCCATAATAGCGAGCCGCTCAGAGAGGATGGCATCGGATGATGTTTCAATTTGATTGGTAAGTTGGCGTGGGGTAATGTCTATCTCTATTTGGTGGTCGCCTACGCGCATTAAGCCCTTGCGAATATCGAGGTCTCGACGCGTCGAGTCGGGGTCGGTTTTGTCGTAAACAATTAATGGATTGTCGCCGCCGTCTAGTAACGACATAATATCATCGCCATACTCATCGAGTATGTCGCCGTCGATTCGCCACAAGAAGTCATAATCGCCATCACCGGGCATATTAGTAAAGCGCCCAGTTGAGCCCGTACTGGCATGAAGCATGGTACCCCGGTTGGTGAGGTTTGGTGGATTGATGTTGCGAAAAATTTGTTTAACTTCTTCCGGCAGGTTGCTTTCTTCTATGCGGGCAACAATCTGCTCCATGGCGATACGCTGTTCGGCGGCAGTCTCGTCGGCTTTTTCTTCATAACCGGCAGTGATTTCGTCTGGATTGAAACCGATCTCGGAGAAGAATTGTTTCGGTAGCGATAGGTCGGACGCGAAACGGTATGCATCCATATCGGTTTCACGCTCCCCATCTTCGTTGTAGCGCACGATGCCATACTTAGGTATACCCGAGGCTCTCTGGCGAAGTTCATCGAATTGGGCGGGCGTAAAGACTACTTCGCCGTTAGATTTGTCGACAATCGGTACATAACAACCGGATTTCGCGATTTCGTAGCGTAGGCGCGCGCAATCTGTTCCGTTTGGTCTATCCGTGACGTAAAAGTCGACATCGAAAGAGCCTAAGCCAGTGCGGATGCCGCGGAAACTGGCCTGTTCGCCATCTTTTTGGAACATTTCATACTGCTGATAATTATCGTAGCCATTAGAATTATCTTTGACTGTAGCATAAAAACGCTCATCGTTGCGGACGCAAACCCAAAAGCCTCTGCCGTAAGCTTTTGCTATGGACCCATCGATTGCCTGAGATATGCTGGCGTCATCTCCTTGACGGCAGATACCAAAGTCTGCATCCCAGTGCGTCGCATCTTGAGTGGCTACAGAGCCGATCATTTCTGGGCAATTGAAGCCGTTTCGCAAAACTGTATCGATGTGCTCTACGTCGATGCCTTTAATTAAGTCGCCCGCAGCGATTGGGTTCTTGAGATAATATTTGCCATCTTCTCCCTGCGATATGCTTTCCGTATTTTTGCGCGAGCGTTCTTCGCGATATCGGTCCATATCTGCCAGAATTTCTCTTTCGGATTCGTAGCCGAGTGTGCGTGCGTACCCCAGGAACTTAACACGGAATTTCTCCATGCTTTTATCCATTCCCGGAAGAATATCGTCGTTTTCGATGGCTTCTTCTTCCTGAGTCTTAAAGGCAACCATTCTTTCTAGGTACTCTCGGAGCGAGGCGTTGCCGGAACGTAGGGCGTTTTTCAGTAAGTCTGCCATTAATAATTGGCGACGGTCCGAACTTTCCATGAGAACTGGACTGATATCCGTCTCGTCGTCGATCGTACCTTCGTAAAGGAGATTGGAACAGTTGTATAGCTTCACGAACTCTGGGATATCTTTGCGTAGAAAAGCATATTCGACGCGATCGATAATACTCTCGGAATCTGCGTCGCTCTGAAGTATGCGTTCGGCAATCGGACTAACTAAATGCATGACTTCCATAGAGCGCGATTTATTAAGCCGCTCTAAAACGTGGCCAACTTCGTGAATTTGTGCTGCACTATAAATATCATACCGTTTGACTTTTGATTTAGGGTTATCTGGGTCTTGAACGGTCTCGAAGATAAAATCTTTGATTAGGCTTACCTGTTGCGGATTTTCGTGCGCGATCGTAGCCAGTGCGCGCAATTTTTCGTCAAGGTCGAGAGACTCTATAGTCTCCATACTGATATTTCTAAAGATTGTAAATAATTGTGACTTGTCGCTTCTCGGGTATTCTTGCTCAATAAGAGCTTTAATTATGCCGGATTTATCGCCGAGTTCCTCTGCAGTAATCTTGTCGATGCGGTGGATTTCTGGGCCATCATCTTGGCTATCTATCGGCTTCATGAGGTAGTCTATTATAGGAGCATCAAGTTTGCCATCGAATGTTACCCCAAGTTCTGCTAGAGCTTTTATTTTGTCTGAGCACCCAATCTTGGAGCGTTCTTCTTCGCTCAAATTGCCATAAAACTCCTCAATTGCTTTGAGCGCTGATGGCTTATCAGAGGCTAGGAAGTCGGCGAATTTACTCTCAAGGTATACCGCACCGAGCTTCATTGGGTCGCGAATCGTTTCGGCGTCGAGTAAATCCATATTCCTAGTGCGGCTTCTTCTACCTGTAGTCTTATTCTTTTCCCAGGGATCATTGCCAGTTTCTGTTTTCGGCTGATTGTTAGTTTGGTTTTGCTCAAGATTCTTTTTGCGATAGAATGGCACGTAACTACCGAGAAAGTTCACTAATGTTTCTGCGTTTTCGGTGCCGATCTCACTGATACTAACGGCGGCTTTTATTTTTTCTGGTATCGGTATGTCTTCTTGTTGCTCAGGCGTAAATCGACCCAGGAGGGACTTCACTAAGTCCAGATAATGAAGGTTGGATGACATTTTGTCATAAAATGAGGCCGGAAGTTTTGAGATTATCTCTATTGGAAGGTTTTCTGCTGCCATTTTCATCGTAGCGTCGGAGGGATGCGTAAGTGCGATGTTGTCTTTGAATAAATCATAGTTGTCGCACATGAATTCTAGGCATGAACGCGAGATTTCACCTGATTTTTCGTCGTATAATAGTGGAAAAATGTCGGTCGTCGGCATACCATTTTTGTCGAGATAATCTGATCGTTTCGTTTCTACCTCGACGAGACCAGGGAATCCTCCGGTTTGCGGCTCAACCAGGCGTTTTTCTGGTCTGCGCCCTAGGGCAGCACTTATGGCTTTGCCGTATTTGAGCCAATATTGCGCTCTTCCATTATCTTTTGATGGCGTCAGCTCTGCTGACAAGTTGAAAGGAAGAATACTGTCGACGTGGGCTAGCGTGTAGTCATACATGCGATCGACGTCTCGTTCGTTGATTATGCCATTCTTTTGCAGGATTTCACTTATTCTCTGATTGCCGACCGCTAGTAGTCTGGCCGATGCTTCGGTATGAATATCGTAGCCCAACGATTCGAGAGTTTTGATATATTCGATATACATCGCTTCGCGTTCTGGCTCCGGAGGGCGCGTGCGGTAAATAACACGCCTTGAAAAGGCATCCAAATCGTCCGGCCGATAATCCATTTTGCCGACCATTTCAGGATTATGAAGCAGTGCTTGATAGATATCGCTGGTTAGAATTGATTTCTCATCAAGTGTAATTTCGGTTTGAGCTCCGCGTGCAATTTCGGTGCCCAGATACTCCATCAATTTACCGCAGTATGTTTCACTATCGGCGGTTCGACGAGCGTCACAGTTCCGCGCAACATAGCTAATTTCCGTATCTTCAACTGGGGTGCCCGGATCTTGCTCTACTTCGCGAATACGCTTCTGTAGATAAGTCGCATCTAGGATTTTTTGCGTATCCACATCTTCGCCGTTCGCTACGGCCTGCTTTTTCATAGCCATGTAGGTCTGCGCATCGGCGATTTTGTAGCCTTCCTCATAATTATGAGGGTGCCTATCCCAATCCTGGCCCGCTTGTTGATCCACCCTCGTCGCTTCTTTGATGGCACTATTGAATTCTTTTATGTCACGAAGAGTCAACCCGTCATCGGTGAGCGGAATAGTATCCCAGCGTTCTTCTAGGTCAGCAATTTGTGCTATATCCCCCATCTGTATGACAGTCCAACCATACAAATCAAAGACCTGACGTATTTCGCGGCTAACCGGATGACTTGGGTCGAGATTTTCGATTTCATTATTCTGACTCAGGTTATTTCTTTGCATAATATTAAGAATTTCTTCATCGAGCCGTTGATAGAGTAAATCCTTTTCTTTTTCCGGCGAATATTCTGGATTTTGTCGGATTTCGGCCCGATACTGTTCATACTGGGCCTTGACGGCTTCAAGATCTATTCGGTCTGGGTCGGATTTGTCTAATTCTGGGCGCTCGGAAGGATTATCTGGCATATCGGCCAGAATCGAATACTGGATATTCTGCTGCTCTTCGTCGTCGAATAATGGATTGTCGACAGGATACGCCGCTTCTCCCTTTCCTCTCATGCTTTAATTATGGACACCGTAAAATTCTTCGTCAAGTGGCGGTATATTACACCTAAGTAAAAAGGACGCCGTTTGAGCGTCCTTGTTTTTGCTGACTACAAGATTCCAAAGAGCTTTCTTAGGTCCTCTTGAATTTTCTCGATGCTGGGCGATGCGTCGTATGTTGGCGACCGAAACATTTCGGAAATTTTAAGATAACCGTTATTTACCCTCATCTGGAAGGATTCTGGCTGAGATTCGTAGGTATCTTTGCTAGACGCGTAATTTCTTCCTTTTTGGCGACGAATGCGCTCTTCTTCGGGGAGAACCAAGATTACGCTCTTTTCGGGATGGACATACTCTTCCGGCATTGTTTGCTCGACAATACTGCGGATTAGGTCGAGGTCAATGCCTTGGCCAAAGCCCTGATACGCCAGAGTAGACCACCAGTTGCGCGTCGATATGACGTCTCCACCCCTACTCAGGAGTGGCTTGATGCGTTTGGTCCAGAGTTCGCGCCTAGCGGCCGTAAACAGCAACACGTTCGTATACGGGTCGAGGTCGTAATCTTTGTTCTTGAGCAACTCGCGAATGATACGTGCTACTTCGAGGTTGCCGCCTGGCTCCTCGATGATCTCAACTTCCTTTCCTTTTTCGCCCAAGTACTGGGCGAGCAGTTCCGCCTGCGTAGACTTACCCGTTGAATCTTGTCCCTCTATTACGTAATACGTAATCGTCACCCCCTTTGTATGGATTTTGTAAAATCAGCGGTAAAGAACAAGCCTCTATTAATAGAGGCCCACTATTTATATTATAACAAAAAAAGAGCGCCTCTTGTGGCGCTCTTTCTGCGATTATTACATCTTGATTTCGGCATCGACGCCGGCCGGCAAAGAGAGATTCTGCAAAGCATCAATCGTCTTTGGCGTAGCATTGATAACGTCGATAAGGCGCTTGTGAACCTTCATCTCGAAAGCTTCACCACCGGTCTTGTAGACATGTGGGGACTTTACTACAGTGAAGGTTGAACGCTTGGTTGGAAGCGGAACTGGACCACTTACCTGAGCACCGGTACGGATAGCGGTGTCGACAATTTGTTTCGCGCTCTGGTCGATCAAACGGTGATCATAGGCCTTGAGGCGGATACGGATCTTGAGACCCTCGGCTTTTTCTGCCATATTTTTGACCTTTCTACTTTTCGCATAACCTCAGATAGCGTCTAGACGCGCCGTCCATGAGTTTTTGCGAAACATGTTTTTAGTTTGCTCTATTATTATGCCAAGCTTACGCGAATTTGTCAATAAAAAACTCCCCCGCTGGCTGCGGAGGAGCTGTCTTTGATTGGAGGATTACTTTTTTTCACGGAAGATACAATCGCCGTTGGGATTACTAACCTGAACAGGTACGATAACCTTACCGTCATCGATTTCAATGCTATTCACGGTGACGCTGATGTTTTTGACGCCCAGGAACGCAATCAATGTTTCGTCGGAAAGATTACTCGGAACGAGCGTGCAGTTTTCACTGTTCAATGAATACGGAACGGCATAATTGCCTTTCTCGAAGAACTCCATGATTCGTCCGACTTCCTGCGACATCTGCATACTAGAGACGACGATGCGCGGCTTTCCGTCGTGCATATGCGCAAGAACCGCAACTCCGCCCTGGATTTTTGATGCGATGATGGGCATACCCTCAGTGGCGGACACAAACAGACCGCCCAGGCATTTGAACCTTTTTACTTCGCCAATTGAGGCATTGCGATGATTGGGCGTCTTGACCTGAATTTTATAGTAAGCGTCAAGCGTGCCGCAATCCATCCATTCGAATCCGCCGATCATCAGCCTCATGCCGAGCTTGGAAACCATTTCGGTCGGATCAAGACCCAGGTCAGCCCTTATGTCCCCATCGTCGTAGTACTTCTTCAGTAATGCATCGATTTTCTTTTGCGGATACATCCTACAGAACTGACTCGCCTTAATGGCATAAAGACCAGTGTTTACAACTGTGTTGTCGTCCATCAGAATCCTTTTGACGTAATCTTCGCCGAGCCTGCCGGGCTTCTCGATAAAATTCTCGATCTCATAGAAAGGTCCGGGCTGAGATGCATCATACTTCGCGTTTCCGCAACCACCCACGATATTCGCGTCTGCAACCTTTGCCCCGATCAAAACCGGGCGGCCGGTATGTGCTTCGTTGCAGGCCTGCACAATAGCCTCCGTCAACAATTCCTGGCCCTTAATATGCGAATCAGAGGGCGTATAGAATATGACGGCGTTTTTGTCGTGCCGATAAATGTAGTCCGCCGCTGCAGCCATGACGGCCACGTAACCGTAATGCGGATCAAAAATCACCACATTCGTGCTGGGAACCTTGTAGGGCGTCAGCTGCTCGATGGCAAACTGCCGCTGTTCCTCGCTGGTGACCACCACGATAATCTTTGACGGTTTGATGGCTTTTTTGGTAATCATCTTAACGATGTCCTGGACGAAAGTGATACTAGTCTTTTCTTTGTCGTCATAAAACTTTGGTGCAAACTGCTTCGGGATCGACCCCGCAATAGGCAGGCGAGAACCCCTTCCGCCGGCTAAGACAACAGCATAGGGCGCAAAATTTTCCATTTGGCATCAACCTCCAATGTAAAAGAACATATTTTAGTCGTGGGGCACAAAAAATGCCGCTTTAACGACTAATACTTCTATTATATCATACTTTGGCTAAAAATGCAAGTGCAACAAAAAATCTCCCCTAATTAGTAAGGGGAGATTTCGTGGAATTACTAGAGATTATTTGATGATCTTAGTAACGACGCCAGAACCGACAGTCTTACCACCTTCGCGGATAGCGAAGCGGTCGTTATCGTTCATAGCGATCGGAGCCTGAAGGACAACCTTGAAGGTTACGGTATCACCAGGCATGACGATTTCCTTGTCAGCTGGAAGTTCGACCTCACCAGTAACATCGGTGGTGCGGAAGTAGAACTGTGGTTTGTAACCCTTGTGGAATGGAGTATGGCGACCGCCTTCCTCTTTCTTAAGGATGTAAACCTGACCTTCGAACTCGGTGTGTGGAGTAATGGAGCCAGGGGCAGCAATTACCTGACCACGCTCAACCTGATCGCGCTCAATACCGCGGAGGAGGAGACCAGCGTTATCGCCGGCCATACCTTCTTTGAGGGTCTTGTGGAAGGCCTCAATACCGGTCACTACAGACTTTTGTGTGTCTTTTAGACCAACGATTTCAACTTCATCGTTTAGTTTTACGATACCCTGCTCAATACGGCCAGTAGCTACAGTACCACGACCTTTGATTGAGAACACGTCCTCAATAGGCATAAGGAATGGTTTGTCTAGATCAT
>JAFRWP010000011.1 GCA_017437945.1 Candidatus Saccharimonadota bacterium | reverse complement strand
TGGTACGCGAGCTGGGTTCAGAACGTCGTGAGACAGTTCGGTTTATATCCGGCATGATCGTTAGGAATTTTGAGGAGATCTGTCTCTAGTACGAGAGGACCGAGATGGACGAATCTCTAGTGTATCGGTTGTGGCCACCTGCTGCATTGCCGAGTAGCTATGTTCGGAATAGATAAGCGCTGAAAGCATATTAAGCGCGAAACTGACTCCAAGATAAGAATTCCCTATGACCTCCCAGAAAGATGAACTGGTTGATAGGCGCAAGGTGGAAGCGTAGTAATACGTGGAGCCGAAGCGTACTAATAGAGGCATTGCCTTTTTATGTCACTTCTATTGATTTTATGCTTGCATAATGTCGATAGAAGGAGTAGACTTAGCTAGTAATTGGTGTTCAAAAACACCAAAGTCAGTTAAAATTTCATGCATCTTACATCGAGATAAGATACTAAAACAGAACCATTTGGATTTTCGGTTCGCCCTTAGTGTCTTTTCTCGGTGTCCATAGCGCCAGGGAAATACCTGTTCTCATCCCGAACACAGAAGTCAAGCCTGGTCGCGGCGATTATACTGCTTTGCGGGAAACTAGCAAGATGCCGAATTATATGAAATGGCCACCCCAACGGGTGGCCTTTCATTTGCTTGCAAGAATGAAAGCCACCAGTGGGTGGCTTTTTGCGTTCAGCGCAAAAAATGCGCCATCGGCGCATCATTTCATATAACGACCGAGCGCCTCAGTCTCGGGAGCATTATATATATTATTATGGCCACCCCAACGGGTGGCCTTTCATTTGCTTGCAAGAATGAAAGCCACCGATGGGTGGCTGTTTGTGGCGCCGCGTTTAATGGTATAATAATGCTTATGGCAGCTACTCAATGTATTGACACGCTTTTATTTGGCCAGGTCTGCGATGATTGTCATGGCAGCGCTATTTTTCAGATGGTTGGCCACGTTGTTAGCTTCCTTACGGGCGGAATAATCCTTTTGGCAACTATCGGCGTAATTATCGCCGGAATTATGATTCTAACCTCGAAAGACAATGCCCAGCAGTTGGCTAAAGCCAAGAAGCGGCTCGTCGAGGTTATTATTGGCATAGTTGTGTTTGCCGGGATGTCCTTAATCGCCGATTTCCTCCTACCTGGTGGCGTAGCGAATAATTCTCAGAACTCCGGCATCTGTCCAGAAGTGGCTAATTTGCCACCGAGCGGCACTGGCGATCCTACTACTGATCCGGAGAGTAGCGCAACAATGACCGATATTATCGCAAAAACCGCTGCGACGATGTCTTGGCCAATTCAGAGTTGGCAGGAAGGTTTCGATCCATTCTTCGATACTTCCGCAGACGGTTCCGGCAAAGTATCTTATGGTTCTCGTTCGCAAAGGTCATATGGTGGAGCTACCACGATTGGGAAATGTTGGTGGCAGGGCGGTAGCCAATGGATTACTCAAGTAAAGAGCGCTAGCAAAAAACATCTTTGCGCCAACACGAAGACGGGTGGAGCCGTCAGGGGTCGCATTACTTATGATATCTTTAATATCGTGCCAAATGGTGCATTTACGGCCGGAAATGCCTACGCTAGCTGCGACCGCTTCGTTTCTACCGTTCTACATTCACTGAAGCTCAACGTTGATAGTGCCGGCAATAAATTCCCGCGGACTGGACCTACGGGCATGGGTAGGTGGTTCAGAAATAGTCCAGACTGGACCGAGATTGAAAACAAAGGTACCAGTACGACTCTTATGCCGGGCGACATTTTCCAGGCCGATCAAGTCGGTGAAACTTATGGTCACGTTGCTATCTATGTTGGTAGCTACGGCTATACGGATGGTGGTAAAACTTATAATCTTGCCGAGGCGTCCTCTGGTGGTCGCTATCCGCGATTAACAGAGTTCCTTTCCGGTTCTTATTATTGCAAAGGTATCGGTCAATATTGTGCCTGCAACAAAAAACAGCCATATCATATCTACCGCTATACTGGTAAAGGCAGCGATGTTGGAAACCCATGGAAATACTTCTTTAAGAATGAGGGCGGCTCTTGGAAGCCAAGAACTGGCGGCGATATTGGCGCGGATGGCACCAAAGGCAGCAATAACAGCAATGGCAGTAATGGCAATAATAGCTCTGTGCAGGGGCAGCAGCCGGCGAATTTTGAGGCTAAGAGCAATGTATATATGACCGCTTCCGAGTTGGGTGCGGGCGATCAAGGTTCGGTCAAGGGCGCAATCGTGCATGTGCCAAATAATGCCACGACGAACATGCCATTGTTAGTCTTCCTCCGTGGTACAGTCTGCCAATCTAATCCGTGCGAGGGTAAGAATGCGCTTAACGTTGAATCTTTAAAGAGGACTATGCTAAATATGCCCCCTATTCAGCAAATGAATAATTCATCTACCTATGCTAATAAGATAGTCGCTATTTCGCCAGTTATTAATAATAATGCTTATAATGGCGGCTCATTATTTGCTAATATTAAGGCCTTAATCGATGCGACTGTTGGTAAATATAGTATAGACAAAAACCGTATCTATATTTACGGATATAGTCTTGGTGGAGCTCATACGTGGTGCATGGTCAATCAATATCCACAATTCTTTAAGGCAGCTTCTGTAATTAGCATGAATGTCCAAAACGGTTGCGTAGCTGGCGCAGAGCCAAAAGCTTCAAACTTCACTCATACGAAAGTTAAAGGTTTTGTCGGCGAGGGTGAGAGAAATCGCACTAGCATGCAGAACTTCCTAAATACCATCGGCGGGGATTTAATCGTTAAAAATTCGCTTCACGAAAACATGCTCAAAAACATTAACTTCGACTCAGAAGTATTTAACTGGTTTATTAACGAGAATAAATAATTTAATTCTCTTCGTCGATCTTCGAGAACGGATTTTGAATTTCGTTAGCGTGTGTATAATCACGTACGCGGATAATGAATCTTCCACCAACTTTCCAGAACCAATCGATAAACTTGTGCATAGCTTGCAATAACGGGAATGCAGCTAATATTAAGCCACCCGTAATAATGGCGGTCTGAAGCGAAATATGGCTCATACCGAAGAAATCGCTGAGGAAGATGTAGCAGAAAACCAGGCCAATTAAACAGGCAATGAAGCAGGCTTTCTTATACCAATCAACTGGGCGCGAAGCTCTCCAGACCATCAGCATACCAACGGCAGCGATTAAGACCGTGCAGGCGGTCGAAATATCATTATCTGGCAAAACAAAGATCTTGCCCAATATCACCATCAAGGCCACTAGGATAACATCCGTCAGGCCGCCAGGCGTCGCCCGCTTCAAAATGTTACTCACGAAGCTACCGCGAATTAAATCGTGGTTTGGCGCTTGCGACAGCAAGAATCCCGGTATACCAATCGTAAACATGCTAATAAGAGATATTTGAGCTGGAATTAATGGATAGGTAATTGCAAACAATATTACGATAAGGGAAGTGATAAGCGAGAAAACATTCTTTACGAGGAATAAGCTGCCGGAACGCTCGAGGTTGTTGACGACCTGGCGACCTTCAGCAACTACGTCTGGCATACGCGCGAAATCCGATTCAAGCAATACTAGTTGAGCCGCTTGGGCTGCCGCTTCGCTACCACTCGCCATTGCCACGGAACAATCCGCGTCGCGTAGTGCGAGCACGTCGTTTACGCCATCGCCGGTCATGGCCACGATTTTACCGTCGCGTTGCATGGCTTTAACAAACTTTCGTTTCTGTTCTGGCGTAACGCGGCCAAATACAGTGTATTCGCGCATTGCTTTCGCAATGGATTCGTCGGTCTGCAAGGTTGACGCGTCGACGTATTTTTCGGCGCCCTTAATCTTTGCTTTTTGTGCTACTTCAGATACGGTGACGGGATTATCACCAGAAATCACCTTAATGTCTACACCTTGTTTATTGAAAAACTCAAATGTCTCTACTGCATTCGGACGAATTGGGTTGCTTAGCATAATTAGCCCCATCGGCGTAAATACATGATCAAGCTTTTTGCCCTCCACGGTGCCTTCATATTGGCCGAAAATTAGCACACGGTAACCTTTACGGTTATAACCCTCAATGCGTTCTTGATATTTATCGTAATCCTTGCCGAGAATAAATTCCGGAGCGCCCAAAACGTAGCTTTCGCCGTCAAAGTTCACACCACTATATTTATATTGGCTAGAAAATCCAGAAACTGACACAATTTTACGCCCGTCCGGTTCAGAGAAGTGCGCTTTCAAAGCTCCCATCGTAGCATTATCTGCGGCCTGCGCGCCCACGAAATCACTAAGTAGACCATTCAGATCAGCTTTCTTCATTTTGCCGATTGGCTCATAGTCGCTTACGGCCATGGTGTTTTCGGTAATCGTGCCAGTTTTATCGACGCAAAGCACGTTTACGCGCGCCAAGGTTTCAATCGACTTCATGTCATGTAGCAATACCTTTTTCTGTGCAAGCTTCATCGAGCTCACCGCTAATGCGATGGTGGACAATAGGAATAAACCTTCCGGAATCATGCCGAGCACGGATGCGACTGCGCTTTGTACGCTCGACTTCATGTCGAGATTATTCACGAAATGGCTTTGATAGAACAAAATCCCGCCAATTGGGATAATTAAGAAACCGGCAATCGTAACAATTTTGTTTAGCGAGCGTATAATCTCTGATTGTTCTTTATTTTTAACTTTTTTTGCCTGCAACGTGAGCTGAGATATATATGATGCAGCGCCAACTTTCGTTAATTGCGCTATGCACTCGCCGGAAACAATAAAGCTACCAGACATCAATTCTTTATCCTTGTCTTTGCGAATTTCGTCAGCTTCACCAGTCAGGAGCGCCTCATTCACGGCCACTTCGCCAGTCAAAATAACCGCATCCGCCGGGATCTGATTGCCCGCGCGGAACACCACAACATCATTTTGCACGAGCTTTTCGGCGACAATTTCTTGCTCTTTGCCGTCACGAATTACGCGTGCAGTTGGCGCATTCAGCATCGTCAATTTATCTAGCACGGCCTTTGCGCGGATTTCTTGGAAAATACCAATCAACGTATTCGCGATAATCAGCGGCAGAAAAGTAATATCACGCCAGCTTTGTACGCAAATCAAAATAATTGTGATTACCAAAAACACGAAGTTAAAATATGTCAGTACATTGCTGCGGACGATTTCGGCAACCGATTTGCTCGGCGGTTTGACGGATTCATTAATCGCGCCCGCGCGCTTCATCTTGCGCACTTGCTCGGCGTTTAGGCCCTTTTTCGGGTCAACTTTAATCTTGTCCACAACGATTGCGTGATAACCTGGAATTTGTATTTTTGGCATATGCTTTTATTTTAACAAAAAAGAGCGAGTTTTTCACCCGCTCCTTTATCTGTTATTTATCTTCGTCTTGCACTATTTTTTAGATTAGTTGCAATTATGAAACCGCAGCCTATGGCTATAAGTAGAGCGTATTGAATCACATCAAGAGTTCCAGGATTTGCCTGCGTTCCCTCGCTTGTGCCTAAAATATATTCACTGAAATGGTTAGTGACGAATTCAGCATAACCATCGTTTACGGTAACCTCGAATTGTTCGACTTTTCCGTTCACATCTATATAATATACGGCTAATTCTTTACCTTCATATTTTGAATCTACCGGAACACGTACGAGAAACTTTCCGTTTGGCAACTTGGTGATATCGCGATTTGCCGCATCGGAGTGCAGATTGATATCATAAATATCCGCCTCCGCTAATCCTAGTTTATTTATCGTATCGGCACGATCTTTTTTATTGATTTTATTTACGACAACAATAGTATCAAGCGGAATAGTAGGATCATCTGAAGTTACGGCGACATTTGTGGTTATATCACCAGTCGCAAAAGACGGAGTAGTAATTCTGTCGTCATTTTTTTGAATAATAAAATCCACCTCCGATCCTTCGTAGCTCAATAAAAAGTATGAGTCGCCGCGGAAATCTGGATCAGCCATTAGGCCGTCTTCTTCGAAATCGCATACAATATCACAGATCGGGCCACCATAACTTACCCTTACTTTTCCTGCCAACGAAGTTCCTTCGTAGTAGTCGTCAATGCGTTTTTGTACGGCGGCAACATAGGCCTCTTTCGTGTCCTCTATCGAACTTGGAATAAAGATTTCGCGAATTGTTCGTGCACCTACGGCTGGGATTACATCATATATATAACCTTCAGACACGACAGAGGCGAAACCCATTGTTTCCTCTAGGAATGGGCCGCCATCGCCGGCGCGATTATCGATTACGAGCTGAACGTTTTTATTATCGAAATCTTTTTTGTATTGTGGCGAAAAATTAGCCATTCTGTCGGCTATGAGTTTAAGTTCGTTGCTATTTAAACTAGCATCGCGATGATAGCCGGCAACAAAGAAATTCACGAATGACAAATCATCGACAATATATCTCTTGATATCGTTCCAGTCATCCGAATTCCAGCTATTCTTCGCGGCAATCGGCGTAATTAGACTATTGACTACTGATTTTTTCGCCGAGTCTACGCCTGTATATTTAATTTCAATTGTTTTCTCGGCAAGTTTTTCTCTGACCAAATCCGTAGACGACCAACTTCCGTCTGGCGCCGTAGTGGTTACCTCATGTGCCTCTCCGTATTTTACAAGTGTTATATGGTGGTAATCTTTTACCTCCCAGTCCCATTCGATGTCGTAACCATATTTATAATAGATATTTCCATAGACAACTTCGAAGATATTTGGATCGACTTCTGGGCCATCCGCTTTTACTATTAATGCTCCATCTACCAAGTCTTTCTCGATTTCCGTAAAGTAGTTTTCTTCAGCGAATGCGCCGCCGCTACGCAGTGTTAGAGATAAGATGGCGCATATTCCGATTAGTAGTATTTTTTTACTCATGAATTCTCCTTTTATTATCTACTGTTTTTCGCAATTATTAATTCGTTTTCTACTAAATCGTTTTCGAGCGCCTGCATTTCAGCGGAAACTGCGGATGTGTTCTCGCATAAAATAATGGGCAAACAAAAAATCGCTCCAACCATCAAGAATTTTAACTTTCTCATAACACACCTCCAAATCTCTTATGCTAATTATATTAATTTCAAAAGCTAGCAGTCAATAGAAGTCTAAGAAAAGCATAAAAATTTTTGTATAATATATGAGTATGAAACCAGAAGAATATTATAACCGCAGTGCTGAAGATATCGCGATTGAGCTGGGAACTAGTAAGAACGGTCTAAGCCACGCTGAGGCTAACCGTCGCAAACAGCAGTATGGTCCGAATGCTCTGCCAAAAAAGAAAAAAGACAGCATCTTTAAGATTTTCCTAAATGAATTCCGTGACCCGATGGTTCTCTTGCTCTTGGTGGCAATCATCGCTTCGGCGATTGTTAATGAAGTACTTGATGCTTGCGTGATTGCATTTATTATTCTGGTTGATGCAATCATGGGCACCTATCAAGAAAATAAAGCTAACAATACCGCCGCCGCTCTTGCGAATATGGTGGCCACGCATGCGCGCGTAATTCGCGATGGTAAGGAAGAGCAAATCGAAATCGAAGATTTAACCATTGGTGACTATGTTTTGCTCGAATCCGGTGATAAAATTTCCGCCGATATTCGTCTGGTCGAAACCCATAATTTTACCGTCGACGAATCCATCCTGACTGGCGAATCCGTTCAATCCGTCAAATCTGCAGAAATTGTTACCAAGAAAAAACCATCGCTCGGCGATCAGAACAATATCGCCTTCTCGGGCACAACGGTTGTTTCTGGCCGCGCCCAGGGTATCGTCGTGAAAATTGGTCTTCAGACCGAGCTTGGCAAAATTGCAGATAGCCTCAATGAAACCGTGGTCGAAAAATCCCCGCTCACCATTCGCGTTGAGCGTTTTTCGAAGCAAATTACGGTGCTTGTTCTGCTCGTGGCGGCCGTCATTACCACTATCCTCGTGTTAAAACGCGTACCGTATACGGAGATCTTCCTCACGGTGGTCGCATTCTCACTTTCCGCAATGCCGGAAGGTCTACCGCTGGCGCTAACCATGGCGCTCACAATTGCCTCCAACCGTATGGCGAAGAAAAACGTGATTGTTCGCAAATTGAATGCTGCCGAATCGCTTGGTTCTTGTACGGTCATTGCGTCCGATAAAACCGGCACTCTCACGGTCAACCAGCAAACCGCAAAAATCATTGCTTTGCCAAATGGCCAGCGATATGAAGTTAGTGGTACCGGCTATGAGCTGAAAGGTAAAGTCACGGGCGCCGCTCTAAAATATGCAGAAGAAATCGGCCTGCTCGGTGTATTAAATAATGAGGCCAACATTGACGACGGCCAGCTCATTGGCGACTCGATCGATATTGCATTCCTCGTGCTCGGCAAAAAACTCGACGTCAAAACTCATGGCATTAAAATCCTTGAAACTATTCCATACGAATCCGAAAATAAATATTCCGCCGTTTTCTACGAGAAGGACGGGGAAGTGTATTGTACCGCAAAAGGCTCACTTGAAGTTATTGAGGGCTTCAGTCATGAGATTAATTTTTCCCATGGCAAAGCTAAAGACTTTACTAACCTCAGCCAGCAAAACGATGATTTGGCCCGCGACGGCTATCGCGTAATTGCACTTGCCAATGGCAAAGTTGCCCGCAAAGATCATTACGATGCTAAAGACATCAAGAATCTAACTTTCATGGGCATGGTCGGCTTCATTGATCCAATTCGCAAAGAAGTCGTTGCGTCTATCCGCGAATGCCATGTGGCCGGCATCAAGGTCTTAATGGTTACTGGCGATCATCCACTCACGGCCTTTAAGATTGGTCGCGACCTCAAACTTGTCGAAGATTACGCCAAAGTTGCCACTTCCGTCGAGGTCGAAGAAGCCTTTGCGCGCGGAGAGGATGAGTTTGATAAATTCGTTTCCGATCATATTATCTATGCTCGCGTCACGCCACTCCAGAAGCTTAATATCGTAAATTCCTTGAAGCGCCAGGGCGAATTCGTAGCCGTGACGGGCGATGGCGTTAACGATGCGCCGGCCCTCAAAGCGGCCAATATTGGTGTCGCGATGGGTTCAGGCACAGATATTTCGCGCGAGACTGCTGATATGATTATTGTTGACGACAATTTCAAGTCCATCGTAGCCGGCATCAAGGAAGGGCGCGTTGCCTACTCGAATATTCGCAAAATCATCTTCTTCCTTATTTCCTGCGGCATTGCGGAAGCCATCTTCTTCTGTGCTGCCATTGCGGCCAATATGCCAATGCCACTCGTCGCTGTCCAGTTGCTCTGGCTCAACGTCGTAACGGATGGCATCCAAGACTTCGCCATGTCCTTCGAAAGAGCCGAAAAAGGCATCTTGACCGAGAAGCCACGCGATCCGAAAGAATCCCTCTTTAACGGTGCCTTAATCCGCGAAATCATCGTATCGTCACTCGTTATTGCTGGCTTGGTCTTTGCGGCTTGGTGGGCATTTTTGAACATATTCCATATGGATGTAGTTCAGGCTCGCAGCTATGCGATGTGCTTGATGGTCTTTATCCAGAACGTTCATGTCTTCAACTGTCGCAGTGAACGTCGCTCAGCTTTCTCGGTGCCAATTACTAGCAACCCAATTATGCTCTTTGGTATCGCCGGAACTATCTTATTGCAAATAATCGTGATGGAAGTACCGTTCTTGTCGGGTATCCTTCAGACTACTTCCATTCCGCCACTTCAAATTCTTGGCCTCTTTGGCGCTTCGCTTATCATCCTTGTAGTGATGGAGCTTTATAAGCAAATCGCCAACGCCATCAGTGATCGTCGCGTCAGGCAATAAAAAAGAGCCCCTTGCGGGGCCCGGGCTCAACGGTAGAAACGGTTTGAGAGCCATTCCCAGAGCCAGAAGAAGAACGTGGCTGCAAGCAGCAGGACGAATATGACCAATCCGATGCCGAACGCCCACATCGCGAGCGTACTGATTACGCTCAGGAACCCGCCGAGGAATCCAGTCTTGAATACCAGTTTGAATACCTCAGCGATTCCCCAGATGATGCCGGCGACGATGCTGAATGCCACGATGGCCATCTGCGGTTTCTGCGCCCTTTCTTTGGGCGTCAAATACCGTTTTAAGTCTCCGAAGTGCGCGCGGATGTTTTCCGCATTGGAAAAGATGAATCCGTCGAAGAATCCACCCCTCCTGCGCTCTTCATATTCGTGATTGCTGCGCCTAGTGTTTCTTTCTTCCATTTTCAACCCCCCTGTTTAGGTACATTGGTGAAAACACCCAACAATTATTATTATATCACACTTAAGCTAAAAAGTCAATATAAACACAACCATTCTTGACTTTAAGGCCAATCCGTGCTATAATTATAAAGTTGTTATTTTACTGCACACGACAGGTAAGGGGGGATTACTATGGCAGTGAAGAGCAAGGTATTCGAAGGTGGAAGGAAGCCGCTTTCGTCGGTCAGTTTATACTATGATCGTGTCATCGCATTTTTCGATGCTGTTGGCACCTTCAACGAAATTCAGCCGCTATATGAGTCACTGAAGAATGGCGACTGGATGCGGCCAGAAGTTCGCGATGTCTTCCATGACAAGTACGGGAATGACCCGAAGAGGGTCTATGATGCCTGCGACAAGGCCGATGCTGACATCGAGCACAGATGGAACAAGATCATCGAGTCTCTGAATGAATTGGGGCTGAAACAGCCAGAACAAGTTCTGCGCGAATTCCGCTCCATGACCCGCGCCCGCAATAACGAATCCGATTTTCGGAAGAGCTTGCGCGCACATGTTGCGAGTTGCAAGGACAAGTGCGAAAAGGAAATCGGACGGCGTAAGGCCTATTCCGAAGAGATGGCCAAACGCGCGTCCGGTGTCAGCACCAGCAAGAAGAAGATCCGGGAACCGAAGCCGATCTATGTGGAAACTCCGCGCAAGCTGATCGTCTGGTATCAGGCTAAGCCTGAGCGGGCCGCCAAGAGAAGGGCCGCCAAGAACCACCAGTGAACACAACATCAAACCCCGCCCGAAAAGGCGGGGTTTTACTTTTTGACAATCTTTTCCAGTTTTGCTAAAATGAAATCACTAAGTTATTACTTTTTAGCGCAACAATCCCCTGTAATTACCTCTTTTTATGGGAGTAATATGGCGCCATGAAGTGTGGGAATCAATAATAATTAACAAAAGGAAATAATGAACGAAAAAAGCCAAGCAGAAGCTGAGCGCCGCGCGAAATTATTAAAGATGCGCGCCGAGCGTCTGCCAGATATAAAGAAGGCATTCGAAGAAAATCAGAAACGCAATTTCAATGCCAACTTTGCTCCAGGCGGAAAAGATGAGAAACTTGTTCGTCCGAAGAAAGCCGCCAAGAATATGAAACCAGCCGCAATCAAAAAAGCGGCCGCAAAAACTACCGCTAAGAAATCAGCTAAAGCTACGAAAACTGGCAAAACCACAAAGGTAGCTGCTACCGACAAGAAGCGTGATGTTAGTTTGCTCGTTTCGACCCGCAAAGGCGAAATGGTGCATCATCAGCGCATGCTCAGTCAGGACGTTAATGCCCAAGCTACGCAGCATATTATCGGTATTCCAGTCAACAAATCTCGCTATAACGGCTTCAAAGGTGCGCAGTTAACGATTAATCAAATCCGTTCTGCTCGTCCACACAAAGATGCTGTTCGCATCATTCCAATTGGTGGCCTCGGCGAGTTCGGTATCGGCAAAAATATGACCGCCATTGAATATCAGGGCGAAATTGTCCTGATTGATATGGGCACTCTATTTGCGAGCGAAGATTATCCTGGCGTAAATTATATGGTGCCGGATTCTAAATGGCTTGACGACAATCGTGACAAAGTCAAAGCCATCCTCTTTACACACGCTCACCTTGATCATATTGGTGCTTGCCGCCATCTTCTCCCATACTTCGGTCCGCTCGTACCAATTTATGCCACGCCGTTCACAATTGGCATGATTAAAAAGCAGATGTCTGAGCTTTCTGAAGTTCCAGACATGAACTACCACGAAGTCGAACCGCTCAAGCATGAAAATATTAAGCTTTCTGAGCATCTTTCTTGCGAATTCGTCCACACTTTGCACTCTATTCCGGGCAACACTTCGATTATCGTACGTACGCCAAATGGCAACATTATGCTTTCGGGCGACTGGCGTTTCGAAAATAATCCAATGGATATTCCGGCCGACTATGATCGTTTGCTTGAAATCAGCCAAAAAGAGGGCATCGCGTTACTTCTCAACGAATCGACCAACATTGATACTCCAGGAACACATCCACATTCCGAATTTGACGTCGGCGACAACATGGGCCGCGTCATGGATCACTATGCTAACGGTCGCGTAATTATCTCCTGTTTCTCATCGCAGGTCAAACGCATTGAGCTCGTTCTTAAAGAGGCTGCTGCACGTGGTCGCAAGGTCGCGTTCTCGGGCTTCTCAATGATTAACAACGTCGAAGTTGCGCTGCGTGCGCATTCCATCAAGGTGCCAAAAGACACCATCATGAAGATGGAGGACATCATCAAACTTCCGGATGATAAAATCACCATCGTTTGTACTGGTTCGCAAGGCGAAATGAACGCCGTTTTGAACCGCATGGTCACTGGTGCGCATCGCCACATCAAAATCAAATCTACCGATACGATTGTCTTTAGCTCCAACCCAATTCCGGGTAACGAGCCAAAGGTTATGGGCACAGTTGATGGTTTGCTTCGCGAAGGCGCTCAGGTCATTCAGAATGGCCGCACACATCTGACCAATATTGGCCCACTTCATCTTTCTGGCCACGCCTATTATGAAGATCACGTTAAATTTGTGACCGACATGCATCCAAAGAACTACATGCCGTATCACGGCGAATTCTATATGCTCGAACATAATGCCGAGATGGCCGAAAATGTCGTTGGTATTCCACACGATAACATTATTGTGGCTGATGATGGCGATATTGTGGAGTTAATGCCAGACCAGACCATTCACAAAAATGGCCGCATTCCGGTAGGGAACAAGCTATATGACGATGCCGACCGCCAAGTTAACGAAGCCGTCGTGAAGGATCGCATTCATATCTCACGCGAAGGTATTTTTGTCGTCATTCTTACGCTCAGCAAAAAGACTGGTCGCCTCATTAAGACGCCGGACATCGTTTCGCGCGCCTTCATTTACCTGGATAATTCCGAAGAGCTAATCGGCAAAATTCGCCATTATCTTCGCGCCAAAACTGACCACACGGTTTCGAGCGACGAGGACATCAAGACGCTCAAAGAAGAAATCAAGGAAGATGTCACGCACATTCTCTACGATGCAACTGGCCATACGCCAATTGTGATTCCAGTCATCAATAAAGTCTAAAAAAATCCCCCAGAAGGGGGATTTTTGATTATAGTTTACTGGCCTCATGTTAAAATAAACTTAAACGAAATAGGAATAATTATGCAAAGCAAGAAATCTTCGATAAAAGAGAAGAATGTGGATAAAACGCAGTGTAAATGTGGAGAAAATTGTCCATGCTGCTCTAAAAGCAGTGTTTTTCCGGTATGTTTCTTGGCCTGCATGATGACGGCCGCGCTTGTCTCACTATGCTTTGCTATCGGCATTACTGCCAATATTTCCTATCGCGTACAGAACGATTTTACTTATCGCTCTCGTGGTCAATTTGTTAAAGAATTTGAAGCTAAAACCGCCGACCCAATTATTTCGCTGAGCGCATCCGGCGCAATTGATTTCTTTGGCAGCGATCATACTGGCTTCATATATTCCGCCCCGGTCAACTGTATTAAGTGTAGTAGTTTTGAAGAAAACTTGTCGGCCATAATCAAAGAGCAGGGCGCGTTCGGGCAAGTCTATAAATACGTCTACCCAAGTCAGCCTACTGACTTCGACGAGTTCGCCTATAAAGGCATCGTTGCGGACGATGATGGTCCAGTTTTCCTTTACGTCCGAAATGGCTATATTTATGATCGCCTCGATGAAACTAATGGCGACCTTGCCGTTTCCGCCTTTCTAGCTAAATACAAAAAATAGCCCTGTTATAATAAGAGCATGGAAGAAATTATTTTTGTCGATAAGCCTGCGGGCATTAGTTCTTTTGGTGCCGTTGCGCGCGTGCGTCGCTTACTATCCGAACGCGAAGGCCATCGCGTTAAAGTTGGCCATACTGGTACGCTAGATCCATTTGCGACTGGCCTTTTGATATTACTTGCGGGTAAAGCTACAAAAAAAGCTCCCGAACTTACTAAGTTGGATAAAGTATACGAAGCCACCATTCGTCTTGGTGCAAAATCTAGCACTGGCGATCCTGAAGGCGAAATCGAAATCTTGAACGAAAATCCGGACATTTCGCGTGCGCAAATTGAGGAAACGCTGCAAAATTTTATTGGCGAAATCGAACAAACCCCACCAGCTTTTTCGGCCATTAAAATCAACGGGCAACGCGCCTACAAACTTGCGCGCGCCGGCAAAGAAGTTGAAATGCCAAAACGCAAAGTGCAAATTTTTAGTATCGACATCATTGAATATGAAGCGCCATTCCTCAAAATTCGCACGCACGTTGGCAGCGGTACGTATATCCGCACGCTTGCCGAAGATATGGGTGATGCGCTTGGCTGCGGAGCATATACGACCGAGCTTCGTCGCACCAAAATCGCCGATTACGATATTTCCAAATTGCCACTTTTTAAATTGCCAGAGTAAATATAGTAAAATATAGATATGTTCGATCTTCAGAAGCGTCTTGATTCGCTAAAAACCGAATTTGAAAACGTATGGCAAAAACTCGACATAGATAAAAAACTTCAAGAGTTGGCAGCACTCGAGGAAGAGGTTGCTGTTCCCGAAATTTGGAATAATCCCGACAATGCCCGCGAAAAAACCACCCAAGTTGCCAATATGCACGACGAGCTTGATCCTTGGACTTTGCTGAAAACACAGATCAACGATATCTCCGAATTAATGGCCATGGGTGACGAATCATTAATTGATGAGTTTTCTGGTCAGCTTGACGCTATGGAAGAAACTTTCGCGAATCTTCGCCAGGCACTTCGTTTCACTGGCAAATATGACCACAATGATGCAATTTTGCGCATTACTGCTGGTACGGGCGGCACTGAGGCTATGGATTGGTCGAGTATGCTCGAACGTATGTATTTGCGTTGGGCTGAGCGCCACAATGTTAAAATTCAATTATTGGACCGTGTCGCCGGGGAAGAAGCTGGCGTAAAAACTGTCGTAATGGAACTTTCCGGCCATAATATTTACGGCCAGCTCAAATCCGAGCATGGCACACATCGTCTTGTCCGTCTTAGTCCATTTAATGCTGATCATTTGCGCCAGACCTCGTTTGCGCTAGTCGAAGTTCTACCAGTTATCAAAGACGATTCCGAAGTGCAAATTGATCCAAAAGATCTCCGTATTGACGTTTATCATTCTGGTGGACATGGTGGCCAGTCCGTTAACACAACTAATTCGGCCGTACGCATTACGCATATTCCAACTAATACGGTCGTAGCGATTCAAAACGAACGCAGTCAGTTGCAGAACAAAGAAAAAGCCATGGAAATTCTACGCGGCAAGCTTCAACAAATGATGCAGGAACAAAATGCTGAATCAGTCGATAAACTTCGCGCCGGCGAATCCGCTAGTTGGGGGCAACAAATTCGCAACTACGTATTGCATCCATATAAACTCGTTAAAGATACTCGTACAAAATACGAAGAAACTGATGCCGATGCTGTTCTGGACGGCGAAATCGACAATTTCATCTCTGCATACCTGGACAACTAGTATCGCTTATGTTAATATACCCATATGATATTACTCGATGACGTCGTCAAGTATTATCCCGGCGATAAAGAGCCGGCGCTTAAACATGTTTCTTTGCATATTCAGCCGAAGGAATTCGTATTTCTAGTAGGTCAATCTGGTGCGGGTAAATCCACCCTCATCAAGATGCTCACGCGCGAGGAAGTTCCAACTTCCGGCAGAATTATGGTGGGCGGCATTGACTACGAATACATGAAACGTCGTCATATTCCACATCTTCGCCGTCGTCTCGGTGTGGTCTTTCAGGATTATAAACTTCTGCCGAATCGTACCGCCTATGAAAACGTTGCTTTTGCTCTCGAAATCGTTGGTGTTTCTAATGCTGAAATTCGCCGAACCGTGCCAAAAGTCCTAGAACTAGTCGGCCTCGCCGATAAGGGCCATAAATTCCCATCTGAACTATCCGGTGGCGAACGCCAGCGTGTTGCGATTGCGCGTTCGATGGCCCGTCAGCCAAAGATTTTGATCGCCGATGAGCCTACTGGAAACCTCGACGTTGAAACATCTCAGGGTATTGTGCATCTTCTGGAAGAAATAAATAATTTCGGCACCACTATCCTTGTTACTACTCATGATGAAAATATCGTCAACCAACTTCGCAAACGTGTTGTTACTTTGAGGCACGGCGAAATAGTTGGTGACCAAAAGAATAATGGTCATTATGACCTTGATGGTTTCCGCAGCAAAATCATTAAACGTCCGCTTGCAAATTCAACCTCACACCTTGCGACTGGCACTCCGCAACCAACCGAGGAGCCAAAAGAAGAGCAGCCGATAATACATGCTTCCTCTAATCGTGTCCGCGTTGCCACTCCGAAAACTCCTACGCCAGCCGCTGAGCCTAAGCCGCGCGCTCCAAAAAGGAGGTTTATAAACTAGTATGGTTACAAAGACGAAAAAAATGACTAAGAAAGAGAAGCTCGAGGCGAAAAAGACCGCCGAGATCAGCCGCGAGCGCCTGAAGCGCATCACCAAGACGCGCAAGCATCACCTTCGCACTGGTGCTCGCGTTATGAAATATGGTGCCAAGAGTTTCGTGCGCAATACCTGGTTGAGTGTCGCCGCAATTGCTATTATGGCAATTACCTTGATTGTCTTGTCCGCTACGCTCGTCGCCACACATGCCATGAACACCATGATTCATATGGTCGAATCGCAAGTCGACATGTCTGTCTATATCCGCCAGGATGCAATTTGGAGCCAAATCGATATTATTACAAATAAACTCAGTCAACTCGATTCCATTACGTCCGTCAGTGCAACCTCGCCAGAGGACGCAAACCGCGAATCTATCCAGAAGCTCATCAAAGAAAACAATATTACCGACCAGGCTTATATTGACGCGCTTTATGAGGCGCCGAACAAAATCCCTTGGACAATTAATGTCAAATTGAAAGACCTAAACGATACTAGTGAACTCGAAAACTTCGTAAACAATGACGAATCAATGAAGAATATGCTGGACGCTCGTCCGCCTAGCTATGCCACTAGCCACCGCGACACGATCGATCGCATTGCTGGCATCATGGGGCGCGTCGAAATCTTCGGCTTAGGCGCTGCTGCCGTATTCGCCGTTATTGCTATTCTTGTGGTGTTCAATACTATTCGCATGGCCATCTTTAGCCGTAAGGAAGAAATCTATATGATGAATCTCGTGGGCGCGAGCCGTGGCTTCATTATGGGGCCGTTCCTCGTCGAGGCCAGTTTCTATGGTATCGTGGCAGCCATTATTGCCGTTGGCGCAGTTTATGCAACCGTATTTGCGCTCAAAGGCAGTCTTGGCGCTACTATCGAGCCGACCGTTGATTTGATGGTGAAGTATTGGTACTTTGTCGGCGCCGCTCTCTTGATTGTTGGTATTCTAATTGGTATAATATCGGCATTGTTAGCTTCTCGTAAATATATCAAAACAAAAACCAAGTAGAACTTGCCAAAACAATTTGCTTATGCTATGATATAAGTCATGAAAAGATGGCGTAATCTATTCTGTCTGATAATCGCTGTTGTAGTAGTATTTTCTTGTGTATCTTCCTCCAGAGTCGCTGCTTACACTCAGGAAGATCTTAATGAAGTAAATAGTAAAATTCGCGATTTGCGCGATCAAATTAAAGAGTATGAAGACGAGGCTAGTGCACTCGCCAAAAAAGCTGATACTATCGCGACTAAAATTGCCGCCCTGCAAAATCAGCAGGCTACCCTAAAAGCCCAAATTGACCTCAAGCAGGCTGAACACGATCAGCTCGTAATCGAAATCGAAACCGTTCAGCAACGTATTAATGATAACTCTGAAACCATTGGCTACATTATTGCTCAGTATTATTACAATGATAGCGTTTCGACCATTGAGCGCATTGCTTCCTCCGACAGCTTCTCGTCGTTCGTTGACGAAGAAGTGCGTCTCGGCAGTATTTCCGATACTTTGTCTGACATTATTGAAGAGAACAAAAATCTCAAAGAAGAACTAACTATCAAGAAGAAAAATGCCGAGCTCATCATTCAGGATTTGAGCGCACAAAAAGCCCAATTGGCCGCGAACGAACTTGAGCAGGCTCAGCTTCTTGCCGAAACTCGCAATAGTGAATCCGAATATCGCAAGCTTAAAGCTACTGCCGCTAATGAAAAGTCGCTCCTTGAGGCTCAGCAGAGCGCCATTTTGGCTGATCTCGCCCGCCAGTATGGAGTTAGTGGTCTTTCGGCTGGCGATCCAAACAAAGGTGGTTATCCATATAGTGGCGTTTGTCCAAAGCAAAAAGATGCCTACGCTGATCGCTGGGGTATGTATATTTGCGAATGTGTAAGCTATACGGCTTGGAAAGTTTATCAGACCTACGGCTATATGCCATATTGGGGCGGTCGCGGTAACGCAAATCGCTGGCTAGCCAATGCGCGCGCTGCTGGCTACACCGTGACTAGCGTGCCAAAGCCTGGGGCCGTCGGTATTTCGATGAGTGGTCCTTATGGCCATGCGGTTTGGGTTGAATACGTTTCTGGCGACTATGTCCATGTCTCTCAGTATAACTGGACTCGTGGTGAATATTCTGAGATGACCGTCCATAAAGGTATGTTCCAGTATATCTATTTTGGCGGCTAGAAACCACATTCTAGACATAAGCTTCGTGGTAAAATAGTCATATGACTAATCGAAGCAAATCTAATTCATCCAACGAAACAAAAGAATTATATCGTCAAAACCCGGCTTCTACCGAGAAAAAAATTAATGTCTCAACCGCAGTCATTGCTGGTTTTATTACTCTTGTCATCGGTTTCTTTGTGGGCGTCAATTGGAAGGGTATTTCTAGTGGCTTTAAAACCTACATTGGCGGCAAAGAAACTGCGACTCTCAACTTTAACGAACTCCAAGAAGTATACGACCAACTTTCATATAGTTTTGATGGCGACCTTGATGCTTCGAAGGTGATTGAAGAGGCTAAGCGTGGCCTCGTAAACGCAGCTGGCGATAAATACACATATTATATGACCGCATCCGAAGCTAGAGAATTCAAAAAAGACTTAAACGGCGATGTTGGTGCCGGCATCGGCGTTGAGATTGGCGAGCGTGATGGCTACGTCAAAGTGCTTCGCACTACTCCAGATAATCCTGCGCGTCGTGCGGGCGTCCTCGCGGGCGATATTATCTACAAAGCCAATGGCGAAGATATTTCCGAGCTCAAGGTTGACGACATTGCCAAAAAGCTCCGCGGCGAAGCCGGTACTTCTGTGACACTTACGGTCGTACGCAATGGCGAAGAACTCGATTTCACTCTCGTTCGTGAGACTATCAACAATGTTTCTGCTTATATCGAATATAAAGGCGATACGGCTATTCTAACTATTTCGCGTTTTGATCTTGATACTGGCGGACTCGCAAAGAACCTAGCCCAAGAAGCAATCAATCGTGGGGTTAAAAAAGTCATCGTCGATTTGCGTGGCAACGGTGGTGGTTATGTTTCGGCCGCCAAAGAGGTAGCTTCGCTATGGCTCAGCGGCGACGTAATTGTTGAGCAGCGCTCCAATAATGGTATCTATTCCGAGAAAACTCTTGCCAATAATGGCGACAATATCCTAGCCAACATGAAGACGATCATCCTCATCAATGGCTCGACGGCATCTGCTTCCGAAATTGTCGCCGGCGCCCTCAAAGATTATGGCAAAGCAACCCTAGTTGGTGAGACCACCTACGGCAAAGGTAGCGTCCAGGCCCTCGAAGAAATCGGTCAAGGCGAGCTTCTCCGTGTCACGATTGCTAAATGGTACACCCCTAAAGGAAAGAATATTAACGGCGAAGGTATTAAGCCAGACGTAGAAGTTGAACGCACCTTCGAACAGATCAATAAAGAAATCGACCCACAACTCGAGGCCGCATTAAATCAATAATCTGTTAAAATAGATAAGTACAAGGAGGAGAAAATGGACCAAAACAGTTCAGAATTCGATGTGTTTCAGTGGGCAAACTCCGTCGATGAAGTCAAAAATAACGTTTCAGTAGAACTATTCTTATTTAACAAGAATTATACGCCATATAAAGTGCGCTATAGTGATGCACTCATGCAAACGATCAAGTCGCTCTTCATGCTTGAGGCGGTTGAATATATCATCAAAGAGGCAGATAAGGGTCTCGAATGTCGCGAGTATGAGCTATCCGACGGAGAAGATAAAGTCGTTTACCGCATCGAACTCGAAAAAGTCGGTCGCGCCGAAACTTTGATTCACCTAATTGAACACGAATATAAAGATATTGCCTTCTTTACTGATGACGAATATGAATTTAAGCGTATTAAGGGCATTGTCGCGAAGTTTACCTATCCTGGTGATGATGGCCAAAAAACCTTCTATATTGCCAAGAATCTTGCGGCTAGCTCCGCATTAAAGGGCAAGCTCGGTTGGGAATTAAATGGCGAGAGCTTTGAACCACTCACGGCCGATGTCGCCATCAAGGTCCCAGAAGGTAACGAAACCGCGATCGTCGATGGCCAAATCGTAATCTTTAACCAGCCGAAGTTCGAAAAGCTTTTCCAGTACGATTACAAATCGCAAGTTATTTCCGAGCAAAAAGCCAAAGAGCTCCAGGATGCTTATAGCCTGAGCTTCCCAGAAGGCCTAACGCTCAACTCTCTCCTCGAAGATAAGAAACCTCTCATCAAGAAGCTCCAAAACATTACCGTTGGCGAAATGAAGCAAGATCAACTTCTTGATTATGCCGACGAAATGCAACTTGAGCTTATGACCGATGATGACGGTAAAATCATCATCATGGATGATAAAGATCTCGGTATGTTCATAAATCTCCTCAGCGAAGATTACTTTGTCTCCCCAGTAAACGGCCGCCGCTACGAAATCAAGAGCAAGAAACTCCTCGACGAGCCTGAAGGCGAGCCGCCACGAGGCTAATATGTTAGTCGACACGCACTGCCACATTCACGACAAGCAGTTTTTTGCCGGCCCAACTGACGAAATTCTTGCCCACATGCACGAAAACGGTGTAGAGAAGTGTATTACGATTGGCACCGATCCGGAAGATTCGGCAAATGCGTGCAAATATGCCAATGAACATAGTGAAGTCTGGTGGACGTTTGGCTACCATCCGAACGATTATAATGGCGGCAAAGCTAAACTCGAGGCCGATTTGGCCGCCAGCAAATCGCTTCTGGACGATAAACGCCTGGTTGCAATCGGGGAAATTGGCCTAGATTACCATTTTGACGGATATAATAAAGAATTCCAATGCTATCTCCTAGAGAATATGCTCCAAATTGCTCAGGATCATCAATTGCCAGTAAGTTTCCATATTCGCGAGGCCTTCGATGATTTCTGGCCAATTTACGACAATTTCCGCCTTCCTACCTCTGTTCTTCATTCTTATTCAGATTCCAAGAAAAACCTCAAGATTGGTCTCGAAAAAGGTCTCTATTTTGGCGTTAATGGTCTCAGTACCTTCGCGGACGTTGCGCATCCTCCACTCGAGAGGATTTTGTTCGAAACTGACGCTCCCTTCTTGACACCGAAGCCATTTCGTGGTACAATTAATAAGCCTGGTTATGTGAAGAACATAGCCGAGTGGGCAGCTGGTTATTATCAGCAAGATTTTGAAGCTGTCTCAAAAATTACCACTGAGAACGCTGCCAAAATCTTTAAGATCTAGTCAGGGAGGACTCATGAACAACCAAGAAGATGACTCAATGTTCCATATTCCGGTCTCCACGCTCGTACTTGAAGCCAAAAAGGCCGCAATCACCGAACAAACAATAACGCCCGTTACGCCAGTCGTAATCGAGAAGGCGTTTCCTTCCTATTCTTCGAATGCCCCAGAGCTTGATCTGTATAATGAACTTTCAGCCGTATCAGATGAGGTAATCAAATGTCGCAATTCAGTCTTAAGCAACATCTATTAGAAACTCGCGATAACGCCAAGAAACTCAAAAAACGCATCTTGGCCGAACCAGAAGCGCCTAATCATCTTAAGCGCGTACAATCTGTTGAGGGTAACCTTATTAATGCCGAATCTACGCTTGGCCGCACCGTGTTTGGACCAATTATGCCCGGTCATCAACGTGAGTTCTTTCTCCTTAAGAAGAATGTCTGGATTTGGTATGAAGATGGATATACGATGCGCTATGAAATTCGCAAAAATGGCGTCTATAAGCGCGTGAACGAAGAAGAAAGATATACTAAGGTAACAGGCGAAGAGCTTGAAAATTTCAAGAACGCCACGAAGGCTTACCTAAGACTTATTAAACAAAGTATCTATAAATAAACTGCTCGCCCCAAACGGGCGGTTTTTTTATGGCGAAAATAGAGTATAATATGCTTATGCTTAATAAGTTGCGCACTTTGCGCACTAACGAGAATGTGCTTATCGCTGTAGACGTCCTTCTTTGTAGCAAGGGCTCTTTTATGGGCGTCTTTTTGATGGCATTCATGATTAGTATTTCCGTGTCTAACTCCCCAGTCACTTTCATCGTTTATAACATTGTTCGTTATGCATTGATGGGCTTTCTCGCTATCGCTTTAATACCGCTTATCAAAAAACATACGCTTACCATATGGCGCATGAGTATGTTTTTCTCGGTTATAGAAATACTCTGCGTGATATTTCTTGACTCTTCGGCTCCATATTTTCCGTATATACTTGCCATTTGTTCCGCATGCGAGAGCTCACTCTATTGGCGCACTAAGACCTACTTTGATATTATGGAAGTCCCAGATGAGCGCCGTCTAAAATTCAAAGGCACTATTGCAATCTGGACTCAGGTTATGAAAATTATCATGCCAATCGTACTCGGGGTCGTAATCGGCTCCACTGGGTACACGCGCGCCGCACTCATCATTCTTGGTATTTCCTTAATGCAATTATTGCTATCGTTCTGTTTTTATCCGGCTAATGGCGGCAGAGAAGAAGGTGGCCTTCATAAACCGAACGAAGTTTACGATATGATTCGTCGGCATAAGGGCTTACGCGAAGTAATGAGTCTGCAGTTTATTCGCGGTATTGTCACTTGTGGCGCGGCCTGCCTCGTAGTTGCGCAAATCAACCTTTATAACAATATCAGTTCAAGCGTGACACTCGGCATCATTACGTCTGTCTCCGCCGTCATCGCAATTATTAGTGTCTTAATTTATCGCCGCATCAAGAATCGTATAATGCAGCAAGGATTCTTAGCGATGTTTATTCCAATGCTTATCGCTTTGCCGGTTTTGCTTATTTTCTTCCCAAATAATTTGGTAGTCTCAATCTGCTTCTATGTCGCAATGTTTAGTATTGCCGACAGTCTATATGATAGCGCTGCAACCGGTACGCGCATTCAGGGGCTCCTCAGCACGCACTTAAAAGATAAATCTTATCTCACCGAAATTGAGTGCTATGGTGAAATGATGTTGACTATGGGGCGCATTATTGGCCTAACAATCTTACTCAGCATTGTGATGGTGGGCGCCAAAGAGCAAATGATGTGGCTTGCGTTCCTAGAAACGCTTGCGCTTTTACCATGGTTAACCATGGTTATACCAAAAGAGCATCGCTATAACTGATATAATATAAGATATGATTTATCTTGATCACGCCGCCGCTACGCCGGTATCCAAAAAAGCACTTGATGCGATGTTACCGTATTTTACGGATGATTTTTTTAACCCTTCAGCCGCCTATTTGCCGGCCGTAGAGGTCCGTCATGCTTATGAACACGCTAAAGACGAAATTGCCCATGTAATCGGGGCTAAAGGTGCTGATTTAGTGATGACTTCTGGCGCAACTGAATCTATTAACCTGGCTTTCTCATTGGTTCCAACTAACTCAGATTCGGAAGTGCTTATTTCCGCCGTTGAGCACGCTGCTGTACTCGAGAACGCCAAGCGTGTTGGTAATTATAAAATTATCGACGTCGATCATAATGGCCGTATAAATATAGAAGATTTTAAGTCGAAATTATCACCAAAAACTCTCTTCGTATCAATCTGTCTAGCCAGTGGTGAACTTGGCACAATTCAGCCAATTTCGGAGATAGCCGAGTTAATTAGAGCCGAGCGTACGCGCCGCGCTCTTGCCGGTGAGACCACGCCGATTTACTTCCACTGCGACGCATCTCAGGGCCTTGGCGTAATGGAAGTAAAATTGAATCGCCTGAATGTTGATTTGCTCACACTGAATGCCGCCAAGGTGTATGGCCCGAAAGGTATAGGCGTTCTTTATGTTGGACACAACGTAAAACTAAAACCACTTTCAGTGGGCGGTGGCCAAGAAATGGGACTGCGCAGTGGTACCGAAAATGTACCGGCCACAATTGGATTTGCAGCGGCAATCACGGAAGCAGAGAAGCACTTAACTTACGAACGCAAGCGTCTTCAAGATCTAAAGCGTCAACTTCGTAGTATGCTTGAGGATTTACCGAATATAAAATTCTTAGGAAACCCAAAGACGCAGCTTGCTGGCTTTTTACCGATTAGTTTGCCCGGTTTCGACGCTGAGCGTCTCATTTTTGCACTTGAGGATCGCGGAATTTGCGTTTCTACTGGTGCCGCATGCGCCGCTAGTAAAGGCATTAAATCTCCGACTCTTCGCGCCATTGGTCTGAACGAAGCGGAAATTGCCGGCTCACTTCGTATCACAATGGGTAAGCTCAACACCGAAGAAGATATTCGAGAATTTAGCTCTAACCTACACGAAATTATTGCGGCTGAACAAGCTCGCTTAGCGAAATAATTTACCAACAAATATCGCCAGAGGACGGATCACAGTTTTTGCCAATACTAAATCCAGCGTCGGAGCGGATTCGCCATACCACCTCATTCTGAGACTCGCGGCGTTTTTCGAGGCGGTCCTTCTGGGTATTAGTAAGTTGTTTTTCAGAAACTGGTTGCGGATTACCTTCGTCACCTTCATCTGCTACGGCGTTTATCTTATTCATAGTCTTTGCCATTTTTCCATCGAGGCGTAATTTAGCGTTTTTTGCCATCTCATTTGTTCCGGCATCTTCTTCACGCCCCGCACATCCGTTAGAATATAGCGTAGATTGCGCTTTCGCATACAACACTAGCGCTTCATCGTATTCGCCCTCATTGTATTTGTCATCGGCCTGAAGTTCGATGCTTAACGATAGATTAACGTAAATATTGCACAATACTTCTTCTGGCGGATTTTCTTTCAGGCTGGAGCGGAAATCATTTTCTGCGCCTTTGATGTTTTGCTGTCTAAGTTTCGCTACGCCGCCATCATAATATCTGACGTATGGCATGATAACATTACCGACTCCTTGCGCCGCGGTTAACGAATCGGCGATTTCGAAGTTTTTATTCTCATAAGAAACACTGTAGGCGACATTGAAAAATCCAATTCGGAACACGAAAGCGCTACCTAGAAGCAACAACAAACATGGCAGGGATGCATATTTTAGCATCCGCCTGCGTCTAATCTTGCGAATTTTGTCTTGGTCTACTAATTCTGGATTTAGATTAAGCATGTTTATACTCTCTTTCTCGCATTACGCTATCTAGCACGTCACGGAAATCCCACAATAATAAAGCGATTAATATCATACCAAATAGCCAATAGGTGTCTGCAAATGAATCGGCTGATTCGTCCGCCACGGAATAACTCATCAAAGCATTAATTTTATTAATTAATGCGGATGGCACTCCGCCCGTTTCTCGATGGTAATAATCTATTGAGAGAATATCAGCAATATTGTTGAGAATCTTCTCATTCAATCTCGAAACAATACAGCCATTTTCGTCGAGCTCGAAAGTTGATCTCGAAATAATTGGCGAAATGCATTTATCTACTGACCGGTAGGCATTGCCGACGTCATACATAGGGCTCCCGTCCTTGCTTCCATAACCTAATACGGCGCCACCATCAATGACTAAACGAAGTGAGGAATAGCCGGTAATTGTATTGCCGAGCGAGTTCTCGCCGTCGCTCATAAAGAAATAAATATTTTTTCGGTTTGGGTATTTTTTGGCGTAGTCTACGACTCGTTTTTCCGAATAATCGAGCAATTCATTCAGATTGGTGCCATTACTTCTACTCATCAACTTAGGAGATACTAAACCAAAGGAACTGTCGCTCGCAGACTTTTCATTCCAAATACTGCTAATAAAATCCATACTCGTAGTCATTGGCACAGCCGTATAGATAAGGCTATCTTCGACCGTTACAGAATATCTCGATCCAGGGAATTCTTTTACAATATCGTATATGTCTTTCGCTACTTTAGTATAGCGGTTTCCGCCATTAACATCTCTTGCACTCATACTTGTTGTCGCATCGACAACAAAGAAGAAGTTCAGGTTATTGTATTCGCTCTGTGCCTGCGCGCCAATAAAAACTGGGCGCGTCAAGATAATTGTCATCAACAGAAGCATAGCTATTCTGCGGATGTTCTTTTTATTGCGCTGTTTTTTCTTGGCTAGGCAAATGACGAGCAATGCGATGGCTATAGTTGCTAGCGGCGCGATTATATAGATTGGTACGATAGGATAAAAACGCATTACAAGTACAGCCTCCAAACAATAACCATTAAGACGATTAGTATGATCGCGGAAACTATTGCGGCCTTTTCAGGGACATCGCTTCGGATTAACTGTCCGGCTCCTTCGTAGCGGGCCGCTTCTTGCGTCATGATTTGTGTAATAATCTTCTGTGGGACTACGCCCGTAGTTGAGTTTATGGCATAATATGAACCGCCAGTTATAGCTGTGGCGTTTTGGAATTCAATCTCTTCCTTGCCACGATAACGCGCCGTACCACTATCGATATCTTCTTGTTTAGCGTAATCGGCTATATTTAGACCATAGAGAGTGATATTCTTATCCCTAACATAATACGCCGCCTGTTCCAGTGAGACGATAGGACTATCTGGAGCTCTATTGTCAGTTGCTAGAATAATAATTCGTGAACGTTCGAGCTCATCAATTCGATCGAAGCTATCTGCGCATCCTATTAAGCCTGCACCGACCTCTGAGCTATATCCATTTGATATGCCAATAGAGTAGTTTAAAGAGCCGCTATATTTACTTAAGTCGCTCGGATCTTTTAGCTCTTCGAGGAATGATAGCAGTGAAACATAATCATCGCTTAACGGAGACATGGTTGCATAATCACCGTCAAATATCGTTATGCCAAAACGTTCGCCCTCCATTTTTTTAACCAAATCCATGAAGGCTAATGAGAGATCCTCGATATAGTTATACATAGACCCGCTGACGTCTAAGCAGAGCATAATATCACGATTTTCTTTTTCTTCCTTAGACTCAGTAACCGATATTGGTCTTGCTGACAGGAATGTTAATGATGAAATCGCGGCAACATACAATATAGCTGATAGCACAATCAATAAGTTATAACGTTTGCGTGCCTTCTTATATTCCGGTAAATTACGGATATATCTCGTGTGGGCTATCTGCGCAGCCGTATCTTTTTTCTTGCGCCTTCTGATCAATTTATTTTTGCGGAACAGCAAAATCTGATAGGCGATTATGATAATTAATGCCACGAGCGGGAACCAGAATAACCAACCGTATCTTGTCATTGGTTCCTCACTAACCGGCGTGCATTTTCGGCCGCAGTCGCCACGCTGCCTTTTTCGAGCGTATCGAATTCGTCTGGATATAATCCTTCAATCGTATCTATCAACATTGTGTAATTAGTTTTCTTTAAATCGGTTAATGTCAAAATGTCTGCGTGGAAGCCAAGTCCCTCGGCATAAAATAGGCGCACGATTAGACTAAAGTGCTGATGCGCAACAGATGCCTTAATTCTATGGTTATTAAAGTCGCGCTCCGCTTGGTCGATTAAGCCAATATACTTTTTCTTCAATGCCTCCATATCAACTGTTCTTGCCGGGGTTACCTTCAGCGATTTCAGCGTTTTAACCTCTTTCTTTCGGGTTAAATAGAGAATTATTACTATAATGGCGATGGCGATCAGAAGTAAAAGTAGACCCAGCAAAAGCCAAGAAACATCATAGTAGATAGGACCATACATCAGATTACTTATGTCTGGCATGTTTCTGCTCCTCAAGCATTTTAAAAATCTGCGGCACGGCACGTTCCGAACTATCGACTGTCGTACTAACTACACCCAGGCGATAAAGCCCCTTCTGAATTTTCGAAGTTAGCACGCGACGGAAATCATCTTCGGCTTTGGCAATCTTTTTATTAGCACGGAAGTAATGTGGTAAACGAATATGCTCGTTAATATCGCTCGCATCACCACCAAGCAGCATTTTATTGGTAACTGGCGAATCCTCTACCAAAATAAACATTTGCTCGTGGCGCACATTTAGGCGGCGCACTAATTCGCGATCCAAAGTTGCAGCACTGGTTGGGTCAGTAATAATTATCAAGAACATTCGTTCGCGGAAAGATTTCGAGATATAAGTCAGCAGGGCATTGATGTCACTATTCGGTCCATCTACGTCAACTGCTTGCTCGTATTTTTTGAGAAAGTTTTCAATATATGGCGTATCTTCCTTCATCGCATAGCGCTTATTCTCGGACTGATTACCATAAACCATGCCAACTAAATCGCCGTGTTTCTGTGCTACATAAGAGACGACGCCGGCGCAGAAGGTAGCTACTTCACTCTTTTTCTCACCGCTAGGTGCGAGGCCGGCCATCGAATTCCCGCTATCGGCCACAATCATAATATTGTGCTTTCGGACGGCAATGTAGCGACGAATCATGATTGTGCGCGAACGTGCGGTCGCTTTCCAGTCGATATCCTTTACGTCATCGCCATAGCTATATTCGCGCAGGTCATCAAAATCCATACTACGACCCTTAAATACGGAACCGTAATTTCCGGCAAGAACATTCCTTACGCGGCGTTGCGCGTAGATGTCCATCCTCTTTCTAACTTTGACTAGATAACCTGGCATTTTTCTTAACTATGGAGTTTGAATTTTATTAAAGATTGCGTCGATAATCGCTTCGGAATGAACCTCATCGGCGGCTGCCTCGAAGTTCAAGATAATGCGATGGCGAAGTGCGGCATAGCGGAGGCGCTTGACGTCATCTGGAGTGACGTAGGCGCGGCCGTCAATTAAGGCTAAGGCCTGAGCGACACGCATCAATGCGATGGCGCCACGTGGAGAGACGCCGTATTCGACGTAACGGGCTAGTGATGCGTCAATCAACTCGCGTGGGTTGCGGGAGGCGGTAATAATGCTCACGATGTAATTCTTGATTGAATCATCGACGGCAACTTTCTTTGCTAATTTCTGGAGTTTCTTTACTTCGTCGATTGAAACCTTATCCGCATCAGTGAGCGGGGCAGTGGTTTGGCCACGCAAAGTATAATTTAGAATCTGCATTTCTTCGTCGCGGCTAGGATAGTTAACAACTTCCTTCAAAAGGAAGCGGTCAAGCTGAGCCTCTGGTAACTCATAAGTACCTTCTTGTTCAATCGGGTTCTGGGTTGCGAGCACGACAAACGGCTCTGGCATTTTGTACATTACGCCGCCGACGGAAACCTGATGCTCTTGCATAGCCTCAAGCATAGCGGACTGGGTTTTTGCGCTAGAGCGGTTAATCTCATCGAGGAGCACAAAGTTGGCATGAACCGGACCAATCTTTGTTTCGAAATCACTGGAGTTGTAGTTAAAAATCTGCGTACCAATAATATCGCTTGGGAGCAAATCAGGCGTACATTGAATGCGGCTAAAACTACCATTGGAAGCTTCGGCAATTGTCTTAGCAGCCAATGTCTTGGCGAGGCCAGGTACAGACTCGAGCAAAACGTGTCCACCAGCAATTAAGGCCACGACCATACATAGTCGCAACTCTTCCTGCCCGACCACCTTTTTGCTGTAAGCCTTGGTGATTTTATCGATAATATCGTGCGCTTCTTTGGCTTCAGTCTCGGATAGCGCGTTAGGGTTGGTATTTGGCTTTTCTGGGTTCATTTCTTGCTCCTTTTTTATGCCCAATAAAGGCTAATATTGTTAGCCATGCTTATTTTTTGTTCCTCGGTATAGGTATCCGGTTGATCGAAATAATGGTCGTCGTCGAAGAAAGTATTTGGCAGAATGTCCATATAGGTACAGCCATCTGCTTCAATTTGGAATTTATCTGAAATCTGCGAAGTAATATTGCCGCAAGTGCCGGCGATGAGAGTTGGTCTGTATGACTTTAAGAGATTAAGTGCGACCTGAATCTGGAATGTGGTCTTAAGAACATCGGCAAACAATAAGATATTGCGGTTATTAAAGGCGGCCAAATTAAAATTCGGATTCGGATCCGGTTCGGCGTTGATGCGCGAGAAAGCCTCACGCTTGCGCTCCTCAATAATGCTCATGAAGTCGCTATTAATGTATTCGTATTCTGACTGAGATATTTCTGGGTTAAGCACGAATTCACCTTTTGAGGTGATAGCGCCTAAGTTGCGCGTAATATCGTAAGGATCGGCAATTTCGGAATATTGCAATATATAAATATATGCATGCAAGTGTGCCGCGAGCTCAATGCAGGCGAGCAGGGAGGATTTCTTGAGGCAAAAAATGATAGACTCAGTGTTCTTGTATTGAGTTAGCCTCAATGCAAGCTGGTCGCCCAAAGCTTGTCGATTAGGATAGAACATCCCACCTCCATTCGCAGTTTATATTTACTTTTATTTTAGCATAAACGTATCTCGGCGCATCTCTTGATTTTTAGTGATATAATGTTTTTAATGAAAGTTTTCTTAGGAATGTCTGGTGGCGTTGATTCGGCTGTCTCGGCCTACCTTTTGCAGCAACGCGGTTATGACGTTGTCGGTGTCTATATGAAGAACTGGAGTAAAAATCTACCCGGCATGAAATGCCCATGGGCGGAAGATTTGGCTGATGCGAAACGAGTAGCCGTTAAACTTGGCATTGATTTTCGGGTTTTCGATTTTGAGCAGGAGTATAAACAAAAAGTTGTAGATTATATGCTGGCGGAATACCAGAAGGGTAACACTCCTAACCCCGACATCATGTGTAACCAAGAAATTAAATTCAAATTATTCGCCGATACCGCCTTCGAGCAAGGCGCAGAAATGATTGCGACCGGTCATTATGCTCGTACTGATGGCAAATCTCTACTTCGCGCCTTTGATGAGAATAAGGATCAAACCTACTTCCTCTATCGCATTTCCGAAAACATTATCCCTAAGGTGATTTTTCCAGTTGGCGAAATGGACAAACCGGCCGTAAAGGCGCTTGCCGAAAAAATCGGCCTTTCAGTTGCAAAGAAACCGGAATCAATGGGGGTTTGTTTCGTTGGTGATGCAAATATGCGCGATTTTCTCGCGGAATTTGTAGATACCAAGCCTGGCGACATCATCGATATTGATACGGGTGAAAAACTCGGCGTCCATGATGGCGCAATCTTTTATACGCTGGGCCAGAGGCATGGTCTAAATATTGGCCTCGGCCTCCCGCATTATGTTGTCAAGAAAGATATGGAAAAGAATATCGTTTATGTGTCCCAGAATTTAAATTCGCTTAAATTATGGACCAACACAGTCCAGTTGAAAGATGTAATCTTACGTCATGGCGATGATGGTCGCCACATTAAAGTACGCATTCGCCACCGCGCTCCGCTCGTGGATGCAGATTACGAAAACGGAACACTCACATTCAAAGACGAACAGAAGTCGCTTACTCCTGGCCAATCCATCGTTTTCTATCGAGACGAGGTTTGCCTTGGCGGCGGTATCATTGTATAATCATCAGATATGAATGCAAGTGAAGTACGCCAAAAATATCTCGACTTTATGAAGTCGAAAGGGCATGTAGTGATTGAACCAGCGCCACTCGTGCTCGAAAACGATCCAACGACATTATTTACCGGCTCCGGTATGCAGCCGCTATTGCCATACCTACTCGGTCAACCACACAAAGAAGGCAAGCGCTTAACAGATTCTCAGCCATGCCTACGTCTCCAGGACATCGACGATGTTGGCGACCCGCGCCATACGACCGTCTTTGAGATGCTTGGCAACTGGTCACTTGGCGATTACTTTAAAGAAGAGCAAATTCGTAACTTCTTTACTTTTCTAACCAAAGAAGTTGGGCTTGATCCATCCAAAATTTACGTCACTTGTTTTATAGGTAGCGAAAAATATGGCATCCCTCGCGATGATGAGGCGGCCCATATTTGGCAGACCGTATTCAAAGAAGCTGGTATCGATGCGGAGATTGCCGAAATTGATACCGCTGAAAATGGCGACAAGCGTGGCATTCAAGGCAAAGAACGCATTTTCTTCTATAACGACAAAGAAAACTGGTGGTCTCGCGGTGGTGGCATCGAAACCACGCCAATTGGCGACCCGTGTGGTCCAGATTCCGAAGTATTCTACGACTTTGGCGAAGAGCATCAGGATGTTGAGAAATATGGCAAAGCCCACCCAGCTTCCGATGGCGCTCGCTTCATGGAAATCGGCAACCAAGTCTTCATGCAGTATCGCCGCAAAGAGGACGGTAGCTTCGAAGAACTTGAACACAAAAACGTCGACTTCGGTGCTGGCCTCGAGCGTATTACGGCCGCGTCCATGGATTCTTATGACGTCTTCAAGATTTCACTTTTGAAACCAATTGTCGACAAGCTCGTTGAGCTCTCCGGCAAGAGTTACGAAGCAAATACTGCTGATATGCGTGTTATTGCTGACCATCTCCGTGGCGCCTATTTGCTGACCGCACAAGGCCTCAAGCCGTCCAACAAACAACAAGGTTACGCCCTCCGCCGCATTATTCGTCGCGCGATTCTCAAAGCACTCAACCTCGGCATTGAACAAGATTTTCTCGCTGAAGTTTTGCCGCTTATTTCCGAAAACTATAAGGATCTCCCAGATAGTATCCTTACTACGCGCGAGCAGGTGCTCGATGTTCTTAGTCATGAGGAACAGGCCTTCCGCAAGACCCTTCGTCGTGGCATGAAAGAGCTTGCTCGTTTCCAAAAAGACGGCCTCACTGGCAAAGAATTATTTATGCTTCAGGATACCTATGGCTTCCCACTTGAGCTTTCAGTCGAGGAAGCATATCGCCAAGACATTCCACTTACCGAGAACTGGCGTGCTGAATTTGATGCCGCTCTAGAAGAGCAGCGTGAACGCTCTAAGACTGCCAGCAAGGGCATGTTTAAAGGCGGCCTTGAAGATCATGGTGAACAGACTACGAAGTATCACACGGCAACTCACTTAATGTTGGCCGCACTTCAAAAGCTTATTGACCCAGGCATTGGTCAGCAAGGTTCTAATATTACCGCCGAACGTCTCCGCTTCGACTTTAACCTCGATCGCAAACTTACCCCAGAAGAGAAGCAGCAAGTCGAGGATCAAGTTAACGAGTGGATTAAGGCCGACCTTCCAGTCGTTCATGATGAATACGACAAGGCTTACGCTCGCGATACACTCAAGGCGCACGGTCAATTCTGGGATAAATATCCAGAGAAACTTACGGTCTATACGATTGGCGATTTCGATAATCCGGTCTCGCGCGAAGTATGTGGCGGCCCACATGTCGAACACACTGGCGTAATTGGACACTTCATGATTAAGAAAGAAGAATCCAGTTCCGCTGGCGTCCGCCGCATCAAGGCTGTAATCGAATAATTCAGAGCCACCCCATCAACGGGGTGGTTTTTGGTGATATAATATAAACCATGAGCATATTCTCCGGTAAAAAAGCATCCGAAAAGTCTAAAAAACCCGTCAAAAACCCAGACGATTATCTGCTTGCACTTGACATTGGGACAGAATATGTTAAAGCTTTAATTGTAAAAAAGAGCAAAAATCAACTCAAGATTGTTGGCGTTGGTAAGGCACGTGAAGCCGCTACAAATATGTTTAATGGCGCCATCGCCGATATTCAGGGCGTAGCTAAAACTTGCGAAGAAGCTCTCGTTAAAGCCGAAGAGATGGCCGGCGTCCGCTCGCGCGATGTCGTGGTTGGTATTGCGGGGGAACTGATCAAAGGCAATACCGTATCAATTAAATATCGTCGCACGGATTCATCTAAGCCAATCACCGACGATGAAATGCATAAGATTATCAAGAAAGTTCAAGCTAAATCAGGCGAAAAAGCACGCGCCGAGGTTGCTCTTGAAACAAATAATCCAGACGTAGAGGTGCGTCTGATTAATTCCGCACTCGTTTCTCTCCGTATCGATGGCCATAAAGTTGCCAACCCAATTGGTTTTAAAGGTAGCGAAGTAATTGTGCAATTATATACAGCATTTGCACCATTAGTACATATTTCAGCAATTGAGCGTGTTTGCGACGAATTACAGCTTGATCTCGTAACGGTGGCCGTTGAGCCATACGCCGTTTGTCGCGCCTGCCTCGGTGATGATCTCGATTCAAATTTCTCGGGTATAGTCATGGACATCGGTGGTGGCACCACGGATATTGCCATTGTCGACGATGGCGGGGTAGAAGGCACAAAAATGTTTTCCATTGGTGGACGCAGCTTTACGCATCAAATTGCCGAACGTTGTGGGCTCGAATTCGAAGACGCCGAGAAACTTAAACTTCTTGCCGATAACCCAGACATGAAACCGGCCGTACGCAAGAAGCTCGAGGAAGCAATTAGCCGCAATCTTGAAGCGTGGGAAGCGGGCGTTCAGATCGCAATCGAAGAATTTGAGCATGTCGAATCATTGCCGAACCAGGTTCTCCTTTGTGGCGGTGGCGCCAGCTTATCCGAGATACCAGAGACTCTCGCTACTAGCGATTGGTACAAAGAATTGCCATTCTCGCGTCGCCCAGTTATCAGTCTTATTGAGCCAGACGATATTCCTGGCATTGTAAACGAGACCGACCGTGAGCTCGATCATACTTTCGTGACCGCTATGGGGCTTCTCCGTGTTGGCGTTGATACATTAATTGGCACAGGAAATAACAACTCCGTCCGCAACCTTGTTGCCAGAATTCTCAAAAATTAATTAGCTTTTCTAACTTCGGTGAATTCGCCGGCTTGAAGGCCACTTAATTCGTATGCGCCAAATTTATAGCGATGCAGAGTAATTACTTTATAGCCAAGCGCCTCAAAAGTACGGCGTATCTGGCGATTGCGCCCCTCGCTAATCGTGACGTCCCATTTCTTACGGCTCTCGCCAACTCGCACTAAGCCAAGTTTACTATTGCCGTCTGGCAGTTGCACGCCGAAATCAGAAATCATCTGTTGATGTAGCGGCGCCAATTCGCGATCAAGCTCTACGGTATAGTTTTTAATTTTTGCGAATTTCGGATGTGTCATCTGGAAAGCGAAATCGCCATCATTAGTTAACAGAATTAGACCAGAAGAATCCTTATCGAGTCGCCCGACGCTTTTGAGATTCTGATATTTTTTCGGCAGTAATTCGTAAATAGTCGGCGCGTCGCCTTGGGCCTTACGGCTGCAGACGTATCCAATTGGCTTGTGCAATGCTAGATAGATTAAATCTTGTGTCAAAATATCGTGACCACTTACCGTAACGGTGTCGTCTGCCTTTACGCGCGCTCCAATACTTGCCACCTCACCATTAACGAGAACGACGCCGGAAGCAATTAAATCATCGGCTTCGCGTCGCGATACACCGTAATTTGTGGCTATAAATTTGTTTAAACGAGTTTCACTATTCTGCATTGCTAATATTTGGGTTCTGGATATTAGGGTTTCCGATATTTGGATTGTCACTGTTACTTACTGGACTGACATTTTCGAGTGCCTGCAAAATCTCATCCGGCATCGCAACTTTTGTCTCTGTCGCGGCCTTCTTGGCATCTTCTTTTAGAATTTCGACTTCTCGCTGTTGCGCGTTCTGAGTAATTTCATCATCGGCCAACTCTGCGGCCATTAATGCACTCATCTCACTCTCGTCTTTCTTCTTCATGTCACCAGCCAACTGCTCCTCGAGCTCTGTTACGTATGCTGGTCGAATTGCCGCCACCGGTTCTGGTTCAGGTTCTGGCTCCGGATGTTTAATGATTGAGGCGAGAGCGGCTTTCTTTACGACGTCGGCGTTGACGCGAATACTCTTACGATTCGGATTCAGCCTACCGGAGTTTGCTTGGACTCTTGGTAATACGGCGCGCGCGTCTTCAAGTTGTTGAGCCTGCAATCGGCGTGCAGCGGCTAAAGCTCGCGCTTGTTCATCCAACTGTTGTTGTTCGAGTTTGCGCTGCTCAGCAATCATTAATCGTTGTTGTTGCAACGCGGCAATGCGGGGGTCCATTGACTGAAGTTGTTCTGCCGTAGGGGCCTGAATCTGAACTGCCTGCATCTGCGAAGTAATATCACTCGAATTGCTTGGCGTCTTCGGCTGGTATTCTTGTTCAACGTAGTTTTGCTGCTGTTCGGTATTCGAATTTGGCGTCCGTACTTGTGTCTCGAGCGTATATATCTGCGGCTGCAACGCTGGTTGAGGTTGAATTGGTGGAACGGCTGCTCTTTGCGGGCGATTAAGTGGATCGATAATTGGATCTTGTGGCGCGATTGCTTCGCCGGACAGGGTGTAGGTAGGGAATTGCTCGGCCGGAGTAACTTGTCTGGCACCATTCTGTGCTTGTTGTGCGGCGGCTTGTGCTTGAGCTTCGGCCTGCTGAATCTGCTCCTCCGTCATCTCAATGTCTTCGCTAGCCTGTGTAGCATTGCGCACTCTCATCTTGGCAGATTCTTTAAGCTTCTTCTTCATGCTCTTTGTGCTAATCGCTTCCGGCTCAAGATCAGTATCCCCGAGCAACTCAGTCATGCGTCGGCTCATATCTTCGCGATGCTTTTCGAGTGTCATGTCATGAATTGGCAAAATAATACGTTCGCCATGGGTGATGTTTGACGGTGCATGTTCTGGCGGTTTCTCGTCGCGAATATCTCGCTGTGTTGGCTCATTTTCGAAGTCTTGGTCGTTTTCGTCTACTTCCGGTTCGGCTTTTTGATAGGTCTGTTTTCTTCTTACTCGTGAGGCGTTTTGTGAGGCGAGAAGTGCGTTAGCTAAAATCTGAGCCTGCATCTGTGCTACTCTGGACGGAGTCATTTCGGCTGGTAGCGCTACTGCTGGCGCTGCAGACATAATTGCTGACTCTGGCGGTGCAGTAATTGGTGCTGGCATTTGCTGCACTGGAACCTGCTGCACTGGAACCTGCTGCATCTGCACAGGGGCTTGCTGCATTGGTTGCATTGGCATTTGTTGCGGCATCGCCTGCATCATCGGCATCTGCTGCTGCATTTGTTGCATTTCTTGTTGAATCTCTTGCATTTGCTGCTGCATATGCTGCATATGTTGCATTTGCTGAATCTGTTGTAGTTGCGCAGGATCAGGTTGTGGTGCCGGCATCGGTATCGGTACCGCTGATTGTTGTACTTGCATTAATTCTTGCGGTTGTGACGGAATAATTTGTTGCGCTACTTGTGGCTGTTGAGGCATCATCGGAAGTTGCTGGGCGGAAATAGCGAGCGGAATCTGTGGAGCCATTGGCTGAGCCGCAAATGGTGATACTCCTAAAGTAGGAGCTGGGGCATTATTCGGCGTCATTGTTGCCGACGGAGAAGGTGCAGATACAAAAGCCGCTCCTGCCGGAGGAGCTGCTATGCCCACCGGATTTGTCGCTGGAGGCACCGTGACCACTGGAGGTGCCACCGCGATAGGCGTCGGTGGTGAACTTGTCGTATTATCGTCTTTTGGCCCAACCTCTTTATCTCGAGGAATGACAAAACTACCATTAGCGTCCGACGGTATCGGCGCTTTACCATGTGTGGCAAAATTGTTAGTTTCGTCAGGAACCGGCATCTGAATACTACCGAATTAAAAATTAGTTGGCAAACTAGTTGGGTCAGCCAAAGTGCTCAATTCCGTATCTGGTTCAGGCGCTGGAGCAGGAGCAGGTGTAGGCGCCGGAGCTGGAGCTGGAGGCGTGTCTGGGACAACCTGTTCATTAGTGACCGGTTCAGGTGCTGGAGCGGCATTGCTCTCACCGGAAGCTTCTTTCATAGCGGCTTCTACGGCTGGCATAGCGGCGGCTGTATCAAGATTGGCTTGTGCGCTGTAATTTGGCGCATCACCCAGTACTTCATGTACGGTTGCGATGACATCCTCGATACCGACTTGCGACTTCACGAGGTAGCGTTCGGCGCCGAGCGATTCGCCGCGTTGGCGCTGATCGTCGCTCGAGAGCGCGGTCATCATGATAACTTTAATTTTATTGGTTTCAGGTTGAGAACGAAGAATATCGAGCATATCGAAACCGGAAATTTTAGGCATCATCACGTCAGCGATGATTAATTCTGGTTTGTACTGCACGGCAAAAGCGAGTGCTTCCTCGCCATCACCAGCAGAGATAATATCGTATCCCTCTGCGACCAACCTGATGCTATATATTTCTCGCAAGGACTTATCGTCCTCGACTAACATAATCTTAGTGGCCATACTGCTTATGATTATAAGATATTTTGAGATAAAAATCTACAAAAAACTACATCATTTTACTCTGGGATTCTTGGTTGTCTAGTAAGAATTTTTGTTGATTGTATTGTTCTTGACTAATTCGTGGCAAAAGTATGATAAAGCGCGTGCCTTTACCGACCTCTGATTCAGCCCAAATGCGACCATTCATCGCTTCGACGCGTTGCTTTACGAGATAAAGACCGAGACCAGTACCACCAATCTCACGCGTATCGCGGTTATCGACGCGGTAAAACTTTTGGAAGATGTGCGATATCTCGTCGCGGGCAATACCAATACCGGTATCCTGGATGACGATTTGGACATTATAGTTATCGGCGCGCACGTTTACGGTCACCCAACCATTCGGGGTGTATTTAATGGCGTTCTCGATAATATTATTGATGACTTCGCGAATAAAATCTGGGTCGACACTGGCATAGATGACTTGCTCAATATGCTTGCCGCCACCAAGCTGCTGATCTACGGCGCCGCTGCCAAACTGATAATCGAGACCTTTCTTCTTGATGTTCGGAATTTGCGCATCGGAAATTTGCTTAACGAGCTCGACAATTTCGACTGGCTGCATATGTGGCGTAATTTGGCCATCATCAAGCTTCGTAGTGTCGAGCAAATCTTGGAATAGGCGACCTAAATGCTTAGAATTCTCATGCGCTTTTTCTAGGTAGCCCTTTGCGCGGTCATCAATCGTGGCTGTGGCAGGGTTTAATGCCAAGCCCAAATAACCCTCAATGCTCGCCACTGGTGTACGCATCTCATGGCTAGCAGTCGAGATGAATTCGCTGCGTTCGTGCTCTTCCTTCAATTCTTGATCGATATCACGCATCGTGACAACCAAAATTGGCTTATCGTTTGCGTCGACGGTTTTGCTGATAATAATCGAAACTGGAGTATTGCGGCCACTATCCGAAGCTACAATATCGAGATCGCGCGTTTCTTCTTTAAATTCGCGGCCTTTCCATGCGGTCCAAATCGGATTGCGTGCTTCCGTAATGCGATTTCCAGTCTTATCTAGCAAATTAATAATAGAGTCAAAATACACATCGAGAATCTCTTCTTGGCTGCGCCCGATTAATCTACATGCGGCCGGATTTGCGAGGCGTATATTACCTTCACTACCAATAATCAAGACACCTTCGTGAATAGCCTGAAGTACCAATTCGTTTAAGCCGTGCCTGGTATTTTCTACAGATGCCGGTGCTTGCTCAACAGCTTCACCGCCTTTTTCTTCGGTGTTGTCTTCTGTTTCTTTAGGTTTTTTGATACCAAATAGGCCCATCCACTCTATTTTAGCACAAGCTTTTAGCCGTCGTGAAATTTTTCTCGTATGCTATAATTAGCTTATGAATAAAGACGTCGTCTATATTGAGCCAGAAGATGATATTACTGATATTCTGGTGAACATAAAAGGTGCGAAAAATAAGATTATTGCCTTAGTTCCACCCAAAAAAGCCGGTGTTTTGCATAGCGCCGTAAACTTCAAGTTGATTGCTAAAACTGCTGCCAAAAATGGAAAGACCGTTGTCCTCATTACATCGGACGAATCGCTTTTGCGTTTAGCGAATAATGTTAAAATGCCGACCGCAAAATCTCTTCAAAGCAAGCCAAAACTTCCTGAAATAGACGATGCTGAAGAATTTGGCGAAAACGACGACGAGGAAGAGCAGGACGAAGAAGAAAAAACCGAAGAAGAACCAGAAGAAGAGGCCGAGGAAAATCCCGAAGACGAAGAACCAGAAGAATCAGAGAAAAAGCCTGCTAAAAAAGCCGCTCTTGCCGCTGGCGCAAAGAAAAAATCCGACATCGACATGGAAATCGACGACGCCGATAAAGATGAAGAAGCCGAAGACGACAAGAAAAAATCCAAGAAAAAGAAAATTCATATCCCAAACTTTAAGAAGTTCCGCTGGCCAATTTTGATTGGCGTGGTTCTCATTGCGGGCATTATCGCTTTGAGCTACTGGATGAACAATATTGCTCCAGCTGCTAAGATTATTGTCAAAGTTAAGACTACCGCAGCCAACTTTAACGAGACGGTCAGTTTCGTCACGGATCAAACAAAATCCAATCCCGAAAAAGGTATTTTCTACGCCGAACAAAAGTCCGTCACGAAACAGGCTACGGACGATTTCGAAGCCACCGGCGAAGTTGATAAAGGCACGAAAGCTACCGGTTCGATTACCATAAGGGTTAAGTCTCCTATTGCGATAAAGGCTGGCGCAACTTCCGCTGTTTTCTCAGTCCCTGCAGGTACGGTATTTACAAACGCCGCCGGAAAAAAATATATTAGCTCAACTGCTGCATCGATAACTGTAGATAGCGATGATATTAATCTTCTGACATGCCATAGGATAAGTGCAGGAACAGAATCTTGCGATTTAAAAACCGATGCCGATGTCTCTAAGACAGTTCAACTGGTTGCCGAGGCTACCGGAGAATCATATAATTTTGCTGCCAGTAAAACTGGTTGGTCTTTTCCGATTGAGCCAATTACAGTAGATCCAGAAAAAGGTGCTTCCGATATCACTGGTGGCACTAGCAAGATTGTAAAAGTTGTTTCCACCGAAGACGTCGACAAGGCAGCACTTGGCATCTCTAACGATATCGACAACGAGGCGCGCGAAGAGCTGTCTCGCCAGTTCAGTAGTGATTACATTCTCATTACCAGCAGCTTTGCTACGGAGAGTAGCAAAATTACCACTTCGCCAGCTGCAAACGAAGAGGTTACCGATGGTGTTAAGCCAAAGATTATTAAAGAGAACAAATACGTCATCTATGCCGTCAATAAAACCGAGATTGATACTTATATCCGAACCGTTGTTGCATCGAAGATCGGTGATGATACTCAAATTGTTTATAGCTCTGGCGTTGCAATGAATGCCGACGAGGAGAATAAAGCTTTCTTCGAGTCCTTCAAGAATGATAACGGCAACATGGTCGCAAAACTCAAGAGTACTTCCAAGACTGGCCCACGCATTACCGAGGATATGGTTAAAGAAAAATCGCTCGGCGAAAAGGTCGGTCGCGTTCAGTCTAATCTTCGCTCAATCAAAGGCGTACTTGATGCAAGAGTTGATACTTCATACTTCTTCGTAACCACCGTTCCGGAAGACGAAAACAAAGTTGAAATCAAGATAACGGTAGACGACTGATGCGCATTATTGCACTAGATGTAGGCACCAAGCGAATCGGCGTCGCCTTTGCGGACGCCTCCGTTCGAATTGCTGTTCCGCGCGCGATGATTCCGGTTGACGGCAATGAGTTTGCGGAAATTGCCAAACAGTTCCGTCTTGAAAGTGCCGAGGTGGTTGTTTCCGGCTTGCCGCGCAATAACCAGGGTGAAGAAACCGCCCAGACGGCAGTTGTACGCGAATTCATTGATAAACTGGCGCAGTATTTTGAAGAGCATGAGCAGAAGCAACCGCTAATCAAATTCCAGGACGAAACGCTAACTTCCGTTGAAGCCGAACAATACCTCACCGCCAACACACATGAATTTTCGCGCAAAGATCGCGCTACGGGCATCCTTGATTCCGAAGCCGCGGCTATAATTTTGCAAGATTTCCTAGAGAGTGTTAACCTTAATGAATTGGAGCAGGAGCTAAAACATGGACGATAGAAGTTTCGGCAAGCCTAAAAAACATAAAACGGTTAAGATTTTTGTTATTACATTTGTAGCGTTATTACTATTAATTGTCATCGCCGTCGGCGCAGCTTTTCTGTGGTATAAGCAGGCTCTCATGGCGGTCGATCCTGATTGCGGCGATAATTGTGAAGAGATTAGCTTCACCGTTGACGAAAATACTGGCGGCTCCAAAATCGCCGAAGATTTGGAAAAGGCCGGCCTAATCCGCTCCAGTCTTGCTTTCCGCATATATCTCAAGCTCGAAGCTGATAATCGCAATTTGAAACCTGGCGACTATCAATTCAAAAAGAACATGACCGTCGCGCAGATTATTCGCTTCTTAAACGAAGGTGTTGTTGCTAAAACTTTCCGCCTGACTTTCTTGCCAGGCGACACTTTAATGGCCACGCGCGAACGTTTACAGAATGCCGGCTACAAAGATGAAGATATTACCGCAGCTTTCACGAAAGTGTATGATCACGAGCTTCTAAAAAGCAAACCAGCCGACGCCACGCTCGAGGGTTACATTTATGGTGAAACCTATGAGTTTTACGAAGGCGCCACGGTTGAAGATGTTCTGACTCGCACTTTTGACGAAATGCTCAAAGTTGTTAAGGAAAACAAGCTAGAAGAGAAGTTCAAAGCTCAAGGCTTGTCGCTCTACGAGGGAATTACGCTGGCTTCTATTGTCCAACGCGAAGCGTCGGGCAATTTACAGGAGCAGAAGCAGATAGCTCAGGTATTCCTACTACGTCTCAAGCGCGGTATTGTGCTTGGTTCTGATGCCGTAGTTGGTTACCGTGCCGACCAGATTAATCCTGATCGCAACAAATCTGATATGTCATATTTCAACACTATTCCTTGCCCATGGAATTCACGTAAATGCGCCGGTCTTCCGCCAAGCCCAATTTCTCATCCGGGCAAAAACGCTTTATTAGCTGTTGCTGAGCCAGCCGAAGGTGATTATCTGTACTTTGTGACGGGTGATGATGGTATGACGCACTTCGCTCATACCGAAGCTGAACATCGTGCCAATACGCGCAACTATTGCAAGACGCGCTGCCAAGTTTTCTAACAATCACTGTTATGCTATAATAAAAAAAGGATTATCAGGGGGAAGTCCTCACTATTTCGAGTGGGAAATAGCGCTTTTCAAATATGAAACGATTCCAACTATTAATAACCAAATTCTTCCCGTATGTCGCCGTCTTTTTGGCGGCCTTGGCGTTGATGATTTTTGGTTCTTCGAACGACGACGGCGCTATCAAGACGCCGATTGCGGCAAATTTCGACGATAGTAATTTCACCGTCACGGCCGATCAGATTTCTGAATCGTACACCGTCGCCAATATTGCAAGCTCATTGTCGCTACCTTCAACTTCTAAAATTAGCGAGAACTACGTTACCGTTAGCGCTATCTATGAAGCCACCGGTACGACCAATACTTCATCTTTGCCGGTCGTCGAGAAGCCGACCATTATTGATACATCGAATCTATCTCGCGGCATTATTACTTACGTAGTTAAAGAAACCGACTCTCTTAATACTATTGATCGCCATGGCGCGTCCAAGGATCAAATCCGCTGGAGTAATGGTCTCAAGACGGAAACCCTTACTACTGGCAGTACGCTTTATATCCCAAGCGTCCCTGGTATCGTCTATAAGGTTAAAAGTGGCGACTCGCTTGATAGTATCGTCAAGAAAACCGGTGCCAATAAAGAAGAAGTCATTGCCCGCAACGACCTCGAGGGTAAAGACATCTCCGTCGATCAGCTTTTACTACTACCGAATGGTACATTGCCAGAAAAAGAGCGCCCAGAGTATGTTCCGCCACGTCCACGTCCAAATTATTCTACGTACACCTATTCTTATGTTAGCGACATAGCTGATCGCCATGGCCGCACCGAAATTGGTAACTACAATTACTGGCGCCAAGTTTACAACGACACGAAATGGCAGCACAATCCAGGCGCCTTTGGTAACTGCACTTGGTTCGCCTGGTATTGGCGCCGCAACAAGATGAGTGGCGAGTATTGGCTTCCAACCGGTGCTATTGGTAACGCTCGTACTTGGGTCTCTTCGCTGAGTGGTAGCTACTATACTGGCCGCACTCCGGCCTACGGCGCCATTATGCAGTCTACTAGCGGTCGCTATGGCCACGTGGCAATCGTAGTAGGTGTCAACCAGGGCCAATCCGTCACGATTCAAGAAATGAACTATGCTGGCTTTAACCGCGTTTTCCAGTCGACTATCACCTGGGAAGATGCGATTAAGTACAACTACATTTACGCTCACAAATAGACTAACGGCCGTTTTACTTACGCCGTAAAATATGTTAAAATATTTTTGATATGTTCGTAGATACAGCAAATGTTTTTATTAAAGCCGGCAAAGGTGGCAATGGCGCCATTTCTTTCCGTCGCGAAATTTACATCCCTAAAGGCGGCCCAGATGGTGGCGACGGCGGTAAAGGTGGTGACGTGGTTTTTGTTGCATCGAAGGACTGTGATACTTTAATTGATTTTCGTTTTCAGCCAAAACTCATCGCCGAAGATGGCAAACCGGGTACTGGCCAAAAATCTTCCGGCAAATCCGGTAAAGATTTAATCGTCGAAGTTCCAGTTGGCACCGTCGTAAAACGCAACGGCGAAATCGTGGCCGACTTAACGCACGACGAAGAGCGTGCAATCGTGGCTCATGGTGGCGACGGTGGTTATGGCAACTGGCATTTTCGTTCCAGCACTCGCCAAACTCCACGCATTGCCGAGCTTGGCAACCCGGGTGAAACTTATGACGCCGAGCTTGAGCTTAAGCTCATCGCCGATGTTGGCTTAGTGGGCTTTCCAAATGCCGGCAAATCCACTTTCCTCTCCGTTGTCAGTAACGCTACTCCAGAAATTGCCGATTATCCATTCACGACTATTACGCCAAATCTTGGCGTCGCCAAAGTTGATGACCGCAGCATCTTAATCGCCGATATTCCAGGCCTCATTGAGGGCGCTTCCGAAGGGAAGGGCCTTGGCGACCAATTCCTTCGTCATGTCGAGCGCACTAAAGTACTTTTGCACCTTGTTGATGTATATAGCGACGACGCCGGCAAGGCCTACGCTGATATCCGCAAAGAACTCGAGAAGTATTCCGCCGATCTTGCTGCTCGCCCAGAATTAGTAGCCCTCACGAAGGTTGAAGGCGTTGATGAAGATATCATCAAAATGCAAATGGCGGCCATTCTTGATCAGAATCCAGACGCCAAAGTAATGGCCATGTCGTCTTCCGCTCATCAGGGCACCCAGGAAGTACTCCGCGAGCTTCGCCTCATGATTGAGGAGGCGCAAAAGGAAGCTCCAGTCGAAGAAAAAGCCGAGGACGCCCAGGACGAACTTCCGGTAATTACGCTCGATCAAAAAGAACAAAAGCGTCGTGCCCACCACCAGAAATATCAGCTTGGCGAACGCAATGCTATTCAAGAGCTCGACGCCGACAGCGACGATTTCGAAATTGACGAATAAGGTAAATATTACAACATAAAAATGCGAAAACCCTCTTGACGTTTATGCTTATTTTTGGTTAAATATAAACAAGCTGGTACGCTTCACAGGGGTTCCACTGATTACAAGTGGAAAGTGTGGAGACTAGAAACAAAAATAAACAGCGGATTAAAACAAACCTATTTGTGCCCCAAGGGTGGGCGCGTAACAGCAAAAACAAAAAATACGCCAGGACGCTGGCGTATTTTTATTAGGCGTAACGGACGATTAAAAGTCCGCCTTGGCGAACCGGATACGGATCGTCTTGCGTAAAATCAATAATTGTCGATGGGATGCTACCGCCAGCCTTGCTGTCGACTACCATATCGACGCTCGGCATGCGTTTTGCAACTTCCTTACCAGTAAAACATGGTCTTTCGCCGCGTGGGTTGGCGCTCGTCACTAGAAGCGGACCGGTCTCACGGAGTAAATCAAGCATGTATTTATGCTGTGGAATGCGAATACCAATCGTTTGAACTTTGTCGAAATATGGATGCGAGAACGTCTCACTCTTTGGTAAAATCATCGTTAATTCGCCAGGGAAGTAATGGCGTGCAAAATTGGTCATGCGACGATTCATCTTGGCGTATTTGAACATTTCATCTACGTCGGCCACCATCATCGTGAGGACTTTGCCGCTACCAAGCGGACGCTCCTTGAGGTTCAAAAGCTTATTAATAGCTTCAGTATTGTCGGCCTTTACGGCTAAACCATAAACGGTCTCGGTCGGGACGCCCAAAATAGCACCCTTATTCAGGGCTTCAACGGCTATCTGTCTGTCATCCTCGGATACATACTTCATAATACTTTCATTATACCACACTTTGCGAAAAAAGTCAATACCAACAACACTTTTTTACCGCCATCCAAGTAGTGATATAATTTAATCATAAGGACTACAAGGAGATATATGGCCAATAAGGAGAAAAAGACCAAGAGCGACACTATTGTCATTACTAGGCGCAGTTTCGGTCTTTTTATATTTTTGATTATTATTACTCTAGCGGTAATCATAGCTGTTCCGACCGCGATTTACTTCAAGAAGCATCGCGGCAGCAATTCCGGTGGTGGCACTAGCCAGCAAGAAGATCCTGAGTATATCTATGGCCAAATCGGAGAAGATGGCGTATTTTATGCCAAATTTACTAAGCGCTCCTCGCTCCATTACGACTATGAAGACGAAGACGAAGAAGAAGTGCTTGACGAGCCTATTTATGCCCCTGTTAGGGATTGCTATTCGAGCGTAGACGGCGAAGTAGATGAACAGACCAGCTCACGCTGCATCAAGCTGAATGCTATCGTTGGTGACGAGGAAGATTTCCAAGGTAAAATCCTCACTAGTGAGCGGGAATTTATTGAGCTATTCAAGCGGGCTAATTCGCTCTATGGCGGTTCTTTTTTCCAAGAACACAAAGTCGCAGTTCTTGTAATCCACAATGATACTTGCTCGCCGCTTGGCCGTGTTTATATCTCTAGTCGCAAAGGAAATGTTGGTTACGCTAACGTCCAGACTAAATACTCTTGTGGCGTCTGCGCAGACGACATGAGCATCTATCTAGTCCAAATGGATAAGGATGCGCCTATCGACAGCGTTGGCGACATCATGTATGACGAAACTTCATCTGAAGTCTGCGATCCTTATGTCGAAAAGAAACCGGTCATTTATCTCTATCCAACCTCAACTACCGACGTCGACGTTAAACTTGGCGCGCCGGAAAAGCTCACCGTCTCCTATCCAAAATACTCTGATGCTTGGCGTGTCACTGCGAATCCGGACGGCTCACTCGTTGACCGTACGACCGGTCGCAAGCTCTACTCGCTCTACTACGAAACCGAATATACCTCCACTAAGGGTATTCGTAGTGTAGGTTTTGTCGTCAAAGGCAGCGATTCGGAGAAATTCCTCGAAGAGAAACTCGCCCAGCTCGGCCTAACCGAACGCGAAGCGCAAGAGTTTATCATCTACTGGCTCCCACAGCTCAAAAAGAACGCTTACAACTATATTTACTTCGCTAGCGCAGCTGAAATCTCCAAGAATATGCCACTAAATGTCACGCCGGCTCCAACCACGGTCATCCGCATTAACATGGAGCTCAAGGCACTCGAAGAGCCGATTGAAGTTAAAACCCAGATTCTTCCTGAGACGCCAATTCGCAAGGGCTTTACGCTTGTCGAATGGGGTGGAACCATCTTATAATAAAAGCATGAGCAAGTTGAATTTTAGTGGGCCCGTCGTCCTCGTCGTGATGGACGGAGTTGGCTTGCGTGATCAAACTGAGGGTAACGCCGTCAAACAGGCACACCTCGAAACCTTAAACTATTTAATGGAAAAATACCCGACCGCCAAACTTGGTGCTGCCGGTGAGTATGTCGGCGTGCCAAAAGACGATATGGGCAATTCCGAAGTTGGTCATAATGCTATGGGAGCTGGACAGATTGTCCTCCAGCGTTCTGCCGCCGTCGAAAACAATGTTGCGACTGGCGAAATCTTCAACACTGACACTTGGAAAGATATTATTTCTCGCATTCACGAACGTAATTCCACGCTTCATTTCATGGGTATTTTCAGCGATGGCAATGTTCATTCCAACATAGCTCATCTTGAAAAAATGCTTGCTCAAGCCCATGAAGAAGGCGTCGAACGCGTCCGTATCCATATTTGGACCGATGGCCGCGATGTTCCACCTCAGAGCGAACCAAAATTCATTCATCGTCTCGAAGATTATATTCATAACCTCGGTGACCCGGACTACAAAATCGCCTCTGGCGGTGGCCGCATGGTTATCTCCTGTGATCGCTATGAAAACGACTGGGGTATGATTGAAAAGGGCTGGCATACCTGCGTGCTTGGTGAAGGTCGCCAATTTGAGAATGCTACCGAGGCCGTCGAGACTTATCGTCGCGAAGATCCAAGCGTCCAGGATCAATATCTGCCACCATTTGTTATCGCTAAAGACGGTCAGCCAATTGGCACCATCAACGATGGTGACGCGGTTATCTATATCGACTTCCGCGCCGATCGTGCCATTGAGATGTCGAAGGCGTTCACTTTTGATGATTTTGATAAATTCGACCGCATCCGTCGCCCAGATGTCTATTTCGCCGGAATGAACGAATATGACGAGGATCTTCACATACCAGCTCACGTACTCGTAGGTACTCCGGTATTTGGCATGACTTTAACTGAGTATCTGGCAGCCAAAGGTATCAAACAATATGCCATTTCCGAGACCGTTAAATTCGGTCACATCACCTATTACTTTAACGGTAATAGCTATCATGTTCCAGATGGGGAAGTAGATGTCGAAGTTCCATCCTACACTGAGCCATTCAATACCCGCCCATGGATGAAGTGCGCCGAAATTACAGATAAACTTGTCGAAGCTATCGAGTCTGAACAATACGATTTCCTCCGCGTCAATTACCCGGGCGGCGATATGGTTGGTCACTTTGGTGAATTAGAGCCAACTATTACCGCTATGGAATCTATCGATATATCGCTGAAGCGTATCATCGACGCCGTCAATAAGCTCGGTGGTGTCACAGTTATCACCGCTGACCACGGCAACGCTGAGGAATTAATCGACGAAAACGGCGCACCAAAAACCGCCCATACGACTAATCGCGTCCCTTGTATTTTTGTTGATGACACCGAGAATGCCAATAAATATCGTCTCAGCCTTGGTGATCGCGGGCTAGCGAATCTCGCCTCGACTATCGCAATTCTGCTTGGTCAGGAACCGCACGAATCGTGGCTGCCGCCAATTATTGAGGAGGAATAATGAATCCAAATTTGGTGATTTTTACATTAATTGCATCAATCGCCATGATTTTTGCCGTCTATTGCGGCATTAAACTCTACGATATCAGCAGCGCCTTTGTGCCAATTCTTCGCCATGGCGCCATCCCGGCCGGCATCATCATTTCGCTGGTCGCCATTTTAGTTTGCGCCCGGCCAACTATTGAAGCAGAAACCGATCTGACTGGCCCAATGGGCGTAATGATGATTTCGGCCATCGTGATGATGATTTTCGGTTTCGCTTTCTCAATCATTAACGATCACGTCTCGAAGCATAGCGAAGAGAAAAGTCTCTCATTCGGTGGGCCTTTTACGCTTGATTTGCTGGGCGGCATAATTACCGCCATCGCAGTCGGTTGTAGTGTCGCGATGGGCTCTAGCTTCTCAATGATGGCTATCACCGCTATCGCGCTATTCCTCATCAAGGAGAAGGTGGCGCTGATTTACCGCTACAAAGACGAGTGGTCGCGTGGCAAAGTCATGGCCGATATTGCCGTCCCACTCGCTCTCATTCCGCTCGTTTCGTTCGGAATTACTTTCTTATGCTCGCGCAGTGTCGCCCAGGATGCGATTTTGATTTCCATCACCTGCGGCTACCTCGCTTACCACTCAGCCTTCCATGCCTACTTCCTTGCGAAGAGTCTCAAGAAATGATAAAATACCAAACTAAGAAATTACGGAATTTTTTCTATGCAAATCAATAAAGCAATTATTCCTGTAGCTGGCTGGGGCACCCGCCGTTTACCGATTACCAAGGTAATCGAAAAGGCCATGCTTCCAATTGGCAACCGTCCACTCGTTGACTATGTAGTTGAAGATTGCGCCAAAGCTGGCATCAAGGAAGTCTATCTCGTTATCGACGAAAAGCCTTTCTCTCAGATTAAGGCCTACTACGAAGAGAACGCCAAACTCAATAATTATCTAATCGCGCGCGGTAAAAGCGACAAGCTTTCTCTTACCGATACTTCTCGCGAAGGCCTTACGATTCATTTCTATGCTCAGAAAGATGTTGATAACCGCTATGGCAGCGCTGAGCCAGTTGCTCAGGTCGTGCGCGAATATAACATTGACGAGCCATGCGTAATCCTCATGGGCGATGACTTTGTCTATAACGCCGATGGTTCTTCTGACCTCGTTCGCCTCATGGAAACAATTGAAGACGAAACCGATTCCGCAATGCTTGCCACCGAAATCCCACTCGAAGACGTCGAGCGTTACGGTGTGCTCAAGGTTGAAGACGGCCTTCTTTCCGGCATTTACGAAAAGCCAAAGAAAGAAGATGCACCAAGCAATCTCATCAACATTTCTAAGTACATCATGTCGGCTGAGTTACTCCAGCGCATCGTAAAATATTGCGACGAAAACGATTTCGGCCCACAAGACCAAGAATATCTGATTACCGATCCAATCATCGACCACATTAAGGCCGGTGGCAAAATCCACGTGCTCCCAATCAATGGTCAATACCTCGATGGCGGCTCCATGGAAGGTTGGCTCCACGCAAATAACGTAGTTTGCGGAGAGTAAATGAGAATTTCCGTACGCGTCAAACCTGGCACCAAGGGCAAGACGCGTCTTGAACAGCAAGAAGACGGTGAGTTTGTCGCCTTTTTGCATGCGCGCGCACATGACGGGGAAGCGAACGCTGCCTTGCTCGAGCTTATCTCTGATGAATTTCATATCGCGAAAACGCAAATAACCATCGTGTCGGGCGCAAAATCCCGTCAGAAAGTGTTGGAATGGTAGAGTATATCTGGCATGAAGGTCCAGTACCAAAAAACATGCGCGTGACGCAGGTCGCTGGCATTCTTTTTAATGACAAGAACGAAATCCTTCTTCGCAAAGATAAAAACGGGGTATATGGTCTCGCCGGCGGACATCCTGAAGGTAATGAAACACGCGAAGAAACCCTACATCGTGAAGTCGACGAGGAAGTGAATTGTAAAATCGACGAACTCCAATATCTTGGCTATCAGGCGGTGCATGGCGATGGTGAACCGTATGCTCAGCTACGCTATTCCGCGCATGTCGCCGAATTCGGCTCATCTCGCCCCGATCCGGATAATGGCCAAACCTACGAGCGCATCTATGTTCCAGCTAAGGATGCCAACAAATATCTGAAATACGGCAAAGCCGGTGACCAGATTATTGCGGTTGCCATTAAGACAAGAAGTTAGTTTACGCTTTTAGTATTTTCGTATCTTTAATTTCGTCTGGGAGATAGTTTTTATCAAGATGGAATCCGGCCTCCCATTTTTGACCCGCACCAAATCCTAAATCTTTCATTAGTTTAGTCGGAGCATTGCGGAGCCAAATTGGCACCGGAAGATCCATTGTCTGGTTAGCGACACGTTGCGCCTCGTACCAAGCATCCGCCGTTACGCGGGATTTCTTTGACTTCGCGAGCGCCGTTACGACATGTGCTAGGATTAAGCCACTCTCTGGCATACCGATGCGCTCAACCGCCATAAAAGCGTTCAGGGCGAGCCCAAGAGCACCATTTCCAGCCAAGCCGATATCCTCTGAAGCAAAAATCACCATGCGGCGCGCCACAAACTTTGGATCTTCGCCAGCATTCAGCATGCGTGCCAGATAATAAAGTGCCGCATCGGCATCACTGCCGCGCATCGATTTAATAAACGCGGAAATATTATCGTAGTGCGCATCGCCTTTCTTATCGTAGCCCGGCACCTTGCGGCCGGCCGCCTCGCGTACCTGGTCAACGTCGACTTTTGGCGACAAGCTCAGCGCCAACTCCAAATCGCCCAGCGCCGAACGGGCATCGCCACCCGAGAGCTCTGCCAGATAATCGATCGCGGCCTTCGTTACACGCTTGGTGGCCTTCTCGGCCTTCAGCGCGCGCTTAATCACCTCTATAATATCTGCTTTCGACAAATGCTTCACAATCACCACGCGACTGCGTGAGAGTAGCGGGGAAATCACTTCAAAACTCGGGTTCTCAGTCGTAGCACCAATCAATGTAATCAATCCACTCTCGACGTGCGGCAAAAACGCATCTTGCTGCGCCTTATTAAAGCGATGAATCTCATCCACGAACAACACCGTGCGAATCTTCAGATTCCAGTTCTGCTTGGCGTGTTCGACAATCTTCTCGACATCCTTCTTGCCAGAGGTCACAGCCGAGATCTCAATAAAATCTGCCTTGAACTCCTTCGCAATAATGCGCGCAAGGGTCGTCTTACCGGTCCCTGGCGGGCCCCAGAAAATAATATTCACCGGTTCCTGCTTGCGCACAATCTCCGTGAGAATCTTGCCCTCACCGATAATGTCATCTTGGCCCACCACTTCGCTGAGTTTTTGCGGTCGCATCCGCTCAGCTAGAGGTATTCTAGCGTCCATGTTTCTCCTTTAGAAACTTCTTAACATATTCAAGCGTATCGATTTCGCGTTGCGTAAAGAAATATGCGCCGTAGAAATTAATTTTCTTTAGATCGACACTTCGAAGCGCCACTAGGGCTTCATCGATCGTATCGAACCACTCTAAGGTATCGCCGTCTTCAATCTCGTCCGGCATCTGTTCTTTGCCCACAAACTTATCCGTTTGGCAGAGGTAAATGTAAGCCTTACCAATCATTTGCCATTGACTGCGAATGTTCACGCCGTAGCCTAGCTCCTGAATATTTTTGACCGTATATCCAGTTTCCTCAAGCACTTCGCGGCGCAGGTTTTCTAGGATCAACTCACCATCTTCGCGTCCGCCACCCGGAAGCTTATACCAGCCACGGTTAACCGAGTGAATGAGCGCAACTTGGCCCTTCTTATTCATTAGCACCGCTCGTGCACCTTCCTTAACAGAGAAGTTGGCTGGATCTTCGCCGGTATCTTTCAGCCCCACGCGTTTATCGTTGATATCGGAAATACACTTCTGCGGGATATCCGCTACCCAGTGGTCGGTAAACTCATTTTTCTCATTAAAGTGGAACCAGGCGTTAATGTGGCGGCCACGCAAGATTTCTGGTAGCCAAATCGGGTCATCGCACCACATTTTGTTGTATGGAATATTCGAAATCGGCACCCACTCTGGCTTAATTTCATCTGTCTCGGCTGGTTTTCCGGTCCATTTTGTGCCGATATAGACATGCATAATATTGCGCTCTGGTACACCCTTGTAATAAAGGTCGTCAAATACGATATCGGCCATATGTTCCATCTCGGTTACGTGTACGCCAATCTCCTCAAAAGTTTCCCGTACCACGCATTCGTCGATAGTTTCATCTTTCTCGAGCTTGCCGCCCACGCCGTTCAGCTTACCTAGGCCAAAGCCACGCTTTTTTAAACCGAGCAAAATCTTGCCATCTTTCTTAAGCAACATCAAAGTTGTATGTAGCATTACTGATACCTCCTAAATGTTTTATCCGTAAACGGTCTTGCACGCAAAATATAGAGTCGGCCATGGTCGTAGGCCCAATCTACCGTGATTGGTTCGCCTAAAGTCTTCTCAATTCTCCTAATCAAACTATATAATTCCTGAATCTGTCCCGGCGTCAGACAAATCTCATCTTCTTCTTCACTCTCGAGAATCATGGCGCCCGTACTCTTCTTGACGAGGATCATGTCCGAATCGTTCTCGCCGGTCAGCACCGTGTCGTTCATCCAGAGATTTGCCTCAATTAAAATCTCATTTTGGTCCAAAGTAACAGGGTTATAGGCGTGAATGGTGCCAGCAAATTCAGCGTTGATGTCTTTTTGAATAACTACGGCAATCTTATGACCACGGCGAATCGAGTTATTCTGTAAATAATCAAGCGTGCCGACGAGATCATCGCGTTTCACGTTGCGAATCGTTTCACTCGAGAAAATGTTCATCTCGAGCGGGGAAGCGCGCAAAGTGACAGATTTTACGCCCAGCGCGTCAAAACGGCGCAACACTTCATTGCTGAGCCCATCCGAAATGTCAGTATTTACTGGTACGACGAAACCATCAACGATTCTGAAGCCGGCGCGCTTTAACAGTGCCAAATAATGGCCCAGGTTACCGACTATATTTATATCTATACTGGCATCGATGGCTAACGTCTTACTCATCTATTTCTATCTTAGCACATTACCGCCATAATGAGGCGATAATATTGACAAATAAGCAAAAGATTGATATAATAGTAAACGGATTAGTCGAACCACCGACTGCCATATCCTGACCGCTTATCAGAGTGGTTGATCTTTACGAGGAGGGTAAAAAATGGTTGAATCGAGAAACAGTGTCTTTGTCACGAACGCCATGGAGATAATGAGTGGCCTGAACATGGTCAAGGAACCCGCAGTGGAGTTTTCCGGCAACAAGCTGATTACTGTCAAGAAAGGGGTTAAAATGCCCCCGATGGCGTCCCTGAGTAAGGACGCCGGTGTCTACTGCGTCGGCCTGAAATCGGTGAACGATACCTTTATGATGGACGAGCGTCCATCAGTGGCCGACATCCTGATCGTCGCTGAAGATGCTATTATGTTCATCGGCAACAATGAGCGCGCGTTTATCCTGGCAAATAATCTGATGGCCGGACGCTTCGGTATCTGTGGTTTCTGCGTCGAAAATGACAGCACCCGCGCCCGCGCATTCTGGACCGTACAGAAGTTCGATCATGATTTTGCAGTGGATATCCTGAAGAAAATCAAGAACATCCTGAGCAATAACGACGATGCGCCGGTCGAACCTGCCACGGAAGAACCCGCCGCTCCCGATCCCGAAGAAGAAGCTGACGAAGAGGACCCCTGGCCTCATCGCCGGCCTCGGGTCGATCGTCAGAATGCCTGACGTCGCACCCCCCTATGCCAGCCACCGCCGCAAAGCGGTGGCTTTTTCTTGTCTGAAAAATCACAATATTCTATAATAAAGCTAAAGCAAAATAGGAGAAATATGGACCCATCAGCACCAATTTTTATTGGAATTATCATAATAGTATTAGTTATCTGGATTATCGCCAAAGGTTTTCGCGTTATTCCGCAATCTGAGCGCGGCGTCGTGTTTACACTTGGTAAGTATGCCGGCATGCGCAACGCTGGCCCACAGCTTATCGTGCCATTCTTCCAGACCATCAAGAACGTCGATGTGCGTTCTACGCCTATCGATGTGCCAAAACAGGAGGTTATTACTAAGGATAACGTCACCGTGAACGTTGATGCTATCGTCTACTTCCGCGTACTTGACCCATCCAAGGCCTTACTCGAAACCACAAACTATGTTTACGCTACCACCAACTTCGCCCAGGCTGCCCTTCGCGATATTACCGGTAACTTTGAGCTCGATGAGCTTCTCAGCAAGCGTGACGAAATCTCCGCTCAGATTAAGGAAATCGTCGACAAGGAAACCGATAAGTGGGGTATCGATATTGAGAACGTTAAGCTCCAAAACATTGAGCTCCCAAGCGACATGAAACGCGCTATGGCAAAGCAAGCTGAGGCTGAACGTGAACGCCGTGCTGCAATTATCGCCGCCGATGGTGAAAAAGCGTCCGCTCAGGCCGTCTCTGAGGCTGCCAACCTCCTCGCTAAGACTCCTGGTGGTTTGCAGATTCGTACTCTTCAAACTCTCGAGAAGATCTCTACTGATCCATCCCAGAAGACTGTGATTATGCTCCCAAGCGATTTCAAAGATATCGCCGCAAGGTTCACTCACTAATCTAAAAACCACCCCGTGAAGGGGTGGTTTTTTGTTGTTCGAATCTTTTTACTTTTTACCAGCGATACCGGCGTCAAACATTAACTTTGCCTGCGTCCAGTCGTGTTCTACGTCCCAGTTGCCATCAAAACCAGTGAAGGTCTGGTTATTGAAGGAATAATAAGGCAAACCGCCGCGTACGGTGCTGGAGGCCTTCTTGGTATACTTATTTACCTTGGCCACAATCTCGTCGGAATTGATGCAGCTAGCCATATATTCGTTGTCTAGCCCATCAATCATATCGTCAACCTTGGTGAAGTATTCTGGATCTAGTTTTGGAATTGATTCCTTGCCTGGAGCTGTACCGATATCGTACTGATAATAATCCGTCATGAGCTTTGCTAGAATCCAATCGTACCAATCCCAGAATTTGCCCTTATCAGCAGCACAATAGCCCGCACGTGCCGAAAGATGGCTGTTATTAACCGTTGATTCGCTCTCTGGGTGGAATTTTGCGAGTAGGTCGGTTAGGCGTAGCTCGTAATAAACCTTTTTACCCTCAACGTAATCCTTCTGGAAATCATCGATATGTACTGCCATCGCAATAGCGAACTTGTTGCAGAATGGGCACATGATATCGGTGTAGTCATAAAATACATGTTCGGCTGTTTCGCGGTTGCCAAGCGTCATTGCTGGTACCCACGGCTCCTTCTGTGCCTTTTCGTTGCTAATCGCGCCCGCCACAATCAGGTAGCCCAGGAAGCCCAATACTAGTACTACGGCAATTATTCTAATTGCTTTTTGCATGTTTCTCCTTTGCGCGTTCTGCGCTTACATTAACGAATATTAGATAACCAAGATGAACCAGAGTAGCAAATAGTAGCACGAATGCCACTATCGATAAGACGATGCCGAGTTTTTCTGCTAATGCAACTGCGCTCGTACCAGCGATCATGGTCAGAAGGGGGGTCAGTAAGGTCATGCCGCAGGTCGGGCAGCCTAGGGTAACGAAAGCCAAAATCGAGGCAATACTGCCCGCACTGGCCCCATTGATGGCGTCATCTTTTTGGCGATGACGAATCGCAAATACGATTCCTGCCACACAGAGAGCCTGCATTAGCGCCAAAAGGACGATTAGGATGCCTTGGAAGCTCGTAAAGTTATCAAGCATCGAACGGAAGCTTCTGCCAAGGACCTGCATCTTGCTGCCAAAATCGAGTCCCGACCATAATAACTGCCAGTTTGCGCCGTTATTCTGCAGCTGCGACAAGATATATAGGAAGACCAAAATACTAATCACCAGCGCAATAACATAGCGTCGTCGGGTCAGTAGATACTTAAAGCCGACCACTGCGAATTTACAGCGGTCGACAAAAGTCTCAAAGAGGTTTTTCAGCTTATGCTGAAATTTATTTACTTTTCGCTTTCCCATAAGCCGTGGACATTACAGAATGCATAAGCGTGAATCTTGCCATCGCTTCTCATCTTAGAGAATCTGACCACTGGTGGGGTAGTGAGACCAAGCTTGCGCACTTCGACGCTTTCGCCGTCAGTCAAAGCAATCCATTCAATACGATGCTGTGCGCTCATTGGATGAAGCTGAATGCCTACCTTTACGAGTGTATGATCTTCATTTAATTCGATAATTGGCAAGTGTTTCTCGCTGCCTTCATGTGTATGATGTTCGCTATCAAGAACTTCCATCTCTGAGCCACAGCAACTTGGGCGAACAGACGGATCGATCATGACTAGGAATAAGTTACCGCAAGTATTACAGCGATAGAATTTAATACCTTCTTTGTACATAAACCTCCTTAGATATTTCTATCTTACCATACCGGGGAGGAAAAATGTAGCCATAAGAAAGATAATTATTTCACAATGAAATTTTTCAAAGTCAATAGATTTTGCGATTCTACCCCTGTTAATTCTGTAAAAATTAAAACATTAATTTTCTAAAAATCAATGTTGACATACATTCTGCTTGCGCTAAAATGAAAGTAGAACGTTCGGGCGAAGTTGAGAGATCGCCGGAGCGGTCTGAATCGATGTTCGTGAGTGTGGCTTTTAAAATACCACTGGGAGGTGGTATTTTTCTTTATCTGCAGTGATAGAATAGATGCATGGATATTGATTATTCGAAACTAAAAATCCCTACGCACGTAGGTATTATTGTCGATGGTAACGGCCGTTGGGCCAAAGAACGTGGTCTGACTCGCCTCCAGGGGCATGACGCCGGTTTTGAGAACATGCGTAAAATTGCCCTCTATATTCAGTCTCGCGGCGTCAAATACCTCAGTTTATATATTTTTTCGACCGAAAACTTTAAGCGTGCCGCTGACGAAGTTGGCCACTTGATGAGCTTATTTGCTGTAATGGGGAAGCGCTTAATTCCGGAGTTTATGGAGAACAACGTCAAAGTGGTCTTTTCTGGCCGCGACGATCCTCTACCAGAAAAAGTAATTAAGGCCCGTGAAGAAATGGTGGCTGCTACCGCTAATAACACCGGCTGTGTTGTAAATTTTTGCATGAACTATGGCGGTCGCGCCGAAATAGTCGACGCCGTAAAGAAAATCATCCGTGCTGGCGAGGATCCGGACAGTATTACCGAGGAAGTTTTCCACAACTATTTGTATCAAGACCTGCCGGATGTGGATTTAATGATTCGCACCAGCGGCGAGCTTCGCCTCAGTAACTTTATGCTCTGGCAGAATTCTTATGCCGAGTTTTATTTCCCGAAGGTGAAGTTTCCAGACTTCCATGAGGCCGACTTCGACCAGGCTATCGTTGAATATACTTCGCGCGACCGTCGTTTCGGCAACGCCAAGGCTTAGGCAAGAAAAAACCACCCCGTAGGGTGGCGAATGAATTTTTTGCGGTCATCAATCACTGTAGAGCTCGCCCAGGAGGGACGACGTCTCGAAGAATTTATTGATTTCCCGCGTATTTTCCAGTATGATGCTCTGGCGTCCGGGGAAATGATTCTTGGCCCACCCGTTCAGTTCAGCCTTATTGCTGCCAAATTTTGCGACAATCTGAACATTACAGCCGGCCATGCTTTCGGTAACCTTTTCGACCAAGCAAACGTATTTCTCCACTGAGATCACCCCCTTTCAAAGAACTATACTATTATTATAGCACTATTCGCTCAAAAAGTCAAGTATTACGGCTTTATCTCATACAAATAATAGGGGTCGATGTGCTTTTTCGGCTTAATATCCTTTTGATCAAAAGCATTCGAAATCAGATATAGGGTTTTGCCTAGCCGTTTAGCCTCATCTTGTGTTCGCTTAAAAAGCCGTGGAATTGTAAAGTTATTCGCGTAGGCATATACAATGGTTGTCTCCGACGGTAGCTCGAATTTATACATGTCGCCGCACTTAATCTGGGCATTTTCTATCTTTCGGAGCTGAAAACGCGTCCAGATAGTCAAAATTGGATTAATTTCTACACCTAATGCCTTTGCGCCGTGCGCCGCCGCCGCTTTCAAGACGATGCCGTCGCCTGCACCTAGGTCAACAACGAAGTCTTTCTTGCCAATCTTGCGCAGTTTAGTGAATGCCGTCTCGAGATCTTTTTGTTCGCTCGGTACATATGGCGCACCGATGATTCCGGGCAGTAGAAAAATCAGCAGAATCATCATTGCAAAGAATATGGTGGCTAAAACTACCCATTCCATACCGTAATTATACCGTATGTGATATATTTTATATATCTTACCAAGCGTACCTTTAGAATAGGATTTCGAATAGATTAAGGAGGGTAATCTATGGGCGTTCAAAATAATGGCAAAACCAAGCCCAGACGGCGAAAAACCAACCAGAAACAATACGTCGAACAGCAACGGAAAAAGAAAGTTGCCAAAAGGCAGCACGAATCCAAGAACGCTTCTAGGCAGAGCAGGACTAGTATCAGTCGCCAGTATCACCAAATCTTAAAGGAGCGTGACGATAAAACTAACAAGAGTATCATTATTGTCACCCGCGAGACGGAGCGCACGGATACGATTCTTTTCAAAATCAATCACGTCGGAGAGAGTGCAATTCTCTTAGATTTACCAGTAATCAACGACGGCATGATTGAGCCGTACTTCAGTGCCGAGCAGGACCGCGGGAAGGCTATTATCGACTGCATTAAAGTAGAATTTGGCGTCGAGGCGAACCAAGTTTTCGAAACGAATGAATTGGTCATCCTGAAAGGATGCAAGATTCTTGAGCGGAAACCGGACTACGTAGTTTTGACAGTTAAGTATTACGATTACGATCCAATATTATCGGTTAACCATCACGGCCTGCGGGGGCGCAGGATGTATTCTGGCGCCATGCTTAACGAATATCTGGCTATCAATGGCGACATCTCAAAACTCAACGCCCATCACGATACCTTTGTCCGAATCATTATGTATCGGGAATTGGCTGGAAAAATGGTAGCGTGGGGCGATTTCTGAAAAAGGAGGGAAGATTATGCCTGAAAATGATCTCGACATCTATAACGAAGACGATGATGCCTATGCGGACGATGAAGACGATAATGACTCCGACCGCGTATATATGGGCGACGAAAGCGAAGATGATAGGGAATATGATCCTACCACCGACGTGGAGTATCTCGTGGCAATGCACGTCGCAATGTTCGTCAATGGTCCATGAAATCCTATTCAACAAAAAGCGTCCCTAACGGGGCGTCTTTTTTTATGGTGGGCAAGATGGGACAGTGGCCTCTTCGAGGCCTTGGTTCGCGGCGTCGCCTCGCAAATAAAAATGCTAGCATTTTTGCTTGCCTCGGCTCCTTGCTCGCACGAACCCTGCGGGTTCTCGTCCCGTCCAAATAGGACAAAAATATGACCCACTTGGGTCATCTTTTTGTTCTGGTGG
>JAFRWP010000010.1 GCA_017437945.1 Candidatus Saccharimonadota bacterium | reverse complement strand
GTATGATGATTTCATTTCTGGCAAACGAGAATATTATACAAATCTGAAAGATGATTAATACCGCCGCAAGGCGCAACCTCTAAAACGAGGTTATACCTAAAAAGGATTACCCTATTTTTTAGCCTATTCTGCGTTTTTGGCGTATTCTACAATCACTTTGGCAGTTTCTTCATTTCCAATTGAACTATCGAGACAAATGTCGTAATTTTCACGTTTGCCCCACTCCAGACCGGAAATAGCATTATAGTATGATGCGCGGTTCATGTCAGATTTTTTAATGGACTTCTTTGCTTCGGCAGGTTTATCGCCATACATTTCTTTTAGCTTCTTAATACGATAGTCGTCTGGTGCTGAAATAAAGACACGCAGAACTTTTTTATGATTCCTTAGGACGTAATCGGCGGCACGGCCAACTATCACGCAAGAACCATGTTTGGCAATGGTTTGTATCGCCTGGCGTTGGGCCTTAATTGCATATTCGGCAGGAGCGGAGCCGAGATACAAATCGCGCATAATGCCCTCTTCGTCGCGCGCATTCAGTTCATTTAGGTAGCTCTCGGATAGACCAGACTCTTTCGCAGTAACCGCCAATAGCTCTTTGTAATAGTATGGGATTTTGAGCCGCTCAGCTACCAACTTACCGATCTCCTTTCCAGCCGAACCGTGTTGGCGCGAAATCGTAATGATGACGCCGGGATGTGATTCTTTAATAACACTACTTTCAGCGACGGCACTAGGTGTTTTGCGTCCCAAATCGCGATAGAATCTGATCGCCAAAGTACCAGCAACTATAATACCTACAACATCTGCGACTGGCGCTGCATATAATACACCTTCGACGCCAAAGAAATTCGGCAAGATAATACAAAGCGGTACGAAGCAGACAATATCACGCATGAGTGATGCGACCGTAGCCTTCTTCGGTTCGCCAACAGCCTGGAAGAAAATGGAGATAGCCTTGATAGACAAAGTAAATGTCACAAGCAGTAAGAAAGTACGGAACATTTTGCGTGCGAATTCCATGTAAAGCTCGTTCTCGGTTCCAAAAATACCAATTACGAGATCTGGGAAGAACTCGAAAATAATCGTAGCAATAACACCGACAATAATCGACCCAATCATAGCGATGCGGAAAGTTTCTTTGACGCGATCATATTTCTCTGCACCGTAGTTATAGCCAAGAATTGGCTGTGCGCCAACTAGAAGCCCGACCACAATATTAACTACGATAGTAAATACTTTCATTGCGATACCCATTACGGCAATCGGGATATCCGCACCATAAATTGATTGTGCACCCCATTTAGCAAGCATCATATTACCAACGAGCGAAGTCGCAACAATAGACATCTGCGTAATAAAAGTCGAGATACCAAGCTTCGTGAATTGAAGAATAGTCTTTATCTCTGGTTTAAAATTCTCGATCTTTAGCTTAAACGTGCGCGAGCGGAAGAATACATAGTAAAGCCCAAGTACGAAAGAAGCAATTTGACCAATAATTGTGGCGATGGCGGCACCCTCGATACCCCAATCGAAACCAAAAATAAAGATTGGGTCGAGAATAATATTAATAACTGCACCGAGTACCGTTACGATCATAGAAAAAGCTGGCGAGCCATCTGCGCGAATAATATTAGACAACACACTGGTCATCATGGAAGCCGTTGAAGCATAAAGAATAATTCTAAAATAGCTCTCAGCGAGTGGTAACGATGCTTCAGATGCGCCAAATAATTTCAGTAG
>JAFRWP010000009.1 GCA_017437945.1 Candidatus Saccharimonadota bacterium | reverse complement strand
TATCCTTCTGGCGGCAAAATCGCCATCGGCATAAAATCGCAGTTCATTTTAGAGTCTTTATATAAATCTATTGCCAATACTGACATGGTCGGAATAATCGGCTCGTCGCGCTCAAACACCGCTTTGGTTTTGAACACGGTTGTTTGTCTTGTCGCGCTTGGCGCCACGAAAATAATCCCACCTTCTTTCAAAGTTTCATGCGAACGTTTGGTATATAGATTTCTAAACTCTCGTTTCAGTCGCGACCCTGCTTCATAAAGCGCCGAACCCTTTTCAAGTTTCATCTTTCCCCAAGTCGATGGCGTAATCGTTGGCGTAATAATAATCCCAAGCTTCAAGATGCGGTCGTAATCAGGCGCTAAGGCCTCATACCACGGCAAATTCACCGGAAATAACATCGGCTTCTCGCCCATTACGTCCATTTTCATCATCAAAATCCGCGCAATTTCTCCCAGTGATGGATGGTTAAAACCAATCACTAAACCATTTTCTGGATCCTTCGGAAAACCTTTATAGTCTCCCGGCGTTAATTTTTTCAATTTCTTCACTAGCTTCATCCGCGCGTTATGCGAATGTAAAGCGTTATCGCCTTTTGGCCCCGTCGTCCCTAGCACATAATCAATCGCTGCATTACAAATCTTCCCCACCGGCACCATTTCTTTGCGCAATTTTTCCGCCCCCAACGTTGCGAGCAAAGAATAATTTTCGTGTTGAATTTTATCGATTATTTCCTCCGCCGATAAAGTCTCAAGTTGCTTTTTTGAAAAAGTTTTTTTACTCATATAATATATATTATAGCATAAAGAAAACCCCCGGCTGAAAGCCGAGGGTTTTAATCTAGAATAAGTGGAACATTGCGAAAGTCTGTGCCAGGGTATTTGAGACTGTTGACATCATCTTAATGAAGATGTCGAGTGCTACTCCGACTACGTCCTTTCTTGTATCGCCAACCGTATCACCGGTGACGGCCGCTTTATGCGCCTGAGCCAGAGCTTTATTGTCTGGGTCTTTGCTACGTTCAATTTCGATTGCTTTCTTGGCGTTGTCAAACGCACCACCAGAATTTCCGTTATAAATTGCCAAACCGACCGCGGTAACTGTGCTACCGAGTAAAATTCCCAGGACGAAATTTGGTCCAAATGAGAATCCGAAGGCAATCGGCGCGATTAGCGCCAAAATTGATGGAAGTAACATATGCTTCAGGGCACTGTTTGCTGCCATTTCGATAATTCTGGTGTAGTGGGGTTTTACTGTTCCCTCAAGCACCCCAGGGATTTTTAGCTCCTCTTCGCCAGCATCAGCCAGCTTTTTAGCAGCTACGATGGTGTTGTCTGTCAGCAGCGCGCTAAAATACATAATGAGCGCCCCGCCGACTACTGCTCCCACCGTCAAATAGACCACAACCGAAGATAAACCAATCTCCGAGGTTGCATATCCACCAATATATGACATGATGAGAGCAACTGTTGCGAAAGTGGCCGAACCGATGGCGTTGCCTTTGCCAATCGCCGCAGTGGTATTGCCCACTGCGTCAAGCTGATCGGTGATTTCGCGGACTTCCGGTTCCAGATGACAACTTTCAGCAATTCCGCCCGCATTGTCTGCGATCGGACCGAAAGCGTCGATCGATACCGTCGTGCCGACGAAACTCAGCATTCCGAGACCTGCAATTGCAATGCCATAAGTTCCGCAAATTTGGTAAGCGACAATCATGGAGATGCCAATAATTAGAACCGGCAGCAAGGTCGAACGGTATCCAATTGCGTCACCTGTCGTGACTACAAACGAATCACCTTCGCTCGCCATCGATTTTAATTTTTGGACGGAAGCATACTTCATACCGGTATAGCGCTCCGTAACCTTCCCGACCAAAACTGAACTGACTACGCCAAATGCCGCCGCGCCCCAAGGAGCAATCCAGCCGTACTTAAACATACCCGGAACTCCTCCAAATACCAAATAGGCGCCTACCAGTCCGATGATGAATACCGTAATTGCCGAAAGATAAGTTGCAAGGTCAAGCTCAATTGCTGGATCCGAGATTTCTCTGGAAACCACAATTTCTTGACCGTCCGGCCCAACCTTTTTCTTCTTGCGATTTGCGAAAATCACAGAAGTTACGCCAACTAAGCTGCTTAAGAGCCCGCTCGCCGATAATACAAACGGGAACAAGCAAGCCGCCGCCAGCGCTGCTGGGTTGTCCTTAAAGACCTGCATCGCGATCAGGATGCACGCCACCGGGGTCGCAACAAAGCTTTCTCCGAGATCGGAAATATTTCCGGCGATATCGTTGACGTTGTCGCCGATGAAATCTGCAATTGTGTTAGGCATCCTGGAATCATCTTCTGGCATGTTGTGAACATTTTTGCCCACAATGTCTGCTGAGATGTCTGCCGCCTTCGTGTAGTTACCACCGGCCACGCGATTGAACATGCCAATCAGCGAAAAGCCGAGCGAGTAGCAACCGAGGCGCATTACTACGGGGTTGACTGCGTTCTGCATGATGAGACCGGAACTTGTTGCACCAGCATCGGCTCCGCCGGAACTGATCCAAATAATCAGGAATCCGAACAGCCCGAAAGCTGGTACAGCAAATCCGCTAATGCTGCCACCAAGCAAAGCGATACGCATGGTGCGGCTTAGTGCTTTGGTTACTCTTGCGGCGTTTGTGGTACGCACGTTGCCATAGGTACCGGCTCTCATGCCGATCTCTACAGCTATTGCGTTGAGCAAGGCGCCGAAGAGTAGTGTCAGTCCAGCAAACTTCTCCATGAACAGAGTATAAAGCATCCCGAATAGAATCACGGTCGGGATAATCACTCGATACTCTCTCCTCAAGAATGTGCTGGCGCCGTCGCGGATTATCCCCGCCAACTCTTTCATCTCAGGCGTGCCTTCGTCGTGTTTTCGAAGATCGACGAAGTTGCGCCTGATTAAGAAAAAGGCAACGAGGACAATAATGAATGATGCTGCGTAAACCATTGTACTTACCATAACCATTCCTCCTTATTTTTTAAAGTACAATAGCAGACCTCAGTCTGCCAAAGTTATTATACAATATTTCCCCTAAAAATGAAAGACGGTAAACCGACCGTCATAAAAAAGCCCGAGAGAAATCCCTCGGGCTGGCTGCGAATGCGGGAACTTTAAAACTGAGTATGAGCAGTATTCTGAAGCCACTGGACAGAAGCGCCGATTAGCCTTAATAGCGTCATTGTCTTGTTGCTATGGCGTGCATCTATTGCCTCGGCGTCATCGTCGAGCTTCCCGGGCAGCAACGCTGCACATGTTTTGCAACTACAAAGAACCATCAGGCTAATAGTGGCAATGCTCAGTGCAATTGTCTCCGCTTTTTTCATTGTCATAAAGGTACACCCCCATAAATAGTATTGTGGTATATATTATAGAATACATTGGCTATAATGTCAATGCCACCACACCAGATACCTCATCTACATATTGACGAAAACGCAAAAGTATGCTATAATAAAAATATAGAGCTTATGTTCTAAGAACTTTAACTTATTATATGGGGGGATAAATGTGAACGCTTATAAACCAAGAATCTATCAGAAGAATTGCCTTGACGCTCTCCAATCAGCGAGAGATCAGGGCAAAAGCAAGGCTCTTGTGGTAATGGCGTCGGGCTTGGGTAAAACCTTGACCGGCGCTT
>JAFRWP010000001.1 GCA_017437945.1 Candidatus Saccharimonadota bacterium | reverse complement strand
TCATGATCGTCGTCATCATCATCGTCGTCATCTTCATGATCGTCGTCATCGTGATGATCATCGTCATCATCGTCGTCATCTTCTGGTTCTTCCGGGTCTTGCTCTGGATTTTCTGGACCTGGATCCATACCCTCAAAGGCGGACGAACCAACTGGACGTACTACCTGCATACAGCCGGTCTTACCCTGTTCAAGATCCGTATTAGCCTTTACGATAAATTCTCCGATAACGTTCCCGTCTTTATCTTTGAAAATAATCCTCTTCGCATGAGTATGATGTTCATGCGTCACACAGCGAACGAGTTCCATATTCTCATGCGTTACATCACTGCCCTCATCCAATAGCTTCATGTAAGCATTCTCATAATCGCCATCTAGGTAAACATCCTCTTCCTCAGCGTATTGCAGATAGAAATCAAACGTTTTCCTCGCGTTCATGTATTCATCTTTGCTTAATTTAGTCTCAATGGCTTTTTCCATCTCAACGATGTTCGTGATGCCACGAAGCGCCTCTGGACGCATGTCATCAGGCATAGCCGTCATATAATCCGCAAATGATTCTGACTGATTTGCAGCCGTGTAGCAGACCATTAATCTTGCATTGTCAGTTTCACCAAGAGCCTTATTTACCTCTACGGCATCCGCAAAACAGGTCGGGCCAGCTTTCGTTTCGCTCAACCACATGCCTTGTTCGCCATAACCATCAATTATCCATTGGCTTTCCATGCTTTCAAGGTTATGCTCGCCGTCATAGTCTTCTCCGGCCGTATTCGATCGATCATCATCGAGCGTATCAACTTGTTTAGGTCCAAATAGACCCATGGTTGTCAAAATCGTGGTCAACGCAGCGACCGTAATAATTCTCGCTCTATTGCGACTCAGGAAATCAAGCATTCTGCGACCGATTGTGCGTTTTCTTTCTTCCTCTTTATTCTCAGCGCCGCTTTCACCGCCGTTTTTACCGTTGTTCCTATCGCCGCCATTGTCGCCACCGTTATTATCGCCGCTGCCACCATTACCACCTTCGGCCGCACTGGTGCCACCGTTATTACCTTCATTATTCGATTTGATAATAGGTTCTGGTGTAGGGACTGGCAACTTTACGCCATCTATTAGAGTCTCCGTAACTTTCTCGCCCTCACCATTACCACCAGCATTCGCAGCTGCACCGCCTTCGCCGTGCATACGATTCAATTCATCAAGTATTCTTTGGATGTCGCCATCCGGTAAGTCTTTAAAACTAAACACATCATCATGTAAATCGATGCCGAGATGATCCGACGCATCGAAAACTTCTGTACCAAGGAACTTCTTTACTGCGGCAACAAGTTGCTCGTGGGTCATTTCGGCCTCGTTAGTTTCATTGGTTTCACTAGTCTCGTTTGTCGCCTCTGGCGTAGAGGGCTGTTCTGAAGTTGGCTCTGGCTGAGTTTCTGGAGCAGCAGGCTGTTCTGAAGTTGGCTCTGGCTGCCTGTTCTCTTCTTCACCGCCCTGAGCAGCAGACGCTTCTTGCTCTACTGGAGCTCCTTCATTTCCGCCACCTAGGCTCTTGTACTCTTCTAGGAAGCGATCGATTTGATCAGGATTTCTCTTCAAATAGCCCGTCAAATGTGCCCAGTCGCGTGGAATTCCATCCTTGTCCACGTGCGTGCGTTGCACTTTGTCCCACGTAGCACCCTCTTTAATACTCGCGGCACCACCACGCAAACGGATCAAATCCGCTACAAAAACATTAATCTCACCAGGGTGAGAACGGTAATATTCCGCATCCTTTACTTCGGTATGCGGCTCCATATCCCAGGCAGATGCGCTAGGATTTTCGGTTGGATTCTTTGGAGGAATTTCGCCTGCCATCTCTTGTTTTTTCCTTTTTTATGTGTTTATTTTTGACCTATTTGGAGCCATTTTAACACTAGCGCAATCGAATTGTCAAGGCCCAGCTCAAGCCCGAATCAAAAAATGGATCAATCCGCGTCCGATTAATCCATTTTTCTTAAGCTATTTAGCTTTATTTCTCTATCTTATATATTTGTTTCCTTTTATCTTTATTTTTATATTCGTTAGCTAGTCTTTTATCTATTTAGGATGCAATTTTAGCGAAGATTCCAAGACCCTTGTGTCCGAAAACTCGCTTTCTTTTTGCTATTATCAACTCCTTTCCATTATTCTTGCCTGTATTTTCGGCTAATTCCATATCTTCGTAATCCATATGCAATTCGTCGTTCTCTATTGCGCCTTCTATTTCGTTTAATAATTGCGCTTCATTTTTGTTTTGCATTTCCTCAAAGGCTTGTTGGTCATCTACTATTCCATCTGCCTCTATTGGTATTGCCATTGTTTCGAATTTATTCATTTTATTTTTATTTTCCTTTCTAATGTTTTTCGATTTTCTCCTTCCTGATACCCTTTTGGAATTTGATTTTCGTTTTTGTGTTGGTTTTTTCCGTTCCAACTGTCTTCATGCTATCACACTTATACTTTTTTGTCAAGCATGCTTATGCTTTATTTTTACAAAATTGTCAAATTTAACAGAGGTAAAAATGCCCTTGAAAAATCTCAAAAATATTATTACGAACCATCAAAATACCCGCCGTACATATATCATGAGGCGGGTATTATATATATATTATTAGGCTTTTTCGAGCGAAATCGTGACGTTCTGCCCTTCTACCTTTACTACTTCATCGTAGTTATAGTTACCATCCGCAGTAAATTCAGTGGCTAGAACTTCATTCTTTAATGTCGCTAAATGCTTTTCCGGTACGTCGACCGAAACCGAAAGTTTAATGCGATCGTCCACATTCAGACCGGCTTTTTTACGTGCGGCCTGAACAAAACGAATCAACTCGCGAACAAATCCTTCTTCGCGTAGTTCGTCGGTTAGCTTCTTGTCGAGCACAAGCTTTTTACCATGTGCAACTTTTTTGACATTCACCTCTTCAGCGATGATGTTTTCATAGAAGGCATCTAGTTTTTCACCCGCATAAGTAAGTGACGCAAGCGGCTGACGAACTTTAATTTGGCCATATTTGTCATCGCGTACCATGCGCAGAGCTAAGCCCTCCGTAATAATTTCGCGACAACGCGCCATATCGTCGAGCACCTTCTGATCAACTTCGACATTCTTTGGATAGTTCAAAAGATGTACCGATTCGCCTTCTTCGCCACCGGTCATCTTAAGCCATAGCTCTTCCGCTAAGAACGGCACGAATGGCGCTACCACGGCTGCAAACTTTACCAGCACCGTATAGAGTGTCCAATATGCCTCCGCTTTATCACTATCGTCTTCGGACTTCCAGAAACGACGACGGCTACGACGTACGAACCAGTTCGAAAGATCATCAATGAATGGTAATACGTCAGCCAAAGCCTTCGGAATATTATATTGCTCCATACCCTCGATAACTTCGGCCTTCACTTGATGCAGGCGCGAGATAATCCAACGGTCGAGCGGATTCTTTAAATCGCCAAAGGTCGTCTTCTTGGACGGCTTCCAGCTATTCTTCGAATCCCAGCCATCTACACTAGCGTACATCGTAAAGAAGTCGTAGACGTTCCAAATCATCGTCAGCTTGCGTGCCGTATCAGAAACATCCTTATCAATTAAGGCGAAATCTTCACCGGCAAGCACTGGACAAGACAATAACTGGAAGCGCAAAGCATCCGCAGAATACTTATCCATGAGTTCATTTGGATCAGTGTAGTTTCCGAGCGACTTGCTCATCTTGCGACCATCATTACCAGCCAAAGTACCGGTAGTAATCACGTTCTTATAGGCTTTGTCGCCGAATAATGCCGTGTTTACTGCATGCACATAGTAGAACCAAGCGCGCACCTGGCCAACATATTCCACGATAAAGTCCGCTGGATAGTTCTTCTCAAACTTCTCTTTGTTCTCAAACGGATAATGTAGCTGCGCGAATGGCATTGAACCAGATTCAAACCAGCAGTCTAGCACTTTCTCAATACGTTTGAAATGCTCACCATCAATATCGAACTCGATATTATCTACCCATGGGCGATGATAATCCTCTAAACGCACGCCGGAAAGCTTGTATAGTTCATCATAAGAGCCAACTACTTTTACCGTACCTTTATCGCCCTTCCAGACTGGCATTGCTGTTGCCCAGAAGCGATCACGCGAAAGGTTCCAATCTGGCGCTTGCTCAATATTCTTCGCAAAGCGACCATGTTTCAAATGCTCTGGGAACCAATTAATGCCCTCGTTCTTCTCTAGCATCAATGGTTTGCTACCCTCGATGTCAAAGAACCAGCTCGGAATAGCGCGGTACATAATACGCTGTTTACTGCGTGGATTAAACGGATACTCGTGCTTAATATATTCAATTTTCCAGATGACACCCTTCTCTTCGAGACATTTCGCAATAAACTTATTGCCAGCCCAGACCTCGATACCATTTTCATCGGTATCGCGGACGCCAATTTCGTGCAACTTCTCTGCCCATTCTGGGAAGTAATAACCGTTATCATCAATCGTATGACGTACCGGCACACCGTCGCGTTTTCCGAGCATAAAGTCGTCTTCACCATAAGCCGGTGCGATATGAACAATGCCAGTACCATCCTCAGCGCTCACAAAATCCGCTACGTGCACCTTATGTGCATTCGGATTCTTGCCGATTTCATCATTCATCACAAAGAGTGGCTCATACTTTAAACCATCCAGGTCTTTACCGGAATACTTCTTTAGCAGCTTCACGCCTTCGCCAAAAAGTTTTTCCGCTAAAACCGTAGCGACAATCAACTTTTCGCCATTCACGTCGTAGAGGCCATATTTGAGCTTCTCACTCACGGCTAGCGCCATATTTGCCGGTAAAGTCCAAGGTGTCGTCGTCCACGCGAGCATGTATTCATCGCGGTCAACTAGCTTAAACTTCGTAAATGCACTCGGGTCAGTTACTACCTGATAGGCATCATTATCCATCGTCACCTCGGCTTTGCTGACGGGTGTAGCGAACTTGGTATCATACATCAATACCTTTTCGCCCTCATAGATTTTGCCCTTATCATAAAGCTGCTTAAAGGCCCACCAAACCGATTCCATGAAGTTCTTATCCATCGTACGATAAGCGCCTTTGAAATCTACCCAACGACCAATACGGTCAATTGTCGACTCCCAAGTCTCAGAATTGGCCACCATCGATTCGCGTGCTTTCAAAATATAATCTTCCAGGGAAATTTTTGTACCAATATCGCGGCGATCAGTGATACCTAATTGTTTCTCGACAAAGTTTTCTGCTGGCAAACCATGACAATCCCAACCCCAACGGCGCTCAACGCGTTTGCCGTTCATGGTCCAATAGCGAGGCACTGCATCCTTCACGATTGAAGACAGCAATGTACCATGATGCGGCTTACCCGTAATGAATGGAGGACCATCATAAAATACATACGAATCGTCCGCCGAACGCATTTCGATCGACTTTTCGAACGTCTTATTTTTCTTCCAGTATTCAACGAGTGCTTTTTCGTACTCACTCGCACGACGTCGTTCACCATATTTATATTTCATGGTTACACTTCCCTTTCTTTTGAATAAAAAAATTCCAATTTTTCATTGGAACTCCTTGGAGCGGTACCATCCAATTTCTAGATTAACTAGCTCTCACTTCATCTTTCACGCAGACTCACGGGCAATTCTACTAGACTTGTCTCCTCGCATAGGACACGTCGTTCTTTCACCAGCTTGCAGTTGATGGCTGCTCAAACGCTTTATGCTTGCATTATACCATATTTGTTCAGAAATAAAAAATATCTTGCTATCGCGCAAGATATTTTCAGTCAGTCCAAATTAGTGTTCCATTAAATAGTACGACACATCGCCAATGCGTGGCAATTCTGTTCCTCGCCACATTTGCAACAAACTGCCATCTACATCCAAAGCCATAATGGTCGGATACTCCACCACATCATACGCCCGACACAGACTCTCGCCTTCCGGTTCGTCTGGACTCAAACTTTCCGGCATTTTACCAACTCGACGTTCAAAATCACGCAACCAATCCATAACCGTACGTGCATAATCGGTCTCGTCGCGCCAAATAATCACCACCCTCATTCTGTTACTCCTTTTTCTCTTTACGTAGACGCATTCTTTCGCGCTGCTCTTTAATGCTGTGCTCTAGATCATCCAAAGTCTTAAACTCTTTAAAAACGCTTGCAAAACGTACGTAAGCCATCTCATTTGTATCCGACAGTACTTCGAGAATTGTCTCACCAATCAAACTAGAAGGTACTTCGTCCTTACCTTGATCATAGATTAACTCTTCGACCTTATCGACAATATTCTGTACGTCAAGGTCACTATCGAAGTATTTGCCTACCGAATTGCGCACGGCCTTCATCAGTTTTTCGCGATCAAACGCCTCACGCGAACCGCTGCGCTTCCTCACCATCATGCCTGGGCGCTCAATGCGCTCATAGGTCGTAAAACGATGCTTTCCATCCAAAGAAACGCGGCGACGACGAATCATCGTCCCATCTTGAGACTCGCGGCTCTCGATTACTTTACTTTCACCAATTTTCAGGTGGCTCATGGAAGCCTCCTACTGATTTTTATTCTTTTTATGACGGCGCAAAATTGCTGGAATCTCGCTATCGTTTTCCCCACTATCATCCGAACGGATGCTATCCCACATATTAACGGTTGTTGCTTCAGTAAAATCACTTGCACCCTTAATTTCTTGCTGCTCAGCTTCCTGCTCTTCTGCGGCTACCACTGGATCCGCCATCGTCTGATTAGGTTCGGATGCCTTAACTGGCTCGGTTGCTGTAACCACTGGCTGTGACTGATAAGTTTCTTGAGCGCGCGGATCATCACGATAATATTCAGAATCAAATCCTGTCGCCACGACAGTGACAATAATTTCATCTTCAAGCTCAGGACGTACGGAAGCACCCCAAATGATATTTGCATCTGGGCTTACATTTGCCGTAATCAAATCGGCAGCTTCTTGCATCTCGGTCATTGTGACATCGTAGCCACCAGCAATCGAGAACAAGACACCGCGTGCACCGTCGATAGAAACTTCAATGAGCGGCGATTCAATCGCTTGCTGCGCCGCAATCGTTGCACGATTCTCGCCGGATGCACGACCAATACCCATAAGGGCTGAGCCAGCATCTTTCATAATCGCCTTCACATCGGCGAAGTCCAAGTTAATCAAAGAATGTTCAGTAATGAGTTCGGAAATACCCTGAACGCCTTGGCGAAGAACTTCGTCAGCAATCTTGAAGGTCTCCAAAATTGGCGTACGTGGATCAATAGTCTGGAGTAAGCGATCGTTTGGGATCGTAATCAATGCATCAACATTGCGAGCTAAACGCTGAATTGCCCAATCAGCATTAGCTTTACGCTTTGCACCTTCAAAGGAGAATGGCTTCGTAACCACGCCGACAGCGAGAATATCTTGCTTGCGTGCTTCTTCTGCCACAATGTAACCCGCACCAGAACCAGTGCCACCACCGGCGCCAAAGGTAATAAATGCCATATCTGCACCGGTAAGAGAATTCTTGATCTCTTCACGGCTTTCATCGGCAGCACGTTCACCTACGGTTGGATCCGCACCAGCACCGAGGCCGTTTGTCGTCTCATGACCAAGATGAACTTTTATATCGGCTTTAGAATTATGTAGAGCTTGCGCATCGGTATTCATCGCAATAAACTCAACGCCGGTCAAACCAGCATCGCGCATGCGATTAATCGCCGAACCACCGGCACCACCAACGCCAATTACTTTAATACTAGCTGTGCTCTCCACCTCGCTTGGCTTAATTTCAGGCATGTATTAACTCCTCACTATTGAATTCTTAACTTATAATAACACCTTTACTTGAAAATCTTCAAGATACGAGCGACAAATCCGCCACCTTCGCCATTTTTCTTCTTCGCGGCCTTAGTCTTCTTTTCTTCGTTTGCTCCGCGCCTTACCTCTGCAGTCATACCGTCAATCATCATCAAACCGACCGCAGTTGCATATTCCGGTTTCATCACTTCTTCGCTCACGCCAAGAATACCTTCCGGCTTACCTAGGCGAACCGCCAATTCAACCTGATCGCGTGCATACACATCGATATCGCGTAGTTTTGAACCGCCACCGACTAACACTAAACCTTCCGGCAAGCGCTTATCGTATCCGGCAATTTTCAGCATCTTACGTACGCCTTCAAAAATCTCTTCCAGACGTGCCTCAACTACGTCATCAACCTCTTTGCGAGAGAAAGTATACTCATCACGACCACGCTTAATCACAATATCTTTACCGGGCTCACCAAATCTACCCGAAGCAAAACGCACTTTAATCTCTTCGGCTATCTCTGGAATCGTCTTCAAGACCGTCGCAAGGTCATTTGTCACGTCATTACTACCAATCGGCACTACGCCGACAAACTGTAATTCACCTTCGTCATAAATCGCTACGCCAGTCGTAGAACCACCCATATCGACGATACCTACGCCATTTTCCATCTGACGACTCGTTAATACTGCTCTGGCCGCCGCCGTAGCAGTTGGTTCAAGGAAGTGCACTTTTACTTGCGCTACGTCGTTCTCAAAAATCTTACGCATGTTATCGCAATCTGGCGCGAGCGCCGAAATCACATTCGCCCTAATCTCAAGGCGAGCACCATGCATACCAAGTGGCTCACGAATACCACCCTGGCCATCAAGAATATATTCATATGGAACTAACGCTAACGTTTCTCGATTTGCCGGAATCTTCCCTGCAATCGCAGTATCTTCAATCCGCATCAAATCATCTTCATTAATCTCATGATCAGCCACGCCCACCGCTATCATGCCATCTACTTTCGTGCTGGCAATATGCGAACCATTAATACTGACCGTAGCGGCACCAACATTAATGCCACTCATTGATTCAACTGTCTTTAAACACGCATCTATCGCTTTTGGCGGAACTGATAATTCCTTAACTCGTCCTCGACGAATCCCCTCCGAGACTGATTCGCCATATCCGACCACGGATATCGAACCATCCTTTCCGATCTTGCCCATAACGGCGCGAACGGTATTAGTACCAATATCAATCCCCACTGCGTAGCGTGCGTTTTCTTCCATAAGCTTATTGTAGCATATATCTGATTACAACTGAGTCAATATCTCGTAGCCATCTTCGGTCACGAGTACTGTGTGCTCAAAGTGTGCACCCAGCGAACCATCTTTCAGGCATACTGTCCAGCCATCATCACCTTCAACCACGATGTTATCCGGCTTACCCAGGCTCGACATTGGCTCAATGCACAGCGTATCGCCAACTTTCAGCGTATATCCATGCCCACGCTTGCCATAATTTGGCACTTCTGGCTCCAAATGCATCTTGTTTCCAATAAAATGCCCCACATAATTCGTAATAACACCCAGTTTTCCTTTTTCAAGCTGCTTCTGTACGGCGTAACCGATGTCACCCAATTTCGCGCCAGGACGCACTTTATCAATCCCTTCATAAAGAGCCGACTCCGTAAAACTCAAAAGATGTTTCTGTGCCGCTGAAGCTTTTCCAACAATCATCGTAAAGGCCGAATCAACATAATATCCGTTGTACTTAATTACCAAATCGTAGCTGACCTTATCGCCTTCTTCTAGTGGAATGTCTTTTGGAATACCGTGAATCAACTCATCGTTTACCGAAATACAAATCGAACCCGGAAAATCCACTTCTGGCTCATAATAAGCCACCCCGCAGCCATAATCGACGATCTTTTTGGCCACCCAAGCATCAATTTCTTTACCAGTCATGCCAGCTTTTGTATAATCGCGCAGCTCATCAAAAATTCTAGCCATAATCTTGCCACCCGCGCGCATTGCTGCAACTTTTTTCTGATCCATCTAAATTACTTCCCAATCTTTCAGTACTTTTTCTATTCTTTCCGTCACTTCTTCAATCGCACCTTCACCGTCTACTTCTTGAATCTTCACACCATTTTCTTCGAGCAACTTCGACATCGTCGCAATCGTGCGATCAAATAATGCCCAACGCTTTTCAATCGAATCGCGCGTGTCATCTGCACGACCACGAGCCGTTAAACGGTTCCAGCGCTCATCATTTGAAACTCTCAGAATGATAGCGCCCTCAATTTTCTTTACATCACCGCTCTCGACAATCCAATTTGCCTGCCATTCATCGCGCGGATAACCATCGAGCACCGCATTCTGGCCAGCCGCAAGCGCTTCCTCGGCCGCATTATGCATCATCTTTACTACAAATTCATCTGGCACTAAATCACCAGTTAGCATAATTTTTTCGAGCTCAGGATCATTTTGATTACGCAGCAATTCACCCACAGAAAGCCAACGGAAATTATGTAATTCCGCCAATCTTTGCCCCTGTACACTTTTTCCGCTACCGGCTGCTCCAAATAATATAATCATTGTTTGCGTGCTCCCTTTTTCTTTGCGTTAAAAATACCCCGTCTTAAGCAGGGGGTATTTCTTATTTAAGACCTAACTTCATGCGTTCGGCTTTTTCGGCCTTGCGTTGTTCGCGCAAGATTGCCTTTGTGCGACGTTCGCGCTTGGAGATTGGCTTCGAAAAGCGAAGGCTCTCCTTTGCGGTTGCCATGACACCGCTCTGTAAAACTTTGCGGTTGAAGCGACGAACAATGTTCTCGTTTGCTTCGTTCTGGTCTTTTCTGGTTACTTTGATTGCCATACTGATGGTGATTTTATCATAACTTCTCCTTTATTTCAAGAGAGATAATCTCACCCTCAATCGCCGTTTTTCCGCCAAATTCATTCTTCGACAGCGTAAATTGCACGCGCACCCTATCGCCCGCCTCCACCGCCTTCCATTCTTCTGGTGCATAAAACGCCATCATCTTCATCGTGTGCTGGTTTTTATCCTCTATTGTTAGCGCTAAATGTTTCTCTTTTAGCACTCTTACACCATAAACTAAGGCATCAATCTCAAACACTGGCTCTGCGTTACCGTCGCCAAATGGCTCCAGCAAACAAATTTCCGCAAACAATTCCTCCGTAATTCCACTCAAATCCGTCAATCTTAAATCGCTCTTAACTTGAAGGTATTTTTCCTGATCTTTCAACTTTAAAGATTCGTAATAATCGTTGATATATCTACGAAAATCTTTTAGTTTTTCCTTCGGCAAACTTAGTCCGCACGCACCCGCATGTCCGCCACCATTCAGTAATATCCCATCTGGGCAATTCTGCAGTGCTTGGGCCAACGAAAATTCACCAAAACTCCGCCCGCTCCCTTTTAACTTTCCATCCTCCAATTCCGTCAACGCAAATGCTGGCTTTTTATAGAGCTCTACAAGTCTTCCGGCGATAATTCCCAAAATTCCTTCGTGCCATTTGCCAACCGTTACGATTACTTTGTCTTTATCCGACACTTCAGTCTCTTGTATTGCCGCTTCTTGCGCCTCACGACGCTCACGATTTAGCCCATCCAACTCGCCCGCAAGCGTAAAAGCCTTCGTGCGGCTCGTCGACATCATCAGATCAAGTGCCAAGTCAGCGCTTTTCATCCTACCCGCCGCATTAATTCGTGGCCCAAGCTGAAAACCAATCGCATGCGTGTTAAGTTTATCCAGATTCACGCTTGCCACTCTTGCCAACTCTTTGATGCCCGGTCGTCGCGTTTTTGCTAGCACCTTCATGCCAAAATAACTCAAGATACGATTCTCTTCGCGTAGTTCCATTGAATCGCAAATCGTCCCAATCGCCACCAAATCGAGCATCCACTTTTCTTGACCATCGCATTTTCCGCCATTTTGAGCCATATTCAACGCTCGTGCTAACGCAAATGCCACTCCCACGCCCGCCATTCGCACTCCAACCGTATCTCCCTGTTTCGGATTCACTACCGCCACTGCCGATTTTGGCACTTCCGGTATCTCGTGGTGATCCGTCACAATCGTATCAATCCCACGCTCCTTTAATTCTGCAATTACTGCTTCTGAACCACTTCCACAGTCAACCGTAATCACTAGCTTCGCCCCACGCTTCACAATCTTCTCAATCGCCGGCGGGTTCATCCCATAACCATCCGTAAAACGGTTTGGCAAGATAATCTCTACTTTTTCGCAACCAAAATACTTAAGCGCATCGCGCATCAGCGTACTCGAGGTCACACCATCGGCGTCATAATCTCCATAAATCACGATTTTTTCATCGGCCGTTCGCGCCGCTTCGATTCGCGCCACCGCCTCTTTTACGCCACGCAATTTATAGGGATCAAATAGTTCCTCATACTTAGGGTATAAAAAATGCTCATCAAGCCCACGCTCTCTGAGCAGTCTTTGAAATAACTCTGTCATCCAATAATCTTATTCGGGGTCTTCTTGGCGTCTTCCGCCTGCTGACTTTTAATAACAATACTCTGAAGTTCCTTCAAAATTGGGAACTGCTTATTTGTCTGGTAAATGCTCGTGTTACCCTTTTTGGATACCATTAAGAAACCACCCTTCGTCAAACGGCGAAGCTCACGCTGAATATTCCCAGGATCTTCCTTAATCAACTTCGACAAACCACGCACGTGCGTTTTAAAATCAGGGTATTTTGCAAACACCACAATAATCTTACGCCGCACCCGACTTGTTACGAAAACGTCTAACATTGACCTCCTTCTTGTATTTTATTGTACGTAAGACTTGTATTTTCTACAACACTTGACTTTTAGATTTTTTTTCGAATTAATATAGCCATGAATTATTATCTGATAGCGCCCGCTAAAACATTCCACGACACAGATAATACTCTCACCTATACTGCCGAAAATCCATTAAAAATCGGCCAAATCGTTGAAATTCCCCTCGGCAAGCAAAAAACCGTTGGCATCGTAGTCAAAAAGACAACGGAACCAGATTTTGCCACCAAATCCATCTTGCGCGTTCTCTATGAACAGCCTCTACCGGACCACATTCTCAAGGCTCTCTCATGGCTGACCGACTATTATCGCTGTCCGATGTCCGCCGTCGTCCAGGCAATCCTTCCCCGCGGCATTACTAAAAATCGCCGCACGCCGAAAACTACCAACGTTAAGGAAGTTAAAAATCCAGATAATCCCCTCAATGCCGCCCAAAAACGCGCCATCAAAGAGTTAAACGCCTGTCCTGCCAACACCGTATTACTCCACGGCATCACCGGTAGCGGTAAAACCAATATCTATATCGAGCTTGCTCGCCAGACCATAGCAAGCGGCAAATCATTTATCCTGCTGGTTCCTGAAATCGCCCTCACTTCTCAACTCGTCTTCAACTTTGAGCAACATTTTAAAGACGTCATCCTACTCCATTCCGAGCAAACCGAAGCCGTTCGCCATCACCTTTGGCGAGCTGCTCTCGAAAGTGACCATCCTCGCGTCGTCATCGGCCCGCGCTCTACCCTGTTTGCGCCCGTCAAAGATCTTGGCTTAATCGTTATCGACGAGGCGCATGAACCCGCCTATCATCAAGATCAAAATCCAAAATATTCCGCACTTCGCCTTGCAGCGGTTATGTCTCGAACCATCCTCGGCACGGCCACTCCACTCATCGCCGATTATTACATCTGCAAACAACATAACGCCGTCGTCGAGCTTAACGAACTGGCCGTAAAATCCAATAAAACCGCCGACGTCAAGATTATCGACCTCAAAAATCGTCCAGATTTCACCCGCAATCGTATCCTTAGCAATCAGCTCATCGAGAGCATTCAATCATCGCTCGATCACCATCAGCAAAGCATGATTTTCCATAACCGTCGCGGCACCGCGCCGCTGACTATCTGTGACCACTGTGGCTGGCAAGCCCTCTGCCCAAACTGTTACTTACCGCTGATTCTGCATGCCGATAAATACCAAATGCGCTGCCATAGCTGCGGCCGTACTTTCCCTGTTCCGACCTCTTGTCCAGAATGTAACAATGCCACTATCCACCACAAAGGTTTTGGCACCAAACTCATCGAAGAAGAACTCAAAAAACTGTTTCCGAATGCCAAAATCGCTCGTTTCGATGCAGACACGGAATCTAGCCAACAACTCAACAAAGTCTACGAGCAAGTTCGCGCCGGCGATTACGACATTATTGTCGGCACTCAAATGATCGCAAAAGGCTTCGATTTTCCAAAACTCAGCACACTTGGCATCGTCCAGGCCGACGCCGGACTAAGCCTTCCGGACTACTCTTCTGAAGAACGAACATATGAATTAATCACCCAGGTGCTCGGCCGCGCTAAACGTGGTCATCAAAATAGCAAAATATTTATCCAGAGTTTCCAGCCTGATCACCCCATAATTTCCTACGCTTCCACCAGCAACTATGCGGATTTTTATAAATACTTGCTTCAGAAGCGTAAACAAAGTACCCTCCCGCCCTACAGTTTTTTGCTCAAACTTTCGTTGACTTACAAAACCGAAAAATCGACAGTCCAGAACATCCGAAAATTGAACACAAAAATTGTTCAATCTACCCGCAGACTCGGCATTCAGCAGCTCATTGTCACCCCTCCAATGCCCGCTTTCCATGAGCGCGCTAATACCGGCTATACCTGGCAAATCATCCTCAAAGCCAAATCCCGCAAGGATCTTCTTGCCATCTTCGACTCTCTCAATAAGTCCCCTTACCTTCATTACGACTTCGACCCGATCTCGTTACTATAGTCTGACTTGGCCGATAAGGTGGAAATTCTTAAGATAAAATGCTAAAATATATCTAATATGAGTAATAAATCAGCTGTTATAACCACCCCGGATCCACGTCTACGCAAAAAGTCCGCCAAAGTCCGTGCTACCGATGAGGATGTTCCAAAAATCATCAAAGAGATGATCGAGTCCTGCATCGCATGGGAAAACGAGCACGAGTTTGAGCTCTCTGCTGCTATGGCCGCCCCTCAGCTTGGCTATAACAAGCGCATTATTGTCGTTCGCGAGGACATGGGTAACAAAGACAACGCTACTTTTGTCGCCCTGCTCAACCCTGAAATCATCAAAACCGAGGGCAAAACCCTCTACGATTACGAGGGATGCCTTTCCGTCCCAACAATCTACGGTAAAGTGCCTCGCCCAGCTAAAGCTCGCATTAAAGCCATGCTCGAAGATGGCTCTGAAGTCCGCATTAAGGCTGACGGCTTCCTCGCCCGCACTCTTCTTCACGAAATCGATCACCTAAACGGCATCCTATTTATTGACCATATTAAAGGCGAGCGCGACGCATTCTATCAGCTCGACGACAAAGGCGACCTTATCCCTCTCGACTACGATAAGAACATCAAAGACAACAAAGACCTCTGGCCGGAGGACTAATATGAGCAAAATCATCTTTTTTGGAAACGAACAGCTCGCCCAGGGCGTTAAAACTAAAACCCCAATTTTTGACGCATTACTTAGCACTGAGCATGAAATCTGTGCACTCGTCCTCCCTGCCGCCCACGTCCGTAAACCTTTCGAAATCACCAAAGTTGCCCAAGCGCACAACATTCCTGTTCATCTGGTCGAAAAAGGTCGCGATCTGCTTCCCATCATCGAACAATACCATCCAGACCTCGGTGTCCTTGCCGCCTTCGGCAAACTCGTACCACAAGATGCTATCGATGCTATTCCTTGCGGCATCATTAATGTTCATCCGTCGCTCCTCCCAAAGTATCGTGGTACCACCCCTATCGAAACTCCGCTTCTAAACGGTGATGCTGAAACCGGCGTATCCGTTATGCGTCTCGCTATGACTATGGACGCTGGCCCAATTCTCGCACAAGCAAAAGTGCCAATTACGGCCGAAACCACTAAACAATCGCTCTACGACAGCCTCTCTGCGCTCGGAGCAAAGCTCATTTTGGACGTTTTACCTGGTACCCTCGCTAAAAATGCCCCTGAGACGCCACAGGACGAATCAGAAGCCACTTTTACCCAAAAACTTAGCAAAGACCTTAGCGATTTGAAATTCGCCGAGAAAGCCGCCCAGACGCTCGCCAACGAGGTTCGCGCTTATGCTGGTTTTCCAAAATCTAAGGCTATTTTACTTGATATTCCATGTACTATCACCAAGGCTCACGTCGCCGATTCGCCGCTCACAGAACTCGACCAGCGCTGCGCTGATGGTAAATACTTCATTATCGACCGCCTCCTCCCTGAAAACTCCAAAGAAATGGACGCCAAGAGCTTCCTCAACGGCCACAAAAAATAAATACCTCCCCGACACGGGGAGATATTTTTATAAGACTTAATATTGTTTGGAGAAAATTAAGCGTTAGCTAAGATTTCTTCTTTTTGGCTAGAAATCTCAGCCTGTAGCCCCTCAATTGATTCTTTAATGATGTCCTGATACTGTGGGCAATTCTGATCAAGCCACTTGGCAGTTACGAAGTCAGCCAAGAATTGTGGGGAATCTTCTTCATCTTCTGAGCCTTCAAGCAACTTCTTGTAAGTCTCATCATTCTTGTAATCGCCAAGATCGTCCAACCACTTCTGAACAGTCGCCTCGTCATTATCAATAATGCGCTCAAACTCATCGAGCTGGTCATCAGATAAGCCTTCGCTCATCTTCTCGCCAATACGCACCTCGAGTTGATCTTGTGCATACTGCAAAAATGATGCTTTTTGTTCTTCTGGCATTCCGGATAGCCCAACGCTATCAAGAAAGCTTTCGTCAAATTGATACATGCCTTTTCTCCTATTTCCCCCATTGTAGCACAAAAGGCTTATGATTTAAAATTAAGCGATTTTCTTCTTCTTGTACTCGCGTACAAAGAATTTGATTCTATCACCAAGTGCCAACTGAATCTTATGCTCGGTCTTAAGTGACATACCACCAATTTCACCTTCAGCAAGCGACGCTACGTCAACTTTACCCTCTTGGACGTTCTTGACTTCAACCTCGCCAAGCAAATCTTTCTTACGATAAACATGCCCGAGCATACCTGGAGCTACGCGGCCCTGTTTGACCTGGCCGCCACAGATAATCTCGGTCTTTTCCGTACGGAATACACCCTGAATCTCTAGCTCGCCCATCTCGCTCTCTACCACCTCGGCATCGAGCATATTTTCCATATCACGCTTTGCGTCATCAAGTAATTCATAAATCACGCGGAATACACGTACCGGCACACCGTTGCGCTCCGCCATCTTTGCAATCGCATTTGGTACCGTCACATTGAAACCATAAATCACCGTACGGCCGCCAGATGCCATATAAATATCATTCTCTGAAACTGCGCCTACGCCAGTCGATACAATATTGAGTGTAATTTCGCCCTGCGTATCAATCATACGCAGCGAATCAACTACTGATGTTACTGAACCAGCCACGTCACCCTTCACGATTACATTGAAGGTCTTCGTGTTATCCGCAACATTCATCATGCGTAGCATATCAGTCGCCGTCACGTTTGCAGATGCCGATTCGTTGCTTTCAGCCTGTGCATTGAGTAGCGCCAACTTGCGTGCCGTCTTCTCGTCTGGGACTTCCTCGAATTTATCGCCGAAGTTTGGCAATTCTTTGAAGCCGGTCACTACTACTGGCGTCGAAGGAGTAGCTTTGCCTTTCGGTTTACTCTTCCAATCCACCATCGTACGCACTTTTGCGTAAGTCTTACCCGCTACAATAAACTCGCCAGTCTTGAGCTCGCCACCGGTCACCAAAAGGTTCACCACTGAACCCTTGCCGACTTCCATATGGCTCTCAATCACGAGGCCCTCTGCCGGAATATTCGTATCTGCCTTCAATTCGTCAATGTCGGTCGTCAAAAGAATCATATCGAGCAATTTTTCGACATTCTGGCCAGTTTTTGCTGAAATTGGCACCATGATCGTATCGCCGCCCCACTCTTCTGGATTTAAATTGAATTCAGTTGCAAGCTGAGCCTTAGTGCGATCAATATTCGCGCCTTCCTTATCAATCTTATTAATAGCAACAATAATCTTTGCGTTAGCTGCTTCAGCGAATTTAATCGCCTCTGCTGTTTGCGGCATCACACCATCATCCGCCGCCACTACAATCACTACGATATCCGTAAGCATTGCACCATGTTGGCGAATTGCTGCAAAGGCTTCATGGCCTGGCGTATCAAGAAACGTGATCTTACGGTCCTTGTATTCCATCTGATAAGCCGAAATGTGCTGCGTAATTCCACCCGCCTCATCATCGACAGTCTTTTTCTTCAAAAGTGTATCAAGCAAAGTCGTCTTGCCATGGTCAACGTGGCCCATCACTGCCACTACTGGCGGGCGGAGTTTTGCGTCCTTTGATAATTCACGCTTTGTACCCGGCAACTTCGCCGAATTCTCTTTGCGCTCGAAGCGCACATTCGTAAAACCAAGCTCCTCGGTCATAATCTGCGCAGTTTCCGCATCAAGACGTTGATTAATCGTGGCCATAATGCCATTCTTAAACAACTCGCCAATCAAATGCGTCACCGACACGCCCAGTGCACTTGCTAGCTCATCAACCGTGATAGAGCCAGAAATCTGTATTACCTTTTCTTCCATTTTCCTAGCTCCTTTCTGTTTAGATTTCTCGCACAAGTGTATAAAAAATACACAAAATATTACTTATTCTACCATATTTAAACTGATAATACAAATCATACGAAGCTTAATTAAGCATAAATACCATGCCATTTCATGTCTAATGACATATAATATCACCATGAATAGAGCCAATGGCGCCACAAAAACATCACAAGCGCCGCAAACAAAGCCGAATAATAATCAAATTTTATACCCTCCCAAAAAGAAACATTCAGTTCTAATTGGCACCATTAGCGGCATCGTAACCTATGTCATTCTTGCTGTCATTACTTATAATCAAGTATTCCTATCGCCATGCAATGGGGAGGATTGTGTAGGCAATTTGAGTTGGTTTTTCCTTTTGCCAATCCTAGTCATTCCTTCCGCTATTATTGGACTGCTTATTGGTACAATCAACGCAGTCGCAAGAAAAAACGGCAAATATAACCCTAGCAAGATGGACAGATATCGCCCATACTTCGCCATCATGGCCTTTATTCTTCTTTGCGCGTTCGCCTACTTCTTCATTTACATTTTCTTTTCGCCTTCTTCGTCTCGCTAAAAGTGACCCACAAATTAGATATCAAAGAACCAAAAAGCTCCCGCCACTTCCCCGCAAAGCTGTTTTTTTATTTGTAGTCTAAATAGAATTCATAAACAGAATTACGATCACCAAAATCACTATCGCCGCCAATAATCCCGCGCCAAGCGTAATGAATTTTTCTTTCTTTGGCGTCGTATGTTTCATAATCGCCTTCCCGTTCGGAAAATGTCCAATTTCCGACAGTGGCACAAACAACAAATACGACAGTTTATAACCCGCTATTACCGCACCAGCCGTTACCAGTGGATAAACAACTGCCAAAAACGGAATCGCCACACCGGTACCGCATTCCGAATATGCCGCATCGCTACAACTGTCTCTGTATATTGACGAGAAAATCATGCTCGGAATAACACAAATAATCAAACTCACGATATAGCTCGCCATCATTGTCTTTACCAAAATCTCGAACGGCACTTTCTCTTCTGAATCCATCTCGGCCGCCTTCTCTGGCATTTTCTTTACCTTATGATAGATGACTCCAGACGCCAAAAACGCCACCGCTATCAACGCTGGCGCGCTAATCACTTCCATCATCGTCATCGCGCTCTTGCAAGTATTCTTACAACTTGGCAACAACTGGAAAACGACCATCAAACCCATCAACAGCAAAAAGACCCCTGCCCCAAATAATATCCTCATCGTTTTTTCATCGGATTTATTATCTTGGGTTTTTGATTGCGCCTGCATCTCTTCCATACCCTCAATATACATAACCGGAATTGATTATTCAATATATCACGCTTATACTTAACTTATGGACGAGCAAAACACGGATCAGAATCAAGAGCAAAACCAAAACGAAGCCCCACAAACTTCACCGCAATCCAAAAAAGGACTGCCATTTGTAATTAAATTCATAATCTGCTTACTAATTATCAGCACTATCATTAGTATCATAGCGGGATTATTATCTCATCTGCCATACGTCGGATACACATTTTCGATCATCGGTGGCCTAAGTCTCTTCATCGCGATTCCAACTGCCTACTATTTTACCAGCATCTGGGAGCATAAAGAAAACCCACAAGCGCAATCCCCCAAATCCGCCGACAAACAAGCTGCTCGCAAAGCAGTTGCCGAAAATCCAGGGCGCTTCTTCATTTTATCCTTCCTATATTTCATTGCAATTGTACTAGTCATAGCGGGTGGTTCTTTGATTATAACAATCGAAGCATGTCGCGGCCAAAGCGATTGTGGTGCTGGCTGGGGTTGGGGTTTCTTCTTCCTGCCAGTCTCCGGTATCCTCGCCCTCGTCTTCTCGCCAATCTTAGCCACAAGAACCATTAAAGCTCAAAAGAAGAAAGAGCAATACCCATATGGAAAACCGGCCGAATAATCAGTCACAAACTCCAGATAGCGAGAAAGCTCCTGCCGCCAAAAAAGAGCGCAAAGAGCACTTTTATAACCTAAAACTACTCGCAGTCTACTTTCTTATTTCGTTAACCCTATCAAGCATAATCATGCTAATTATGTTCTTAGTTCGCGCGATATCTTCACCGACCAAAGCAGTCGAGCAATTCACGGAAATACCGACCATCATCTCGATTATTGCCAACTTTGTCGTGTCGCCAATTTTAACCATAGTCGCAATGAATAAATACGAAAAGAAAAAGCATCCACAGCCAGCCAGCAATAGCAATACGACCGCTCCTGCCCAAACAGGAGCTGCCACCAATAATATTGTCAGCTCCTTTTTCCTCAACTTTCTCTTCACTATTTTCCTCTTCATTCTATTCGCTGGCATCAGTGGCCTTTGGGCGTCATTATCATGTGAAGGCAACGATTGTGGCGCTGGCTGGGCCTGGGGTTTCTTCTTCTTGCCATTCTCTTTTATTGCCGCACTAGCCATTGCGCCATTCTTAACCGCTTGGTTCAAGAGAGGCAGATAACAATTCGCTGCTGCTTTTGCTAATTTGCTAAAACCAGATACATAACCGGAATTGAGTTTTTAATCTATTTTGGCTATACTTGCATCATGAACAACCAGCCTAATATTCCACCAAAAAACGACAAAAAACCATCCGCCGCCTCAATCGTTGGCGCAGGCATTCTTATAGTAATTCTCGCTTCGATATCAGCATTTATACTATCCGGAGCTAACTCTAACTGTCGCGACGAATCGAGTTACTGCCCAGATTTAATCATTGTACCTATCATCTTTGTTGGCGCACCAGTCGCCATAGCAGCCGTAATTATCGCCGTTTACAATTTTTATAAATAACATAATCGCCAAATTGAATCTTTAGTCTATTTCGCTTATACTCACATCATGGACAACCAACCGAATACACCATCAAAAAACGACAAAAAAATACCTACTACTTCAATTATTGGCGCCGGTATTATCATAATTATTCTCACCTCAATAATATTATATCTACTAGGCGCAGCTGACCCTAACTGCCACGACGAATCGAGTTCCTGCTCAGGTTGGGAACTTATAGTCGTCGCCATTGTTGGCGCACCAGTCGCCATAGTCGTCCTAATTTTATCAGTCAACATAATTGCCATGTTTAAAAACAAAAAGAAATAATACTTCAAAAAGTCCCCCGCTATTAGCGAGGGGCTTTTTCTAGCTTCGAATCAGCTTATTTCTTTGCTTTCTTATCAGCAAAGCTCAAGGAAATCTTGCGACCTTCCTTGTCAATGTCGAGCACCTTGAATTCTTTGCGCTCATTGAGCGTAAAGATCTTCTCTGGGTCAACATCGCTGCCTTCACCGAGCTCAGATACATGTACCAAAGCTTCGACGGCAGACGAAATCTGAACGAAAGCACCAAATGGAGTAATACGAGTAATCGTACCCTCAACTTTGTCGCCCTTCTTGAAGTTGGCAATCTCAGAAAGCCATGGGTCTTCTTGGAGCTGCTTCATGGAGAGGCTGAGACGATCCTTGTCGATAGCAATAATCTTAGCTTCGATAGTTTCACCAACCTTTACATAGTCAGCTGGGCTATTTACGCGTTCCCAAGAAATCTCGGAAATGTGAACGAGGCCTTCAATACCGTCAACATTGACGAAGATACCAAAGTCCACTACACCAGTCACTACGCCCTTTACTACGTCGCCAACAGCGAGCTTAGCAAAGCGTTCTGCGAGACCATCTTTGATCGCTTCCTTCTCAGAAAGAATCAATTTGTTAGTCTTGCGATCGGCGTCGAGAATGCGTACGCGAATGCTTTGACCTACCAACGAGTTCAAGCGCTGAAGGATTTCATCCTTATCAGAACCACCAACACGTGGATAGTGTTCAGCAGAAAGCTGAGAAACTGGCAAGAAGCCACGGATACCTTCGTATTCGACCAAAAGGCCGCCACGGTTGGCATCGTAAGGTTGAACTTCGATGATTTCGCCAGCATCGAGCTTAGCGGAAATTTCATCCCAACCTTTTTCTTTAACAGCTTTGCGAAGAGATAGGAGAACCATACCATCTTCCATTTCGGTATCGATGACACTTGCTGAAACAGCATCACCTTCCTTGAGTTGGCGCCCAAAGGCAACCTCGCGACGTGGTACGAGACCAACACCGCGTGCACCGAGATCGATCAAAATCTCGTGCTTCTTGACGGACATAACCGTACCTTCGATCGTATCGCCAAGAACGATTGGTTGGATGTTTTCTCCTGCAAGGAGTTCATCCATAGTAATAGCTTTTGTAGCCATTTATTATTTTTTCCTTCCGTTAGAACTGCTCATTATCCCTCGTACTCACGACAAAAAATAATGAGCAGCCCTAAACTGCTCACTATTTTACCCTATTTTACAGATTACGTAAAGTTTAAGCGTTTTTCTTCGAATTGATGAAGTAATAAGCGCCAAGGCCAGTAATTACTGACCAAGCGATCAAAGCCGCCATGTCATCTTCTGGACCAGTTTTTGGCATTGCGGAAGAGCCATTGCTTGGTTTGTTGTTCGTAGAATTATTCGTGTTATTGGAGCTACCGTTATTCGAGTTGTTAGAGCCATTGTTCGTATTGCTATCGTTTGCGTTTTTCTTAGCATCTTCCTCGTTGTCGCGGCCTTCATCTTCGTCATTCTTGTTGCTATTGTTGTTAGCAGCGTTATTAGAATTCTTATTGGTATTATCAGCTACGGTCTGAGTGCTATCGGCATCACCGTCAACGGTCTTTACTGGCGTACTCTTGGTAGAAACACCAACCACAATTAAAGCGATCAAAATTACTACACCTAATCCAATTAAGGCGCCCCAACCCCATTTTTTATATTTATTATCAACAGCTTCCATAATAACTCCTATTCTTGGGGGAAAGTATAACACCTCTTTACCCCTATCGCAAGCATAAGCGTCATCTGTTATTCCCCTCCCGTCCAAGTGATGCTATACTTAGGGCATGTATCTCTGTATCGACATTGGAGGCACCAAAACTATCGTCGCGCTCGTCAGCAGCACTGGCGAAGTTCTCCACTCTGTCCGCTTTGCCACCATCTCTGATCAGAATATCTTTTACGAAAATCTACTTCAGCAAATTCGCGTCAATTTCGTACTATCCGGCATCAAGGCCATCTCTATCGCCATGCCCGGCATCATCAAGCGCAATCAAGCCGTCTGGCTTGGTAACCTCCCTTGGCACGATTTCGACCTCGCCAAACTTCTCCAGCGCGACCTCTCAGATATTCCAGTTTTCGTTGAAAACGACGCCAATCTTGCCGCTCTGGCCGAAGCCCGCCTCTGTAAAGGCCGCTCGCTCTACCTGACCTTCTCTACCGGCATCGGTGGCGGTATCGTCGAAGACGGCCAGCTCGTAAAGCGCTACTCGGATTTTGAACCTGGCCACACCGAATTCGTCTTCGAGGGCAAAACCAAAGAATGGGAAGATATCGCCGCCGCCAGCGCCATCAATGCCAAGTATGGCCGTCTCGTCTCGACTATCACCGAAAAAGACATCTGGTCTGACGTTATCGATCGCATGCTCCTCGGTCTCACCCCTATCACTATCTCTCTCCACCCAGATCGCATCATCTTCGGCGGCCCACTCGGCCTCATGCTCCCAAGCTATCGCAAAGAGCTCAAAAAACGCCTCGCCGCCAGCCTCCCTGCTGACCACACTCCGCCACGCCTTCATGTTGCCAAATATCACGATCTTTCTGTAATTTACGGATGCTACTACTATGCCAAACTTAAACTCGCTGCTAAATAAGCTCCGCAAAGATTACCCTTCGCTTACTTTTAAACCAGGCGAGCGCTTCAAATACACGCCCCCTGCCACTATTTTTTACGTCAAGACCGGCTCAGCCCTAGAACTTCTCCACGAGCTCGGCCATTACCTGCTCGAAAAAAACACCTACACTAGCGACATTGAACTTATCCGCATCGAATCCGAAGCCTGGGACCAAGCCAAGCAGCTTTGTGCCACCTATCATGTCGATTGGGACGAAGATTTCGCTCAAGACCATCTCGACACCTATCGCAACTGGCTCCACTTCATTTCTCTCTGTAAAAACTGCCAACTCGCCGGCTACCAAGATGAATCCGGCCTCTACCATTGCCCTATGTGTGGCGCCAAATGGGAGTCCTCCATTCCCCCCGAAGATTTCTAATATAGAAAAAATCTCCCCGTAAAGACGGGAGAGATTTTTTCGATGTTTCTAAATAGTAGTCTGATTAAGCGTTCTTTTTAGCTTTACCGCGCTTAGAAATACGACCACCCTTTGCACCTGCGATCTTAGCAAGCTCTGGGTTTGCCGCAAAGCCACCAGTGTGACCGTTGCGACCACCTTTACGACCGATTTCGGCGTAAAAGTCTTTGCCATATTTGTTCTTGTTAGTTGCGGCAGCTTTCTGACCACCAGCTTTAGTTCCAGCCATTTCTAGCTCCATTTCTGCCCACCATATAACTTAATTATATTTGCCACCCTTTCACTAGAAGACTGCAACGCTAAGCGAGGCGCCTTCTCAGGTGCTTATGCCTATTTTAGCATAATGCTTCCGTTTTGTCAATATGTTTTTGTTTAAAAATATTTTATAATATACGAACACCTAGATGTCGCAAAATACAAAACTCGCTAAAATCAAGCATTGACACTTATATCACATTTCGCATAAAATGAATTTAGATTGAAGAAAGTGCGAGATTCTTCAATAAAAATACCTCCGATCATCCGACCTGGAGGTATTTTTATACGTCTTCCCGCCCGAAAGGGCCTTAAAACGCGTTTTACGACTTCTTTCCGAAGAAGCCCTTAACTTTGTCTAAAACATCATTTACTGCGCCACTCGAAAGTGCGTTTGCGACCGCATCATAAATGTCGCTCGCTTTTTTCTCGTCGAGTTTGAGTTTGTCTTTCAGAAGACCAACAATCATTTCTTTATTGCCTGCATCAGTTGGATTAAAGTTGCCCGAAAAAACTCCGCCAGCTTTTTGACACTGCTCGTCAGACAAATTAAATTTTTCTTTGATATCACCTAAGATTTTTTCAAAATCCATACGCACTCCTTTTCTGCCATTATAACGCAAAACCCACGGAAGCACGCCGATAGTGTAAAATGAAGGTAAGGAATAATATGCCAAACATACATGAAACAGCCCCAGTTCCCGGCATGTACCCAGAAGATCTCCGCGGCAAAGAAGGCCAAGAGCAAAATCCTTGGGCAGCCCTAGAAGAAATGGCAGACCAAATGCCATCATATTCGATTGACCAACAAGGTAATTATCATTATCGTCAAGCCGAAGCCATGAATCGCTTCTCTGCCCTCGAAAAAAAGGCCAGAAGCTCCGGGGACGATAAAAAAGCCGACTATTATCACAGCTTCATGGTCAGCACTCTCGAAAATAATCCAGTCACCATTTCCGACGAAGACCTTCAGACTCTCGATGATCAAAACAAATTAAAGTTTTACCGAATGGCGAGGATGCAAGCCGACATTTTAGGCGACGAAGATGGTAGCAAAAAATATTCAGAATTATCCGCCGATTTATCTAAAGCCATTTCCGAGGCGAGTCAAACATCAGAGCAAATAGAAGACGAAAGACCCGATAGCGAAATTAACCACAGTTTTGATAAATTTCTACAAACACACGCATCAGAACTAGCCGATGATAGCGACGCTCTAGATAGTTATCGTTCTTTTTCGGACCTTCTGACCGCAATCGACGTATCCGACAAAGATAGCTACTATGAGCTTAGCCAAGATAAAAAAGATCAAATCCTCGATTCTTATGCTCAAATAATGTCCATGTGGGTACTACACGACAAGAAAGATAGACGAATTCTTACTTCTCATTATCTTTCTACAATCGAAGAGACCGATGCTGGTAAAAAATCTATGAACTTCCTAAGAGATGAATTCTTTGCTAAAAAAGCTGGTCGAATCACCCCAAGAGAATCATATAAAAATCATCCAACAGGCGCCCTTCTTGAAAGCGATAACGCCTCAGTTCATAGTTATTTCGACGAAAATCTTCAGAAGCAGACAATCGTAAGCGGCGTCTATCAAAACAGTCTTGAATCATTCCAACGTAAAAACAATGATGCCTTATCCAATAAGCCCGACTTATTAGAGAAATTCAAGAATTTTGTCCAATATGCATCCATCATCGACGCTGGGCATTATAGCAAAGATGCCATAGCTGATTATATGGCGCGATCAAACGAGCCAGATGCATATTCATCATTGCAATCATTAATCGACTCTCCGGATACCCCTCCAGAAGATAAACAATTAGCTACCGAGTTTCTGAGCTCACAAGACTATGCTGACCGCAGCAATCGTCATTTAATGGATGACCTAAAATCACTATATTCGGAGGCACATTCCGAAACATCTCCAGAAAACGACGACGCAACCGCAGAACAGCTCTCGAGTTACTACAGCACCATTTCGAATCTCCAGTCCGAAATAAACAATTCCATGCGAAGAGGAAACGTTGATAGTAATGAAGTCACGGAAATGTGCCGATCTCTTGCTTTAATCTGCACTGAAGCGTCTAATTATTTAGCATCACTCCGAAACGCTGAGCATAATAGCAATGCTGTTAACGAACTTAGTGACGCCATCGCGGAAGGTGAAAAGCTTTCCCGTAAAACATTCAGAACCCTTGGCGATTTAGACGAAATGGCCACCGACCTCAACTTCTAACTAACAAAAAAGCGCCCCGCGGGCGTTCATGATGGTGGAGCAGATAAGACCGAAGCCTTATCATACCCCATGTGCTTTCTATAATATCATATATAATTGTGTTATGAAACTATATCTTGTTCGTCACGGTCAAACTGACTGGAATCTCAAAAGAATCGCCCAGGGGCAAACCGATATTCCCCTCAATCAGACCGGTATCCAGCAAGCCGAAGCCCTCCGCGACAAACTTAAAGATTACCGTTTCGATATTTGCTATGCTTCCCCGCTCAAGCGCGCCGCCCAAACCGCCAAAATCGCCGTCAACGACCGCTGTCCTATTATTTTTGACAACATTCTAAAGGAGCGCAGCTTCGGCAAACTCGAAAGCACCGACCCTGCAACGTGGCCAGAAGACCTCCTTGATCTTCACCTTAATTCCCACCTCGGCGACTGCGAAACCCTCCAGCAAACCCTCGACCGCGCCAAGTGCGCCCTTGATCGCATCAAATCCGACCAGCCAAACTCCGCCCATATTCTTGTCGTTGCTCACGGCGCTCTCCTTATGGGCGTCCACTACAATATCGTCGGTTATAACATCGATACCAACTTCCACAGTTTTCATCTTCACAACGGCGACATCGCTGAATATGACATATAAAAAATGCCCAGACGGGCAAATTCGAAATGGTGGGGATATGTGGACTTGAACCACAGACCTCGTCATTATCAGTGACGCGCTCTAACCAACTGAGCTATATCCCCTAGCTCCCTTTATTCTACTAGATAGCTGCTAAAAATGCAAGCAAAACGCCCGCATCAAAACAATTATGCTATAATAAACTTATGTATAAATTCGATTTTGGCTGGTTTATGTGGGGTGTTGTCATCCTAATTATCGGCATTCTTATTATTCGCTTCCATATGAAAATCGCTGATAGTCTCGCTAGCGGCGTCAGCAGCTACAACAAAACTAAACTCTTCGGCATGATTGTCTGCGGCCTCGGTTTCCTCCTTATCACCAATCTCCATACCAACATTATCTTGTTCATCATGCATCTCATCTTGCCGAACAAGTTCTAAAAGTCATCAAAAATCCCCTTCCAAGAGGGGGATTTTTTTATAGTTCAATTCGGTAAAAGTCCGTATCGCGAATCTCGGCGCCATGTCCGACGTAAAAGTCGCGCGCCCCCGCCTTATTGTCTCGGTTCGAAGACGTAAACTCTAAACGGCGGCACCCCTTCTGGCGCCCCCATTCTTTTACAGCCTCTAGTAGTTTGCCGCCCACACCCTGACCTCGGCTTTCCGCATCAACTACCAGATCCTCCATATAAACGTTTCTGTCGAGCGTTGCCATCACAATTGATACGAATACCATCCCGACCATTTTACCGTCGTCTAAGGCCATAATAATGTCGTGATACGGCGATTCTATCATCTCCTCAATGGTCTCTCGCACAATTGGTAAACCATCGTGACGTGCGCTAAGTTGCTGACGCAAGCGCCCCATCACCTCAGCGATTTCCCCATCATATTCTGTCATCGGGCCAACTTCAATCATGCACCTATCTCCTTCTCTATTAATGCTTTCAATCTTTCGCCCACTTCTTCTACCATATCTAGATTCTTCCCCTCTACCAAGATGCGTAGCTTGTTCTCTGTGCCAGAATAGCGCGCAAAAATGCGGCCATCGCCTTGAAAATCACCCGTAGCAGCCGCCACGGCACCATTCCACTCCGGGATCTCATCGAGCGGTTTCTTCTCTTTCACCTCAATTGCCCACTGTCTGGAAGGTAAATCATCATAGCGCGCCCAAAGATCCGCCAAGCGGCATCCCTTATCCGCCATAATCTTCTGAATCATCATCGCCATAAAGGTACCATCTGAGCTCTTCATCCATGGCAAATAGATAATATGCCCCGAGAACTCGCCACCTAGTACCGCGCCAACCTCCTCGCATTTTTGGGCTACGTAACGATCACCATTATCGACCTTTTGCACCGTAACACCAAGATTTGTTAGATATTGTTCAGCTGCATAATTACTATATTGTGTTAATACGACCGTATTATTCGTCAAAGCATCTTTACTCTGTAAATAATCCGCCAGCAAAATCACCAAGCGGTCGCCGTTCCAAATTCGCCCCTCTTCATCCGTTACTACAATTCTGTCCGCATCGCCATCTAATGCCACGCCAATCGCGCCGTATTTTTTCGATTCTGCTGCAATCTTCTCTGGATAAAGCGCCCCATAACCAGCATTGATATTTTTGCCATCCGGCACTGGGTCAATTTGTTTCACCTCAATGCCGAACGCCTCAAATACTTGTCGGCTAAAATCGTGACCAGCGCCCGAAGCCGCATCTAGAATCATCGGCGCACCATCAAAGTCATCATCAATTTCTAGAGCTAAACGCACAATTTCGGTGTACTCGCGGATCGCACCGGTGTTATCATCTGGTACATAGATGGCCGTTGGCGGCTCGACATCATCACCTACACCGATATCAAAGTATAATCTTTCAACCTCAAGCTCCTGCTCATCGGTCAATTTGTTCCCGTCTCCCATAAACACCTTGACGCCGTTGTCTGTTGCCGGGTTATGCGAAGCTGTAATCATCACGCCGCCCATAATCCCGTCACGCGCCCCAACAATCTTCTGCACCACAGGAGTTGGCAGAACACCCAAATCACCTACCGTACCGCCTAATTGCTTAATTCCCTCGACTAGTACGTCGCTAATCCAGACGCCACTCTCGCGCGTGTCGCGCGCAATTAGAATTCGATTATGTCTAAAGAACTTAGCAATCGCCACGCCCAAACATTTTACATATGCTGGCCTCAGCGGCTTCTCGCCAACTTTGCTCCGAATGCCATCGGTTGCTCCAAAAATGCGTTTTTCCATAACCATATTTTACAACGAAAATATCCCCTTGCAAATTTTCATAATATGATGCAAAAATCGCATAATTTTTCATATTGTGGTAAATATTACAAACTCCACCCCTGTTAATTTTGTATAAAAAAGTTATGCAAAATGCTTGACAAGCCTAATAAAAGAGCTTACACTTAAATTAGCTTTTGTAATTATTCGCAGATCACAAAAGCAGCAATTTTCGCAAAAACAAACACATTTACAAAAAAACAAACAACAAAAACAACAAAAGCTCCGATTCGGGCGTGGTAATATTTATCTCTCAAGGCCACAGCACTACAGAATTCGGGGCTTTTTTGTTACCATTCTGCGCAGAAACAACAAAAAGCCTCCCTGCTTCGGGAGGACTTCATTAATACGCTATCTTGCCATACCCTGCTGAGTCTCGATCAATAACATCGCACTTGCCGCTATCATCGTCACCGCAATCAAACCAAACATCGCAACTACGCAGTAATGCTCCTTCTTGTCTGCAGAAATCTTCTTCATTTTTAGTAATTTTTTTGTTTTTTTAGCCATAACCGCATTATATCTCAAAAAGCAAAAAAATAACACCCCTTGGGGTGCTGTAGTTAACAACTTAGTTGTGCAATTAATACATCGTAGTATCTGTTGTAAAGCTTTGTTGCATCCCTAAGGATAATGTAATAAATCAAGCTTGAAACTTATTACTGCAACCGACCTGACTATACGCGAGCTAAAAAGCTTTCGTACGTCTTATTCCTTCTCTAGAAAGGAGGTAATCCATCCGCACCTTCCGGTACGGATGCCTTGTTACGACTTAACCCCAATCATCTCCCCCACCTTAGGCCGCCGAAACGGACTTCGGGTGTTGGTGACTCTC